>CACYXJ010000001.1 GCA_902778375.1 uncultured Erysipelotrichaceae bacterium
GTGTGAAGGCGCGTATCTGGAAGACGGCAAAGGTCTTTCCGTACCTGATATGCTGCTGGGCGGCGACGTCAACACACCGCGTACATTCCTGCCGGTGACCGACCCGAACGCTTTCTATCCTTCTCATGAAGCAATCGACTTCTATCATCATTACAAGGAAGATATCGCACTGTTTGCCGAGATGGGCTGGAATGTATTCCGTCTGTCGATCAACTGGGGCAGAATCTTCCCGAACGGCGATGACGATGAACCAAATGAAGCCGGTCTGCAGTTCTATGACAATGTCTTTGACGAGTGCAAAAAGCACAATATCGAACCGCTGGTAACGATCTGCCACTATGAGATTCCGTGGGCAATTGTCACCAACTACGGCGGCTTCTCCAACCGCAAGGTCATCGACCTGTTCGTCAAGTACTGCGAGACGATCTTCAAGCGCTATAAGAACAAGGTCAAGTACTGGCTGACCTTCAACGAAATCAATATCGCATGCATGGGCGAAGGAGGCATCGGCAACCTGTATGGTCTCGGTATCATGGAAGACGAAGACATCAATGCGACAGAACCGATCAAGCTCTCTGATCTGAAATCCAACAGACAGAGAACGTACGAAGCGCTGCACAATGAATTCGTCGCTTCTGCGAAAGTTGTCAAACTCGGTCACGAGATCAATCCTGACTTCATGATCGGCAACATGATTGCCCATGTCACTGCCTATCCGCTGACACCGGATCCGAAGGACATCCTGGCCTGCGACAGGGAAGAGAACCTCAAGAACAACCTGTGCTGCGATGTTCAGGTCAGAGGCGAATATCCGGTATGGGCAAAGAAGTATCTGACAGAAATGGGCGTCGATCCGTGGTTCATGGATGATGAGGCAGACGCTGCCATCATCAAAGAAGGCACAGTCGACTTCCATACCTTCTCCTACTACATGTCCAACTGCGTCACGACTCACGCTGACGCTGAAACGACAGCCGGCAACATGACACACGGCGGCAAGAACCCGTATCTGAAGGCTTCCGACTGGGGCTGGCAGATCGATCCGGACGGACTCGAGCACACACTGGAAACACTGGCAGACAGATATCCGCACCTGCCGCTGATGGTCGTCGAGAACGGCTTCGGCGCATTCGACAAGGTCGAGGAAGACGGCTCCATCCATGACGACTACCGTATCGAATACTTCAAAGGCCACGTCGCGGCAATGAAGAAAGCCTGCGAAGCAGGTGTTCCGCTGATCGGCTACACGACATGGGGACCGATCGACCTCGTATCTGCAGGTACAGGCCAGTATGCGAAGCGCTACGGCTTCATCTATGTCGACAGACATGACGACGGAACCGGCGACTTCTCCAGAAGCAGAAAGGATTCCTTCTTCTGGTACAAGAAAGTCTGCGAAAGCAACGGCGAAGTATTCTGATTCCCTGAGGAGTTCCAAAACCAAAAAGCATCTGACCGGAAACGGAAAGATGCTTTTTTAACTGTGCGGCTGTTATCTTTTGATATAATTACCAACTATAAGGGGAGGGAAGCCTATGAGTACGATGGTTTCAAAGCGATACAAGACAAAGGAACTTCTGTCAAGGTTCGCACCGTATCTTCTGAGACAGAAGAAGCTGCTGGTCTTCGACCTGTTCTGTGCTTCCCTGACAACATTGTGCGACATTGTCCTGCCCCGCATTATGAGCACCCTGACCAATACCGCAATGAACGATCCGGCCTCGCTGACGGTGGCGTTCGTCATCCGCCTGGCGGTGATCTACGGTATCCTGCGGCTGATCGATATGGCCGCCTATTACTTCATGGCTTCACAGGGACATATCATGGGTGTCTATATCGAAACCGACATGCGCACCGATGCCTTCCGCCATCTGGAGCGTCTCAGCGACAGTTTCTACGCCAATACGAAAGTCGGCCAGCTGATGGGCATCATTACCAGCGACCTGTTCGATATCACCGAATTCTCACATCATTGTCCGGAAGAATTCTTCATCGCCTTCATCAAGGGCGTGGCGGCATTTATCATTCTCTGTCAGTCCAATATCCTTCTGACGGTGATCATCTTTGCCTGCATTCCGGTTATGCTGTATGCCTCGATCAAACTGAATTTCAGTTTCCGCAATGCCACCAAGGCCCAGCGTGTGCAGATCGGCGAACTGAACTCCCAGCTTGAGGAATCACTGCTCGGTGTCAGGGTCGTCAAGGCCTTCACCGCCGAGGAATACGAACTGAGCCGCTTCAGCGACCGCAACGAGAAATTCCGCGATGTCAAAAAGAAGCGTTACTATGCCATGGCGGCATACATGATGTCCACCCGGTTCTTCGACGGGCTGATGTATCTGACGACGATCCTGGCCGGCGGCCTGTTCATGGCCAACGGTCTGATCAATGCCGGCGACATGGTTGCTTATATGCTGTATGTCACGACGATGATTGCGACAATCAGAAGGATCGTCGAATTTGCCGAACAGTTCCAGTCGGGACTGACCGGCATCGAACGATTCCTGGAGATCATGGACACACCGGTGGATATCGAAGACGATCCAAATGCCAAAGAACTGGAAATCAAGGGAGGCAACATCGTATTCGACGATGTCTCGTTTGAATACCCCGATGATCACAACCGTGTCCTGCATCACATCAATCTCAATATCAAACCGGGTGAGAACCTGGCTCTGGTAGGGGAAAGCGGCGGCGGCAAGACCACACTGTCATCCCTGATCCCGCGTTTCTATGACGTGACTTCCGGACGCATCCTGATCGATGACCAGGACATCCGCAAGGTGACACTGCATTCCCTGCGCAGCGCCATCGGCGTTGTCCAGCAGGATGTATATCTCTTCTCCGGTTCGATCCTGGAAAACATTGCCTACGGCAAACAGGATGCGACCAGGGAAGAAATCATTCAGGCCGCAAAACTTGCCGGTGCCGACAGTTTCATCAATGAACTCAAGGACGGCTACGATACCTATGTCGGTGAACGGGGCGTCAAGCTCTCCGGTGGTCAGAAGCAGCGCATTTCCATCGCCCGTGTCTTCCTGAAGAATCCGCCGATCCTGATCCTCGACGAAGCGACATCCGCCCTCGACAACCAGAGCGAGCTTCTGATCGAGGAAAGCCTCGAGAAACTCTCCAAAGGCCGCACGACATTGACCATCGCCCACCGTCTTACCACGGTCAAGGATGCCGACAGGATCATCGTCCTCAACAAGCAGGGCATCGAAGAAGAAGGAACGCACGAAGAACTGCTGCTGAAGAAAGGCACTTACTTCCGTCTTTGGAACGGACTTGCCGCAGAAGAACTGCTTGCATGAACATGAAAGAGGATCTGATCTCATCGAATAGTCTTTAAACTATTCAACGGTCAGATCCTCCTTTTTTTATTCCAGTATTGTATATTTATCCTTTTCCTTCTGCGGCAGGCGGGCAAATTCCCTGATATCGAAGATCAGCGGCAATGATTCCCCGAACATGGTTTTCTTCACCGCCCAGAACGTTCTGCCGGTCTGGATATCCATAAGATCGCTCCAGATGTCCTCCGGCACCGGGTGCCAGTGGGTCAGAACCCGCTTTTTCCCGTCTTTCATGCAGGTCGTTCCGATATAGCCTTCACATAACGAGGAATTCTCCAGCTGGTTGATGCTGATATCGACAAGCACGCCGTTTGGCAGCTGCCAGTAAACAGTATCGTTATCCAATGAAACTTCGCCTTTGAGATCTTCGACATTTTTCAGATCCTGATAGAGAGTTCCGATGTCGCGGTATTCCCTGGCAGGAAGGGGATGCAGAAGGATCTCCACATCGTGACAATACGGTTCGGGAACCGTATCGAAGTTCTGTTCCAGAAGGGGAAACGGCGGGAATTCAAAATCCTGCAGAAGCTGGATGGCATCTTCTTTGACGTCTCCGTCCGGATCTTCGAGGATCACTTCCTGCAGGAGTTCCTTGAGTTCCTCATGAAACGGCATGATCTCGTGACGGTGTCCGTAAAAGGGATCCATGTACCAGTCAAGGCACAGCAGCAAAGACCGCTTAGCCTGTGAATCATCACCTTTCAGAACTTCGCGGATGGCATTAATTCCAGTCTCGACGGTTTCTTTCTGATCTTTTGTGTATGTTACCATCTTTGTCATTCTGTCACCTGCAGAAATCATATCATGTTACAAGCGCAGATTGTTCAGCGCATCGGGATTGTTGGCGGTGATCATTGCCAGTTTTTCGCAATGTTCCATTTCTTTGCAGTCTGCACAGGTCTCGTAATTCCTGGCTTTGGCGCACTGGCGGATCGGACAGATTGCATCGCAGAAAGGAGTTTTCGGACCTGCGATCCGGCAGCCTGTGCAGTTGATCATTTCCGGTGTGATTTCCGCCTGGTTGAGTTCTGACCAGAGTTTTGCTACTTCCCGGCGCAGATTGTCGTCGTTGTTGATCGTTGCCTGACGGGCCTGGCAGTTTTCACAGTCCAGTCCGCAATAGGCGATAAAGTCTTTCATGAGATACCTCCCTGTTTTCTCATAACTGTTTTATATAACTGATGTCATTGGCCGTTCTCAAACATTCCGGCAAACAGCTGCCAGCCAAGCACGGCTGTGAATCCGACGGCTGCAAAAACACTGAAGCGTTCGACAATGCCGAAATACTGCGGCGGAACGAGGCTCTGACCGATGGCACCGACCATCATCATGGCCAGGGCAATCGCCGCAAAGATACCAGTGCTTCTGACTTCCTTGTTTTTCAAGCCGGCAATAATCAGCAGAACCAGCGAAACGATCGACAGAAGAACGACAAGAACTGTCACGGCGATATGCATGATTTCCTGAAAAGACACGATTTCCCTGCCGGCATCCGCCAGCGGAAACATGCCGTATCCCACCGATGAAATCCAGCTCATCAGGGTAAACAGATAAATTCCGGTGCGGAACAGCTTCGATGCCGGTTTCTGTTCGGAAACACGGATGGACACACAGGTCACACAGACGACACTGCCGACATTGTAGAATGCCGCAAGCTGGTTCCATAACTGCCGCGACGGCGCTGATTCGGCCGACAGGTCACTGACGGCCTGCGTCATCCACTGATAACCGGGATAGGCGGACGGAGAAAATACAACAGCGGCTGTATAGGACAGAAATGCCAGGATGCCGCAAAGTCCGAACCAGTGAATCAGTTTTCTTTTCATTTGAATGCCTTCTTTCTTTGAAAAACATTGTTGTTTTGTCTTCAGATTCAAACTGAGAATCCGACTTTCCGAATGTCGCTGTAGTTCCTGTTCTCACACCAGTACACGGTTCGCTCCGTGACATCGAATACCATGGACACAACAGTCGGACACACGGTCTGGGATACTGCCTGCAGGATTTCGAAACAGTCTCTGACATCGAACGTGTCATCTGCCTGTTTCAGCATTTCTTCTGCTTTCTGATATCTGTCCCAGCCCATCCAGGGATGCGTTTCGCTGTTTCCCTTGAACGGGGAGAAATTGGTCATGATCCGGTATTCCGGTTTCTCGTAATACAGACATCCCTGGCCGGGAATCACATGCATGACATTTCCTTCTGCGTCGGAAAGGGCGGACATGAAGGTCGTTCCCGGTATGCTGCAGATTCTGCCTGCTTCGGCAATTTCCTTTGTTTCCTGAAAGGTCTTCTTTCCGGTCAGAAGATCGATATCCAGCATGATGACATTGAGACTGTCTTCCCGCGGATCGCTTCTTTTGTCATACGGCCAGCAGGTCGGCATGCCGACAAAGTCGCCTCTGTCATTGGCGCCGAACAGGGGCATCCATCCTTCCGCGGCGTCATTGATTTCGATATAGACGCCATGTTCGTCCGGTCTTACCCGCCACTCCATGCCGAGGAGGTCGAGGTTGAAGCCGGCGATGGTTTTTGTTTTGTTGACAACGATACTGGTGCACATATTGTTACCTCTTTTGTTCAGAAAAGTATGCCATCGGTGTGAAGGTGATGCCGTCGACTGTCTGTGTTCTGTCTGTTTCCCTGAAGCCGACGGCTTTGTAGAAGGGAAGACCGTACGGGGAGGAATTCAAGGTGATCGTTTCGTCCGGATATTGTTCAAGCAGATAATGCAGCATGGCGGTGCCGATACCGCGGCGGTGATACGCTCCGTCGACGAAGAAGAAACAGATGTGTTTCCTTTCCGGCTTAAGGGCGATTTCGCCGACCAGTTTTTCCTCATCAAAAGCACCGATGTATTCCATTCCCGCAAGATATTCCTGATCATGCATGGCATGGCGGAAGGATTCCGTTCCCTGTTCGCCATAGTCAGGTGCTTCATATTCATTGAATACCCGCCAGGCCAGTTCATGGGCGGCGGGAATTTCGTTTTCCTTCAGCCGGCGGATACAGATGCTGTTTTGTTTCATGATATTTACCTCTATATTATTCCTGTCCTTTTTTCTCAAACATCGAACCGATGATCAGCCCGCCGGCCATTCCCATCATCATACCGACCGTCAGATTGTTTATGGCATAGCCTATGGCAAAACCAAGGCACAGTCCGAGCGACATTCCTTCCATGCCGTGATTCAGACGGACGTCGCCGTCCTTCTGGTTTTTTGCCGTGTATGCGAAATACCCGGCAAGCAGAAGTCCGATCATGATCCAGGGAAACGCTGCGCTGAAAAATGCATTGATATTATTCATTGTTCTGATCCTCCTGCTGTATACCGTACTCCTGTACAAAATGTCGGCTGAATGCCTCGATCTGTTTCATCGTGGTTTCTGTTTTGTCCGGTTCTCTGTCACAGAGATGAATCAATGCCGAGATGGGAGCGGTGTAGGCAAACGCCAGCATCGCCGGATCATTCTTTTTCAGAAGTCCCTTGTCCATCATTCCGGCAAAGACCGGTGTGAACATATCAGTCAGCCCGGTCACAAAGTGTCTGGTCGCAAGATTGCGGGCTTTCTCATCCCGGAACTGTTCGATGGAAAGCAGCTTCCTCGACATGATGATCTTCTCGTCATGGATCGTGATGTCCGCCATCTTCATTGTCATCGCGACCAGTTCCTCAGCGCTTTCCGGTACGGGCGGCAGATGCTCTGCTGAACCGAAACGTTCTTCATAATAGGCGACCAGTTCGTCAAGAAGGGTATCCCATATTTCCTCCTTGTTTCTGAAGTGACGGTACATCGAAGACTTGACCAGTCCCAGGGAGGCTGTCAGTTCCCGGATATTCGTTCCCGCATAACCGTTTTCGGAAAACATTTCCAGGGCTTTCATCAGGATCTTTTCTTTTGTTCCTTTTGCCATAAACAATACCTCAACCAAAAAAGTGACCGAACGTTCACATACAATATAGTGAACGCACGGTCACATGTCAATTCCCGGTTTTCAAATTCTGTTCATTCGTCCATATTGAGAGCCTGACGGATTTCCTTGCCTCTCTGTTTCCTTGTCTCTTCCCAGTGCGGACCTTCGGCATACAACTTTGTCAGTTCAGCCAGGGCGGCAGGTACGTCGATGCCCTGCGGACAGGCGTGGCTGCACTGGCCGCAGCCGATGCAGGCTGACGGCAGCTTGTCTTCATCCAGACCGTCCAGGCGCATGCCGGCAATGGCACTGGCATTGACCTTGTAGTCATTGTAGACAGCCAGCAGGTAGGGAATGTTGAGTCCCATCGGGCAGCCGTCGCAGCAGTATCTGCAGGCTGTGCAGGGAACGCCGGCTTTCATGCCTTCGGCAATATCAAGCAGGGTATTCTTTTCCGCTTCGCTCAGCGGTTGGTAGGTTTCGAAGGTGTTGAGGTTGTCTTCCACCTGGAAGACTTCGTTCATGCCGGAAAGGATGACCTTGATATTGGGCAGTTCCTGCAGGAAACGGAAGGCATAGGAGGCATTGCTTGCCTGCGGATCGAACTGCTTCAGCCGTGCCGACTGCTCTTCATTCAGGTTGGCCAGCTTGCCGCCGCGGCAGGGTTCCATGACCCATACGCCAAGACCGTGATCGGTAATGATTTCATATTTCTTTTTCGCATCCTGCAGCGTCCAGTCGAGATAGTTGCATTGGATCTGCACGAATTCGAAGACACCTTCATGGCGGCTGAGGAATTCCTCCAGCAGTTCGGGACCGCCGTGGAACGAACAGCCAAGATGTCTGATCTTTCCTTCTTCCTTCATCTTCAGGATATCGGGAATGATATGGTATTCATCGCTTTCGTAGATCTTCACCGACCATTCAGTGATGTTGTGCAGCAGATAGAAATCGAAATAATCGGTGCTGCATTTCTGCAGCGACTGGTTGAAGAGGGCGATATTGTCGATCGGTCCCGGCAGGGAATGTCCGGGGAATTTGTCGGCGATGTAATAACTGTCGCGCGGATATTTCTTCAGTGCTTCCGCCATGGCGATCTCCGATTTGCCGCCAAGATACGGATAGGCGGTGTCAAAGTAGTTGACGCCTTTTTCTATGGCGAGATCGAACATCCTGTTGACAGTTTCCTGGTCGATTTCGCCGGTTGCCGGATCGGTTTTGAAACGCATGCAGCCGAAACCGAGACGTGACAGTTTCAGTCCCTGAAAATCACTGTAGATCATATTGTCCTCCTTTATACTCTTTCCGCTTTCATTTTAAACGAAATGTTAGAAATGTTGTCAACCCTGCCTGTAGTACAATGAAGACAGTTAAAGGAGATTCATTATGCTTGAAGTCGGCACAAAGGCACCGGAGTTCACGCTGCCGGACCAGAACGGAAAAGAACATTCATTAAGCGATTATAAAGGACAGAAGGTCATTCTGTATTTTTATCCCAAGGACCAGACAGGCGGATGCATCAAGGAAGCCTGTTCCTTCCGCGACCGCTATCCGCAGATCACGGAAAAGGGAGCGGTGATCCTCGGTGTTTCCAAGGATTCCGTGAAGTCACATAAGAACTTCGAGGAAAAGCAGTCATTGCCGTTTACCCTGCTTTCCGATGAGGATCATAAAGTCATTGAAATGTATGACGTCTGGAAGGAAAAGAAAATGGCCGGAAGGACATATATGGGCATTGTCAGATCGACCTATCTGATCGATGAGGACGGAGTGATCGTCAAGACCTACGGCAAGGTGAAACCGGGCGAACACGGCGACGAGGTATTGGGAGATCTTGGATGAAGGTAATTCTTTCCCCGGCCAAGAAAATGATCCGGGCAGACGATGATTTCGCATGGCGGGATCTGCCTGTCTTTCTTGACGACAGCAGGAAACTGCTGGCGGAACTGCGCTCTTATGATGAGAAGCAACTGAAGGACATCTGGAAATGTTCCGACAAGCTGGTCAGGGAAAACATGGAAAGATTATCAGCTATGGACCTTGAACATTCGCTTTCCCCGGCTGTGTTTTCCTATGTCGGGCTGGCATTCCAGCACATGGCGCCGGGTGCCCTGACAGACAGGGGACTGGCATGGCTGCAGGAGAACCTGCGCATCCTATCCGGTTTCTACGGCATCCTGAAACCGTTCGACGGCATTGCGCCGTACCGTCTGGAAATGCAGGCAATGCTGCCCGAAACCGGCAGCCTCTATCAGTTCTGGGGAGATAAGCTTTATCGCGAAATCGGGAATGACCTGATCCTGAATCTGGCTTCCAAGGAATACAGCGATGCCGTGCTGCCTTATGCCGGAGACAATTACATTACGATTGTCTTTGCCCAGAAGAAAAACGGCAAACTGATCCAGAAGGGAACCCTGGCCAAGATGGCAAGAGGGGAAATGGTGTACTGGCTGGCGGAAAACAACATCCAAAAGCCGGAAGATGTCAAACAGTTCAATACAGGTTATCAGTATTCTGATGAGGATTCCGATGACCATACATATGTATTTCTGCATAGAGAAGGAGGAATATCATGAAAATGATCCGATATGAGAGGGACACCGACGGCTTCCATGGCGTGTATTATCCCAATGAAAAGAAACCGTCCCATAAGGCAATGATCGTCATGCTGGGAGACGACAGCGAAGACCATCTTGTCAAATGCGGTGCCCGCTACTTCCATGATCTTTCCTGCAATGTGATGGCGCTTTCCGCCGGTAAAAAGGACTACGGCTATCACAGCTGGCCGCTGGAGGAAATCACCAGAGCCATCGATGTGATGAAGCAGGCGGGAAACGACGCATTCGGCATCGCCGGTATTTCAACGACCGGTATGATCGCCCTGACTGCCGCTTCGCTGATCCCGGATCTGACACTGACGATCGCCATGTCGGCTTCTGACTTTGTCATGCAGGGCTTTATCCGCGACGGTAAGGATGGAGCACAGGAACGGCCGGCGGAAGGGGAATCGACACTGACTTGGGGCAATGTCGGTTTGCCGTATCTTCCCTATGCCTTCGCCCATCCCGACTACTGGCAGGTACTGAAACAGGAAGCCAGGGACACCGGCAACATGGCCGCTGCCAGGATCCTGTTCGACGAATCGGAATTCCGCTGTCCTCTGCGCGAGGAAATGATGATCCGCATCGAGGATATCAAAGGCCATGTAATGCTGATCGGAGCCGAGGATGACGCCCTCTGGGATACCTGCCGCTACAGCCGCAGAATTCTGAAGAGACTGCAGGCAAGAGAACATGAATGCACCGTCGAGGCATTGCTGTATGAACACGGCACCCACTTTGTCATTCCCCAGGGGATGATGAAATATCTGCTGCCTGTCGGTGCCGACCTGCTGCTGCCGAAACTGTTTCCGGCCGCCAAAGGACATACCAAGGAAATCCGCCGTAACCGCAGACTTATTGATAAAGCGGTACAGAAGGCAGTCGCAGCCTGGGGCAATTCATGATACGGCTGGAGAAATGGCCGACCCAACGGATGGATGCCCTGAAGGAACTGTATGAACATGCCGACCAGAGTCATTGCCTGGTCAGGATCCGGGTGCCGCTGGATGTTTCCGCCACCCGCAATTACTTCCGGGCGATCAGGAGCGAAAACGTCAACGGCAAACCGTTTCTCTGCTATGCGATCCTTCTTGATGATGCGATCATCGGCAAGATCGAAGCTTCAAAGGATATCAATGAAGACGGCGAGCTGGATCTGATCCTGAAAAAGGAATACTCCCTGCAGGGGTATGGAACCGAAGCGCTCAGACAGTTCATGAAGATGCTGGAAGAGAAACAATGGTGCCGGAGGCTGACCGCCTATGTTGACAGTGACAACAAGGCGATGATCCGGGTGCTGGAAAAGAACGGTTTTGAAAAGAAAAGGAATTTCTGCGCCGATGTTATGGCTCCTTCCGGGAATGCATACAGTCTGCGGACAGTTGCGGGAAGTGAGAATGTTTATGAATTTCCGGCTGATTTGGTGGTAGAATAAGGCGTGTTAAGAGGAAAATGATATGGCGAAAGAAAAAGTAAAGTGGGGCGACAGACGCGACGGCAAACGGGTCAAGGCACCCGGTCTGCAGACAGTCATGACGGCACTGTTCCCGAACCGTACCGACTGCGAAGTATATCTGCAGGACACAATCGACGCGACAAATCTGCTTGCCTATCTGGAAAAGAAAAACGAAGGCAGAACAGAAGACAAGATGACGATCTTCCACTGCATGATCACAGCCCTGGCAAGAATGCTGGTCGAACGGCCGCTGATGAACCGTTTCATCCAGGGATACCGTATTTACGAAAGAAATGAAATCAGTCTTTCCTTCGTCGCCAAACGCCGGTTTACCGACGGTGCCGAGGAAACACTGATGTACTTCATACCGGAAATGACCGACACGGTCAACGAGATCTCGAAGAAGATCATCGGCGATGTCAAGGAAGCGCGCAAGAGCGAGCATGCCACCGGCGGAATCGACGAACTGCTCGACAAGTTCGCCGCCTTGCCAAGACCGATCTTCGTAGCTTCGATCCGGATGATCCGCTGGATGGATTTCTGGGGCGTCAACCCGAAGTTCCTGACCGACGGCGATCCGAACTATTCCTCGATCCTGGTTTCCAACCTCGGCAGTATCAAGTGCCCGTCCGTGTACCATCATCTGAACAACTACGGAACCAATTCCATCATGGTCACGAGTGGCACCCTGCATAAGGAAGAGATCCTGATGGAAGACGGTCACAAGGAAATCCGTGATGTCATCGATGTCGGCGCGACGATCGACGAAAGAATCGGCGACGGCTTCTACTTTGCCCGCAGCCTGAAACTGCTGAAGCATATCTGTGACAATCCGGAAATTCTGGAAAAGCCGCTCAACGAATCGTCCGGCTTTGACTACAAGTAAACTGTTCACGGACAATAGCGAATGAACCGTATACCTTAAAGTATGCGGTTTTTTATATGAAAGAAGGTGTCCGGCAGTATACAATAAGGACAGAGGAAGATTTATGCTGAATCTCAGACATCTGGAGACAATGATCATTACCGCTGATGCGGGATCCTTCCGCAAGGCGGCGGAGAGAATGTATGTGACGCCTTCAGCGATCATCAAGCAGATCGACGCCCTGGAAGAGGAAACCGGAACAGTGCTTTTTGAGCGCACCAGCCGCGGTCTGCAGCTGACGGCTGCCGGCCATTCCCTGTATACGGACGGGAAGTTGCTGCTGGAATATGCCGAGAAAAGCATTGCCAGAGCCCGCAGCAGTGCTGATGACGAAAACAATGTCCTGCGGGTCGCAACTTCGCCTGTCACCAGTGCCGATCTGATCACCGATTACTGGGTCAGGATCTATGAACAGTGGCCACAGCTGAAGATCCAGATCATTCCGTTTCAGAACACACCTGCCGATATCAGCCGTGTTTTTGCCGGTCTGGGCTCGGAAATCGATATGCTGACCGGTATTTGCGATGAAATCCATTATGCTTATCGGAACTGTTCGGGAACTGCCCTGATGGATGACAAAGTAAAAATTGCCGTATCGAGAAGAAATCCGTTTGCCCACCGGGTGGATATCATACCGCAGGATCTGAAAGGAAGCGATATCCTTCTGATCAGTCCCGGCAGGATCCAGGCAATGGACAGCATCCGCAGGTATCTGAAAGAAGAAATAAAAGATGTCAGGATTCATGACTTCGATCATCTGGATATGCAGGTTTTCAATGACTGTGAAAAGAAAGGCTGGCTGCTTGTCACCAGCGAACAGTGGGCAAAGGCGCATCCGATGCTGAGTATCGTTGATGTTGCCTGGAAGTTCACAATACCTTATGGCATCCTGCATTCTGTTTTTCCATCCGAAAAGGTGAAAAAGTTCCTCTCGCTGATTGTTAAAGAGTGAATACCTTTTGGTATACACTGATTTCCAAAAGGAGACTTCGGTTCCGCTTTTCTGACTGCTATTATACAGACAGGAGGAAAAGCCAATGAGACTGAAAGACAAGGTGGCATTGATTACCGGCGGGGGAACCGGCATCGGTTACGAGATGGCCCGCCGCTATGCGGAAGAAGGCGCGTATGTGTACATCACCGGCCGCCGTGAAGCAGTCCTGAAGGAAGCCGCTGAAAAGATCGGAAAGAATGTCGGTTATATGACAGCTGATGTCGGCAGCCGGCAGGATATGGACAGAGTGGCGGAAAAGATCAAAGAGGAACAGGGACATGTCGATATCGTTGTCGCCAATGCCGGCGTCGGAAAGTATGTATCCCTGACGGATGTCACGATGGAGGAATTCGACCGTGTCATGCATACAAATGTACTTGGTTCCTACTTCACCGTGCAGGCCTGCCTGCCGCTCATGCCGGAAGGATCCACGATCATCCTGAACACATCTGTGACAGCATCACTTGGCCTGAAGGATTTCAGTCTGTATATCGCTGCCAAGTCGGCAGAGAAATCATTCATTCATACCTGGACCAATGAACTGCGAGACCGGAAGATCCGCGTCAATGCCATTGCCCCGGGTATTATTCCCACAGAAGCAGCCGGCGATGAACTGGGCCGCACGGCGGAAGAGGAAAAAGAACGTCAGGCATACCGCTCGATACTGATTCCGGCCGGAAGGGTAGGACATGTCAGCGACATTGCCAATACGGCGGTATTCCTGGGAAGTGACGAATCATCTTACATCAATGGTGTGGAAATCCTGGTGGACGGCGGTCTGGCTGCCATGTATCCGGTAAAACTGTAATAGAAAGAAAGAGGAAAACAAAATGACAAAGAAAACATGGATCATTACAGGCGCAAGTGCCGGCGGCATCGGTGAAGGAATTGCCAGAGCCGTTCTCTCTCACGGTGACAACGCTGTCATCACAGCAAGAAGCCTTGCCAAACTGGAAGGCATCGCCAACGATTATCCGGAAACCTGCCTGCCGATGACACTGGATATGTCCGATGTCGAACAGATGAAGAACATCGTCGCGAAGACAATTGAAAAGTTCGGCACAGTTGACGTTCTGATCAACAATGCCGGCCACGGCTACCGTTCTTCCGTTGAAGAAGGTGAAGATGCGGCCATCCGCGAACTGTTCGAAACAAACCTGTTCGGTCCAATCAATATGATCAAGGCAGTCCTGCCGACAATGCGTTCCAAAGATTCCGGCGTCATCATGAACACCACCAGCATCGCCGCTGAGCGTTCCGCTGTCGGTTCCGGTTACTATGCTTCTTCCAAGGCTGCCCTCGATCTTCTCACCGACGGTCTGTGCAAGGAACTGGCACCGCTGGGCATCCGTGTCATGGTCATCGAACCGGGTGCGTTCCGCACACACTTCTATGACGAAGCTCTCAAGAGCGCACCGCTGACAGTCGACGCCTACAAGGATTCGACATGGAAGAACGCCAATGCCGTCAACAAGAGACAGCAGCCGGGCGATCCGATGAAAGCCGGTGAAGTTGTCTATGAAATGGCATTTGCCGAGGAAGCTCCGTTCCGTCTGCTGCTGGGCAGCGACGCTGTCAAGGCAGTTCTTACCACAGCGGAAGGAAGAATCACGGAAGCCAATAAGTTCGCAGCTGTCTCCGGAAAAACAAATTTCTGATTGCCTCACAGCCGGTCATATGACCGGTTTTTTCTTTTTGCGGTTTCTCTTCCGTGAAGTATGAATAACAGTAAAAAGGAAAAGATATGAGATACAATGAAAAAGAGCCACCATCGCTATGGCACTTAAAACGTAAGGAGAATCGAATGATGGAAAAAACAAACCGGAAGCAGTCAACGATGAACTGCTGAAACTCATCAGCGGCGGCACAGTGGAGGAAACACAGGAACTTCTCGACTGGTGCAACCGTCACGGCGCAGGTATCTCACGAAGCGCTGATCATGAGCATATCGACGCTTCTATTCTTAACTTCCTTGTCAACGCTTATCCGGAACTTGAACCTATGAATATCTATATCCAGAACGAAGGTCCGAACTATGTAGGCGGAAAGCCACAAAAAGTTTTCATGGATTTCCTGAGAAAAAAATACGGAGACTGACAGAAACCGGCAGTCATCAGATTTCTGTACTGTTTGACAGAGTTTTTCTGCCGGCTTATCGTACCGTCCAGTCCATCCAGTCACCGCAGGCCTGAAAGCCTGCTTTTTCATATGCCGGCCGGCCCCATTCGGAGGTCCTGAGATAAATGATTTCGAAACCTTCTTCTTTTGCCTTTTCCTGCAGAAGATGAAGGACTCTTGCGGCATATCCCCGGTGGCGTTTTTCCGGTACGGTGTACATGTTGAGAATATATCCGTTTCTGCCCTGGGGTTTGAAGAAACTCGGCGGAATCGGCAGCGCGATCAGACCGCCTGTGGCAATCAGCCGGCCGTCTTCTTCGATGATGACCTGATGCAGTTTTCCGCTGCCAAGGTTTTCCGCAAACCAGTCGCTGACGGCAGACCGGATATCAACATCGGGATGTTCCTCTTCATCATCAAGCTGCCGGATGCGGGTGCCGGTAAGCAGTGCAATATCGTCCATGCCGGCAAAGCGGACTGTTTCGTTTTTCATAAAGGTTCTCCTGATCAATCTGTATTCATCATAGCAGACACAGTCCGATCTTCCTTACTGTTGCTTTGGAGTCAGGCTTTGTTAAGGGAAAAGAAGAGGGAAAGAGTATAATATTAAGGAAACATGGAGCAATAAAATGAATGAACAGATGATCACGATATGGCGTCTGGAAACAGACGAGAATGATAAACCGGGTGTTCCGGAAAATCTCAGAACAGCCTTTACAGGACCGTCTTCCCTGATTCCGTTCCTCAATACGGCGGATATTCAGGAGGATGTCATGGACCTGCATGACGGCACGGCATATCACTTTCTTTATCACCGGGCGTCATTGCCGGTATGGAGCGTATATATTGTCAAATATGTCAGGACTTCTTCTTCCTGGCGGACAGCCGACCTGATCCCGGATGATATCGCGGCTGCCGTCTTTGCCCGCAGTCATTATCTCAATGTAGAAGAGAACGACTTCGCAAACGGCCAGCTGATTTCCCTTGGCCGGGCTGTCAGCTGCTTCCTGATGGATGAAGGTGAGGAAACCTGGAGCCGGATGTGCCTTGAACTGTACAACTGCCTGCTGAATCAGGCCTGTACCTATCTCAACGGCTACAGTGACGACATGGAAACACGCGGCGGCATGCGTCTGATGTTTGTCTCCAGGGAGGTCAAACAGCGTCTGGAGACTGCCAGTCCCAAAGTCCTGCCGCTGGAACTGCTGATCCGTGACATTGCCGAAGATGACGCCGAAAGCAGGGGACTTGCGATCATGAGCGACAACCTGTGGCAGTTCACCGCCATACTGCCCAAGGAGACGGTGCAGCAGCTGTATGCCCTCTACCTGGCAGAGATACAGGGATCGTGATCAACAGTTGCATTTTTGCGGCTGTGTGAGTAAAATGTAATGGTTTTACGCAAGGAGGTATGTAAAATGGGTAAAGCAATTTTAGTAAAGTCCAAGAAGGATATCGTCGAAAGAGTCGCTGACAACTGCGGTCTGACAAAGAAGGCAGCTGAAACAGTTGTTGCTGAAGTATTCAACGAAATCATCGATACACTGGCCGACGGTGGCGAAATCTCCATCAGCGGCTTCGGCAAGTTCGAAGTCAAGGAACGTGCTGCCAGAGAAGGCATCAACCCGGCAACAGGCGAAAAGATCCAGATCGCCGCTTCCAAGACACCGGGCTTCAAGGCTGCCAAGGCTCTCAAAGACGCCGTTAAGTAAGAACAGCTGAATGAAGAATACCCTGCAGGGTATTCTTTTCTTATCCGGTCATGACAATGACATCCAAAGACAAATCGGGTATGATTAGGTGGTAAAAGGAAGCAAGCATGGAAGAAATCAGCAAGAAAGACATGAAAAAACTGCTGAAGTGGCAGCAGTTCCTGCTCGATATGGCATTTGCCATGCAGGATCTGACCAAAGACATGGACGGCCAGAAGATCTTCATCGAGCCGCTGAAGAAGCACAGCGCCGATATGTATGCCAATGCCAGGATCGTCCAGAAGGTGACCGGCGAGGAACTCGAGGCGACTGACAAGGAAGCCAAGGACGGCAGAAGCACCATCAAGTACTTCTCGCTCAGACGTCTGTTCTCCGTCATGTCAGGCACCATCAAGGAAGATGCCAGATTCCATGAGATCTATGTGAAAAACTATCCGGCGATCAAGCCTGTCATTGACAGTGAGAAGCGCATTGCCGAATCCGTCAAGAAACTTGAGGATATCGCCAAGAAGCAGAAAAAGATCCATAAAAAAATCGGACTGAAGAAATGATCTTCAGTCCTTTTTCATAACAGTTCGATCGCGTTTTTCTTTTCCGCTTTGATTACACCGTCTTCGATCGTCACGACCATGAAGGTCCGCGGACTGCCGTCGCGGCTTTTCCATAATGAGCCGGGATTGAGCAGGCGGATGCCGTTGACGGTACCGTCATAATACGTGTGGGAATGACCGAAGAAGACGGCATCATAGCCGTTCTTCCGGGCATAGCGGGCAACCGCGCCGTAATCGGGAGCGGCACCGACGAACAGGTCATGACCGTGCTTGATCAGGATCCGGAGGGAACCGGCTGTAAATGACAGTTCCATAGGATAGTAATCGGCACCGTCGAGGTTGCCGCGGACAGTTGTAAAACCTTCCGCCTTATCCGGCGAGACGAGAATGTCGCCGCAGTGGATATAACGGTCAGCATCAGGGAACTTTTCCCTGACAGTCTTCAGGACAGAGGAATTGGTATGGGTATCGCTGACAAGTATGATTTTCATAGCATTATTATATCTTTATTCTTGTTTATTGATACCTGTATATGGTTTAATATGGTGCTGTGGTTAAGAAAGAGGTATAACCATGGTGAAGAAAGGAGCAGCAGAAATGAAAGATTCAGAACTCAAAGAAATCACCGGCGGCAATTCATCGGAATTTGATGCAATCGTAAGATGGATCAGGCAGAACGATCCGAAGAATTATTCTCCGGCCATGGAGAATGACAGGATCCTTGTTGTCCGCTGGATGAAGAATAATCTGCCGGGATTCAAAAAGTGCAGCTTTCATCAGGACGGCGCAAACGAGTATTACTTCCAGAACAGCGGCGATGATCCGCTCAACAACACCGAGCTGCTCAGACTGATGCAGAATACGCTTGGCTGATCAAAAACATAAAAAGGTTTCTCATACCTTCTGGTGCGGGAAACCTTTTGCTTATCATAAGCAATAACACATGAAATATGTTTGGATGATATGACCGTGCCATTTTTATGACAGGGCAGACCGGCAAAAGAATTATTGTTTTGAAGCTGAATTGACTATAATGAACATAGCAGGAGAACATGACCTATGCCCGAAGAGAAAGATATCGAAGAACTGCGGAAAGAACTGGAGGACTACTATGGAACAGCAATGGTATCAGGGATGCCGATGGCTGTGATCGACCTGTCCCGTGTTTCCGAAATGAGCGATGAGGAAATCGAAGAAGAAGCAAGAAAGCTGCATCTTGACTGAAGAGACGTCCTGGTAAAAGACGTCTTTTTTTATGCCCTGTGTATCAGAAAAAAGATGCCGCTGTGTGCGGCATCAGTTTTCGATTTCTTTTTTCAGAAGCGGATCTGTCTTTTTCGGCCGCATGACAAAGGCGAAAGCTGCAAGATAAACCGTCAGCCAGACTGCCACGGTCATCCATCCGCCGCGGTCGGAATTGTTCAGGATACTGCTTGTCGTGGCACTGTTTGACAGGATGCCGTTGGCAATCATGCCTGCACCGTCATATAAGGCATGAATGGCGATCAGGAACCAGAGGTTCTTGCCGGTACGGAAATAGATCGCTCCGAGATACATGCCGTTGGCGATATTGACGATACTCTGGATCAGGGCGGCAGAGAAAGAAACATCCTGCCGCAGTGCGTTGGTCAGATGAGTGAGACCGAATACGAGGCCGGTGCACAGGATGGCAAGACATACGTGCAGCAGACTGTCTTCCTTGAAATACTTGTGGAAGGCATTTTGGATCAGACCGCGGAACAATATTTCTTCGGCGAAACCGACCAGGAACATAAAACCGAAAAACAGAAGCACTTCATAGAAGGGGACTTCCGGCTGCAGGAGAGAACCAAGGCTCAGAAAGCCAAAGAAAGCAATGATCACATAGAAGACACCGGCGGAAGGCCAGCCGCTTTTCAGTTTGCTGGAATCGGTTTTGAATATATCCGTTTTTTTCAGAAGGATGGCAGAAAGCAGAGCCGGACCTGCCAGGAACAGTTCTCCGACAAAGCCGCTGATGATGTCACTTTCGATTTTTTCGGTAAACAATTTGCCGACGATTCTGTAGATGACCAGGCTGATTGTCATTGCGGCAACCGCCAGCAGAACATCCTTGACACTTTCTTTCAATTTCATAAGTAATAAACCGCCTTATTGTCCTTATTGTACTGCATGAATGGTGCGTTTGTTACAGCAGATGCATGTTTTTGCATTATGTTCTCAAGATGAATCGCAACATTATTTTGACTGACGGTCAAACAAGGTATATGATATGCATGTAGAAGCGTTTATACTGATCATAAGACGGAGGTAAAACATAATGTCTGAAGAATTCAACGCCAACAACATCGAAGAAGTCCTGAGATCAGGTGCAAAGAAAGCAGAAGACTATCTGAAGAATCCGGAAGGACTGGAAGCTCTGCTGCAGAAGCTGGAAGCCACAATGAAGGATATTCCCTATGTAGGTGAAAGTGCTTCCCGTCTGCCGCTCATGATTTCCATGATCCGCAGCTACATCCTGCAGGAATACACGGAGGTATCTCCGAGAGTCATCGGCTCCCTGGTCGGACTTGTCCTCTATCTGCTGAAGAAAAAGGATCTGATCCCGGATGACATTCCGATTATCGGCAGACTCGACGACATCGCTGCCATCGCTCTGGTACTGTGGTTCACAGAACCGGATCTGAAAGCATATTCCGAGTGGCGTGCAAACAAGGGTGCTGTCAAAGCAGCCGAACCGGCAGAAGAATGCTGCGCGGATAAAGAAGAGTGCTGCCCGGAAACAGAAGAAACATGCGAATGCGCAGCTGAAGAAACAACAGAAGAAGAATAAACAGGAATCACATCACTTAAGAAATGCGCCGGAGGGCAGCTGATCTCTGGCGTATTTTCTTTAACAGACCTGAAGAACAGAAAGAGAAGAGAACACCATGAAATTTATTGTAAAGACAACCGGAAAAGTTTATGACTACAAACGCAAAGCCTATGCGATCGAAGCTGAAACAAGGGAAGAGGCGGAGCGAATCGCCTGTGAGAAATTCAACAAGGAATTTGCTGTTGTTGACAACGATCTGAAGGTTGCCGGATCCTCGGTGAAATACAGAACGTATATCGCTCTTGCCGCCCTGGCAATTTCGGTCGTTCTGGCACTGATCGGTTTCAAGTCACCGCAGATGCTTGGTGCTCAGACGATCCGCCCGGATCTCAAGTCATGTCTGTACGGAGTGATCATCTATCTTCTTCTGATCTTCAAGATCAAGGGAATTACCAATTCATTCCGCAATATCACCGATATCATTCTTGCCGTATTGATGAGCCTTGCCATCGGTTCCCTGCTGCAGCTGCTGGTTGCCAAGATGCCGTTTGCCGGTTTCTTTGACCTGATTCATCTGGATATCCGGATTGCTGTACTGGCACTGGCAGTCATTGCCTGGCTGGGATCCGGTATATTGAGTCTGATCTGTGCGGCGGTATTTGTCGGGCTGATCTCCTACAGCATTTCCCATCTCGGTCCGGTTCTGATGAATTTCATGGGTATTCTCTATCTGGTATGCACGGCAGTCGGTATTGTCGCATATCTGAGTTCTTTGCCGGCACTCTATCAGGGATTCATGGATCTCAAAGCAAAGTTCGTGAAGAACTGAAAAAGTGTAAACTTTTGCTGTATACATATGATATGCAAAAACAGAGTCCTCATTCGTCAGAATGAAGGCTCTGTTTGCTTTCTACAGCATTGTCCTTGTGATCTTGGAGACAATGTTTTTTCCTTCCCGGTGGTCGCTTCCGCTTTTGGAGATCGTCGTATAGTATCTTGGATCATTGCGGTAGGTCAGTTTGTAATGCTTGCCGTCTTCTGATATCTCAAAGCCCATATCCATCAGTTCCTGGCGCATCGGGGCAGACATTGTCTTGTATCCGGTCATCAGTGTCTTGAGACGTTCATGGATCTCTCTGAGCCGGTGCGGGTATTCGTTATGGTCGAGTATATCCTTGAGGACGTCATATCTGCGGGTTTCTGTCTGGGTATTCTTCAGATTGTCATCGATTGCGTCCATGATGATTTCCCTGATTTCGTCGTGGAAGAGTTCCTCTTCCTGTCCCATATAAATCAGCGGCTGGCTGTCGGTGCTGCTGATTCTTCTCCGCAGTCCCATCAGTTCTGCTTCCTGGGCCTGGTTGATCCTGCTCAGTTCATCGAACTGTTCCTTCATTTTGACATAGTCCTGTTCGTAGACCTCCAGGAGGGCTTCGGTTTCTTCTGCCGTCTGCTGTTTCTCTTCCTCCGCTTTTCTTCTTTCTTCGATCTGTCTGTTCAGATGGCTGGAGAGAAGGGAGTGGCTGACACCCTGCCAGGAATACAGAGGATCCAGCAGCTGCAGGTTGCTGTATTCCATGACCGCTCTTCTGACTTTTTCCATCAGGGAAACATCATAGCCGGATTCGGCATGGTACAGGTATCTTCTGTGACCGATGGATTCATTGGGGTAATAGATGCCTATGGCACCGTAGTATTCATTCTGTCCGCTGCATATGTCCTTGATGTGCCTGTCCAGCCATGTGCTTCTTTCGGCAAAGACATGGGCGATGCCTTTGACACGGGAAGCGAGCAGTCCGATGTCTACCGGGTCTTCATCATAGTAGGTGCGGGAAACATAGATGACCGGCAGGTTATAGTGCCTGTACCCGTTGATCACATCGCCAAGCAGTTTCAGGTTCTCTTCGGTGATCATATACGGTTCTCTGATGACTGGCAGGTCATGATCGTCTTCCAGATATCCGTGCCGGATCAGAAGGGTGATGAAATGCGGGGTGCTGAACTGGGTATAGCTCATCAATGCCTCTTCCTGATAACTGCGGTCGAGACGGATGGACATCTTATGGTCATTGAAATTCATGATATAGTCTGTGGTCCAGACAATACCGTTTTCCGTTGTTGTCTTGTTGTAGCGGACGGCTGTGATGTTTTTTTCTTCGTGGTCGACGATATGAAGCCACAGGTTCTCATCGCCGAAGCGGATATCTGTTTCATTGTTCCAGACCAGACCGTCGATGATGTTTTCCTGATAGGTGCTGGTCTGATTCCATTCGATGACAAGATCGATGAAGTTCTTCTTTGTCATGGACGGTTTGATATTCAACAATGTACTGAACAGCAACATGTCTGAAACCTCCTGATTGATGATCGATAAAAGGATTATCTGCTGATGAAATTGTATCAAAAACGGGATAGGGGTAACATAATAGTGTTGAACCTGCATTGAGGTAATTCCATGTCTGAAAGAGATGAACTGTTTGAAAGAAAGATCGCTTCCGGGATCCTGGAGGAGATGGGCTGCAGCCGCTTCGAAGTGAATGCGGACCATTTTGAAATCAATGAAGAAGCAAGAGCCAGCATTGACGACGGACTGATCGTCAGGATCAGAAAGATCATGCATCCTGCTCTTTTCAGAATGTTCCTGGAATATCTGAACGAACAGGATATGCTGGATTCCTATATCGATGATGACAATTCCGAAGAACTGGATCCTCTGCGGCAGAGTTTCGCGGAAACAGTGACACTGTCCGTACTGCAGCAGAAGGTTCCTTCCCTCGTCAGACTGATTCAGAAAACATATGAAACCTACCGGTCTGTGATCCTGGAAATGATACAGCGGATGGACCTTGCATATGAAGATATCTGTACAAAGCTGTTGCAGGAGAATCATTTTAAAACCCTGACGGGTGTGAAAGCCGACAGCGGCGATGTGCATAATTGCGGCCATACAACGACGATCCTGACGACTGATGCCGGAAAGGTCGTATACAAACCGCATGATGTACGGATCGATGTGAAATCAAAGGAACTGATCGATACTTTCTTTTCCGATGTCATGCAGGCACCAGCCGTATGCTGTTATGAAGACTACGGCTTTGTCGAATTCGTTGTCAGCCAGCCGGCGGACACGGATGAGAAGGCAAGGCAGTACTGCTACAACCTGGGCGGTCTTTCGACAATGGTGCTGATGCTGGGCAGCAGCGACCTGCACCACAGCAATGTCCTTTCCAGGGGAGTTTATCCTGTTATTATCGATTACGAACTGATGATGACACCGGGCAGGGATACCAAGGAGAATTCATTGGCGCACGATCTGCGGTATTCGCTGTTGTACAGTTCCCTGATGCCGCAGCGGAGGGAAGAAATCGAAATGAGCATTCTTTTCGCCAAGGATGAAAAGAATCTCAGTTCCCCGCTGGTCGACGGCGAAAGGAAATGCGTCACGGATTATCCCGATGCCTTCTTTGAAGGTTTCAGAAATACCTACAGAAGATGCATGGAACAGAAAGAGGAACTGAAGGAGTTCGTCCGTTCCATGAAGGAAATCTATGTCCGACATATCTACCGCAATACCGGTGCCTACAGCGTTCTTCTCGACAAGACACTGGAACCGGCATGGATCGAAGACCCTTCCATGAAAGATGAAGTGTTCAAGCAGCTTTCAGTTGCCATGAAAAGAAGCGGGGCGGAGAAGACCAATGAAATCACATGGGCGGAAACGGAAGCGATCCTGCGCGGCGATATTCCTTATATGTATATCAGAACCGATACCCGCGACCTGTATATGGACGGCAGGATCGTATATCATGACTTCTTTTCCAAGAGCTGCATCGATACTGTCCTTTCCCGGATCGACTATCTCAATGACCGGGATTTGGAATTCGAGGAAGCACTGCTGCAGAAGGCAATGACCCGGGTGATCCGGCGCAAGCGTAAACCATATGAGATCCGTGAGCGGATCCTGGCCAGAAGAGAGATCAGCAATGAGTCACTGCTTTCGCATGCGGAAAAGATTTTCCGCGAGATTGCGGAAGATGCTGTCAATACACCCTCCGGCGATATCTGCTGGTTCGGTGTGAACTACTTCATGGAAACCGGCATGGAACTCTACGGCAGGGGACTGATTGACGGCATTTCCGGGCTCGCGGTATTCTTTGCAGCCCTGCACAGAATGACATCTGATCAGGCAATCAAAGAAAAAGCGGAAGAGCTGGTTGAATACATCATGTTACGGCAGGAAAGATATACGGACAGTATCAGCAATATGGATGTGATCTATCCCAATATCGAAAGCATTTCCATGTCCAACGGTCTTTGCGGCAAGATGTTTGCCTGCTATCTGGCAGGGAAATACATGAATAACAGCCATTACCTTGAAATCTGCAGGAAGATGATCCGCCTGCTTCCGAAGATGGACCTGCAGTTTGAGAAGACGGATATCTATAACGGTCTTGCCGGACTTCTGAAGATGCTCTGCCGCTATGATGAATTCTTCAACGAGCCGGGAATGAAGGAATTCTGCAATTCCCTGGCAGACAGGATCCTGGCTTCTGCCAGCATTCCCTATAAAGACACAAAGATCTGGCGGACATTGTCCAATACCTGGGCAATTTCAGGTGCGGGACATGGTCAGTCCGGTGTCGCTTCCGCTCTGTATATGGCCGGAAAGCGGCTGCACAGAGAGGACCTGATCGAAGCTGCCCGGGCAGGCTTTGACTTTGAAACTGATGCCTACAGTGTCAAGGTTGGGGCATGGCCGGACCGCAGAAGAAGCGATAGAGCCGAAGAATACATGACCGGTTACTGCTCGGGTGCGCCGGGTATCGGCATGAATGCTTTATTGCTGGAATATGAAGGCCATGAAGAGACCTTGAAAAGAGCCCTGCGGAGCACCTTGAAAGAACCGCTGATGTACAAGGATTTCCTGTGCTGCGGCAACAGCGCCATGGTGGAATTCCTGCTGCTTGCCGGAACGAAGCTGCAGCAGCAGGACCTGGTGGAAGAAGCAAGGACAAGAATGGCAATGGTCATTGCCAGAGCGGAAAGAAACGGCCATTACCAGTGCATTAACAAAAGCATGAACCACGTCTTCAATTCGAGTCTTTTCTACGGCACGGCGGGAATCGGCTATGAGATGCTGCGGCTGATTTCACCGGACACAACGGAATGCCTGCTTCTGTAAAAAAACAGCATCGAAAATCACTTGAAACTTATAAAAAATGAATATATGATGGTATGCTATTTAGGAGGGAGTTTATATGGAAAAAACAACGCTGGCTTCTTTGAAAGAAAAGAGCAGAGAAGAAAGAGCGCAGTTCTTTAACAGCAGCAAAGTTGAACTGATGGATGAACTCCTGGATGCTGTTAACGGCGGAACCACAGCAGCTATGGGGGAGAATCCCAATTCTGAGGCTGCTTATGGTAACCACTGGTTCTCGTCTTTTGGATATGTATGCAACGGCACAGTGATTTGCTGAGAAACAGAAAAGAGGTATGGAAATGTTAGAAATGAACAGAGAAGAAAGAAAGTGTTTCCTTGAAAACAACAAGCCGGAACTGTCCGACAGTATGCTCGATGCAGTGAACGATGACTGTGGAACAGAAGTGGAAAACCCGGATTCCGACTGCCCGTATAAAGGCAACTGGATTTCCTCAGAAGGTTTTGTCTGCAAAGGCGAAGTTCAGTGCTGAGGTAAAAATAAAGAACGAGGGAGAAGACTATGGATAAAGAACTACTTGAATCCCTGAAGAACAAGAGCAGGGATGAACGCAGGGCTTATTTTGAAGAGCATAAAACTGAACTGCTTGAAAACGCACTTCTGTCCGTCAACGGCGGATACGAGGAAATGCTGCCAGAGTACAGAAACCCGAACTCTGACTGTCCCGATTATTTTGGCTACTGGCAGACATCCTGGAATTTCATCTGCAGAGGACAGTTGATCTGCATGTAAGCAACCCTTGGAAAAACGGAGGAAAAGATCATGGAGAAAGAATTATTGGAAACCTTGAAGACCAAGAACAGGGAAGAACGTCTGTCTTATTTCAACGAACACAAATCCGAGCTTCTTGACGAGGCGCTTCAGTCTGTTAACGGCGGAGCAGATGAATTTCCGGAGGAATACAGAAACCCGGATTCAGAAGTTCCTGATCGTTTTGGCAACTGGCTTTCATCCTGGAATTTTGTATGCCGGGGCCGTGAAATCTGCAAATAATTGAACGATATTAAACAGGAGGTTTGAAAATGGAGAAAGAATTACTGGAATCCCTGAAGGCAAAGAGCAGGGAAGAGCGTATGGAGTATTTCAACGCACACAAATCTGAGCTTCTTGACGATTCTCTCGAAGCAGTCAGCGGCGGCTATGATCTCAAAGACAGAAACCCCAACACAGAATCTCGCGGCGACAACGACGGAAACGGCAACTACTACACATCCTGGGGCTGGACCTGCCAGGGTGAAGTCCGCTGCTGAGTACAGGAAGCATTGATCGCGGACAAAACTGCCGGTACACATCCGGCGGCCAGGAACCACATAAAACAAAGGGAGAAATGATAATCTCCCTTTTTTCATGCCTTATTTCCTGTAATGTTCCTGCCAGTAATCCTCGGCGTCTTCGAAGTCATAGAAGTCGTCTGGATGCCAGTACCAGAATTCATACGGATCGGAATAATCACATACATCGAATGGATCATTCCGGCAGCTATTGTCATCTTTTCTGTTTGATGGCGTATAGCCGGAATTCTGCTGTCTCTGCCATTCAAACAGATACTGCTGGTATGCTGCCATGACTGTTTCCCTGTCTTTGGCATATTGAGCCTGTAAAGAAGCAGGCAGTAATGAGGCATCCTTATTATGCATGCTGGTGTAGGCAAGCGTATAATCCCCGTCGAGGTAGTATTCCATTGCATATGCATAATCGTGCAAAGCGAGGAATAGTTTCCTTGTTTCCTCATCGATCAGACCTGTTTCATACCAGTACTGATCTTTCAGTTTATTAAGATACTGTTCATGCACTTTTCCGGCTGCTTCTTCATATTTCTGCTGTTCAAGAAGAGAAGTAATGGCCGGGATGCTTTCATGAAAAGCTGCGGCGTATGCATCTGCCAGTTCCGTATAATAGATTTTATATTGTTTGTTGAAAGCACTCAGCATTTCATCATAATGCGGCTTCAGTTCTTCCGGGATCTTTGTTCGGCTGACTCCGTTTTGGAAAGCTTCTTTGGCTTCATCCAGCTGTCCATCTTCCGCTAGCAGCAATGCTTCAAGATATCTTCTGAGATTCTTTAATTCCCCGACATGTTCCTTGTAAAGAGGATCATCAATAGTACAGAAATCATCGATCAGCACAATCGCCCGGTCATATTCATTATCCAGAAACAGCTGATAGATCTCTTCTTTCCTGGAAGTTATATCACCCGGTTTCCATACTTCTTCTGCTACAGACTCTGCAGTATGAAGTGTGTTGCCAATAGTGTTACCGGTGCAGGACATCATGAAAACAGCTGTACAGATCATTATCATTTTCAGCAGTCTTTTCTTCATGATTGACTCATACTCCTTCTGGCAGAAAACAAGAGGTTATCAAATGTGTGCTATAAGCTGATTCTACAACATTCATGCATATGATTTCTCTTATATAATTAATCTGCCACAAGAACTGTACAGGAAATGTGCCAGTCAACAGGAAAATCATGTGATTTTAACTTTTTATACTAGTTATAGTTAATTTAGCGTACGGAAACGATAATATTAGAATAGAGTGAGGAGATTCCAATGGTATTAAAGAAATCGGCCCATCAGTTATTCACAGATCGTGATGAACCCAGGAAAGCTTACTGGGATGCTTTAAGAGTACTTGAGGAGCATCCACGTCAAACCTATGTAATTACATATTACGGTGAAGGCGGTATAGGAAAATCCTGACTTTTATCCGAATTGAAGAGGAACACGGAAAGAATGTATGAAGAAGGAAGTATTCCTGTTTTTGATGACGGTTTCTCCTTCAGGGGCGAATACATACCTGTTCTCTATAATCTTGAGACTTCTACCGATACCATTGAAATACTGTGTCAATTGCGTTACGCATTGTATCAATTAAAACCTGATCTGGCCTTTCCTCTGTTTGACTGCGCTGTGAAAAAATACATGGATCTATCCGGCAAAAAGCTGGCACAGCCATCCGGTTCCAGTTCTTTGGTTTTGGAAAAATATGGCAACTTTCTGGATACGGCAGCCATGTTCATACCTGGATTAGGAACACTGAATTCAGTTTATTCCTATGTTAAAAAGGGAGGGTCTGTATTGAATGCAGCAATGCAGAAAATCGAAGATAAACAGATTCGTGAACTATACAAGGAATACTTTGAAGCGATCTCCTACAGTGAAACAGTAGATGATATCTCTGACAATATCGTTGAATTCTTCAAAACTGACCTCAACAACAGCGAAAGAGACTATTCGATCGTATTCATGATTGATACCTTTGAAGTGCTCAGTTATAACACAGGTTTAAAAGATCAAAGCTGGATTACAAAAGAACTGGCAAAGAATACTGAAAACACATTATGGGTGTTTGCGGGAAGAAACAGAATCTATCCCGGAGGAGATGAGAATGAACATCTTCTGGGAGATCTCTCCAGGGAAGATACACTTTATTATCTGCGTGAAAAGATAGGCATCACGGATGAAAGTATCAATGAAAGAATATATGAGATTTCCCACGGAACACCTATATTCCTGGATATCTGTGTACAGAATTACAGAAATGAAGGAAATCCTTCCATAGAAGAATACAAGAATCTGGATAAAGAACTGCTTCTGAAGAGGTATATCAAATATCTCAGTGACAGCGAGAGACTTGTTATAAGACTTATGTCTTCCATGAGTCACTGGAATGATGCTGACTATAAGTACGTTTTTAATGATGTTCACAATAATAGTTATTCTCAATACAGTGAAGCTTATAACAATGTCGTAAAATCCACGATGATTGAAAAAGACAATGAAGACAGATGGTTCTTACACAGAGCAGTGAGAGCAGGTATTTATGAGGACCCTGATTATCCTGGCGAAGTAAAATCTGCGACATTGACTGCGATTCTTGCCCTCTATGCCGCAAGGGCTAAGGAAGGCGAAAATGCCAATTATTATTGCGACAGGATCATTGAATTGATTCGCTCACTTGCCTCATACAAAGAACAGCTTAGTGATGACGATACAAAACTGTTAAGGGATGCTGTGTTTGAGTTCCTGCCGGAATTGTATTCCAAAGGCACTTCGAGGATCAGGGAAATGAATGCCCTGTTTGATGAATACTCAGATTTCCTGTGCCATTCGGAACTCTCTAAAGCACATATATTGGTTATCAAGTGGGGAATGCTGAATTATCTTGGAAAGTACTCGGATCCTGATTATACAGGAGATTATTCCTATCGTATCTATGAGAAGGAATATGGACCGGATGATCCTGATACGTTAGAATGCCTGCGCAGACTGTCCGAAAGCCATTTGACAAACGGACATTATATGGAAGCGTTTGAATATGCGGAAAAGTTATACAGCCGTTGTAAACGGATCTTTGGAGAAGAAGATCATAAAACCCTGGTTGCGATGGGCACACTGGCAGATGCCTGCGAGTGCCTTGGCCGGTATAAGCAGGCAATCGAACTGTACCAGAGAAAATATGATCTGTTTCTCAAAATGAATGACGGCAAGGAAGATGATCAGACTATATCTGCTCTGCAGGGCATTGCACAGATCCACAAGGATCTGCATGATTACAACAAGGCACTGGAAGAGCAAAAAAGAATCTGTGCATACTACGTTGGCAAATTCGGAGAGAATCATCCGGACAGTATAATGAGTCTGAACGACCTCGCATTATCCTATAGTGATTTTGGAGACTATCAAACAGCAAAGGAAATGTATGAAGAAGCCTATAGGAAATCATCTGAACTGTTGGGGAAAGACCATCCCGAAACGCTTGTTCATTTAAGCAATATTGCAAGTGTATACAATGACATGGGCGATTACGGGAAGTCTCTTCAGTTATATACAGAATTGTATGAAACTCGAAGAACCATTCTCGGAAAAGATCATTTGAAAACGATCTGGTCATTGAACGCAGTCGGAAACGAATATCAAAATCAAGGCCATTTTACAAAAGCGAGAACATGTTTTAAAGAAGCTTATGAATTATCGTTAAATCGATATGGTGAAGATCATCCGACAACGATTACCTGTCTTGAAAATATAGCTCTGCTTGATAAAGATTTGGAATTATATGATGATGCAGTCTCACTTTATGAAAAGATTTACGAATTGAGACAGAGATCACTCGGCGAAGAAAATCCATCTACGATCAGTGCATTGGGCCAGATTGCAGATATAACCAGATTGGCGGGAGATATCTCTAAAGCATTGGAATACTACGAGGAGGTTTATGAAAAGAGAAAGCGTGTATTTGGTGAGGATAATCCGGATACAGTCAAAACTCTGACATCTATTGCATACTGTTACTCCCGACAGGGTAATCATAATGAAGCACTGGATCTTGACCAACAGGCATACAGACTGATTGTACAAAGAGAAGGAAAGGATACAGCAAATGCACTGAATACGCTCTTTGATGTCGGAAGAGAACTCGAGTGGCTGAAAAGATACAAAGAATCACTTGACGTCATGGAAGAGGTTTATGAAGGACAGGTCAAAAGAGCGGGAGAAACAAGCAATGCTGCTCTAAAGGTTCTGTACGCAAAAAGCAGACTTTATAAAAGTCTGGGTGATTATAAAAAGGCTTTGAAATATGCCCTGGACACTTATAACCTGTCAGTGAAATCTTTCGGCACTGATAGTATAAATACATGTGTATACAAAAGCGAACTTGGCATCGCGTATTATAATGTCAAAGACTACGAAAAGGCTCTTGAGGTATTTGACACGCTCCATACAAAGCTCGTCAGAGTATATGGCAGAAACAACGATCATACACTTATTATTCTTAACTGGAAAGGCTGTACACTGTATTATCTGGGAAGAAACAAAGAAGCTCTGAATGCACTGAAAGAAGTGTTTGACAGCTATATCGGTATATTCGGTGAAAATCATCCCAGAACCGCAGCAATTCAAAGCTGGATTAAAAGAATAATGAAAGAAATGGACACCTAAAGATTACAGACCGTCTCATATCCAGGACGGTCTGTTTAGTATTGGAAGCAGAAATCAGAGGATAAAGTATATTGTTTATTTGGTTGTTTTCTGCTGAAGTTTAAGTCTTTTGCCGCAGGGACTTAAATTACGAAGATATGCAGTATAATATGAGTGACCTGTTTTCAAATCCGGGGAGGTGAAGATCCATGGAAAAAAGACCCGATTTGCATATCGATATTCCAGATCTGGAGTTCGATGAAACCGAACAAACATTAGTTTTACCAAAACAGAATACGACTATGGACGAAGCATCACAAAACAATGACACCGCAGTATTCCGGACAGAAGAAATACTGACAATCATAGAGAATAAAGTGAATCAGGAACCGAAGCGCAGAAAAAGAAACAGAGTTAAAGATGTGTTTAAGAAAAGGAATAATGAAAGAGAACAGGATATGGCAGACGAATTACTTGCAGAAGATATCGAAGAAGTAGTAGGCGGCAATGGGGCGGATATAAACAATCAGTACAGCTGCCCCAACTGCAACAGCAGAGATTTTACCCGAACCTTGCGTCGTATTTCACCAACCAAAACCATTGTGGTGAACAAATGCAATCTATGCGGCACAACGTGGAAAAACAGCTACGACAATTCAGGTTCTAATGATGATTTACAGTAGTTGGTATTTCACAAGACGCCTGATTATTATCGTCTGAAATAATATGTATATCATCAGTTTCTGAAAGATATTGTCAAACTATAATATAAATAATAAAATGTAGTGCTAAAAAAGAAGAGGAGAACAGTATTATGACAAAACTCAACAACGAAGAAACAATCGAAAAAGTTACCGGTGGAACAGATAAGATGGCTGACCTGAAAAAATCTCTTGCTGACATGATTGGCGAAGATGTGATGAAAAAGCTGGAGAATGTCTACAGCGATGTTGAAGTATGCAAGATCCTTGCTGAAAACGGCATCGATCTTGAGAAAGTTGAAAAGAGGATCGCCGACGCAGGTCTGAATATGAAAAGAATCGGACTGCAGCTTCCGGATGACAATCTGTCCGAAATCAGCGGCGGCTTCTACGATAAAGATCAGGATGATGATATCGACTGCCCGAATTGCGGTAATGACATCAGAGATGACTTTTCCAGACAGTGGTTTGCATCTCTGACATCCCCGGCGGAAAGTATTTACCGCTGCAAAAAATGCGGTATGTTTACTGCAGTAATGGGTAAAGACATGGTCATTTACTCGGATTTCAACCTGGATGTACTTGTCGATCACCTCAAAAAACTATAAAGACCGGTCTGCACAGGGTTTTCTGTGACTTGTTCAAAACGGAAATCAGCAGTGAAGAAACCGGAGTTGACTGTTCCGCAGGGGAATGGTCTTATAATACTGACTGATACAGCAGTTAACGGAGGCTCACATGGAAGAGAACAAACCGATTGAAGAGAATGCAACATTGGAAGAGAATGAATCTTCAGCAAAAGACGACAATAAGATGAACGATTTCAACGAGGAAGAATTCCTGAAGAAAGTTGAACAGGCTGCCCGCAAAGGTGCGAAATCAAAAGGCACCTGGTTGCAGACACTGCTGCAGAATCTTCCAACCATTCTGACCATCCTGATGGTATTTATGATCGGGGCACGGGTAAAGGCATTTGGCAACGGGGTCAGTTCTCTGTTCCATTTTGACAATGGTGTCCAGGAACATGATCTGGCGCTGGATGACAACGGCATCTTTGGATACACAGCTGCCGATTTTGAGAATGCCATTCTCGGTGATTCGGAAAAGCTGAAGAAACTGGAAGTGTTCCAGCAGGAAGTATCCGACGCCACAACGATTACAGAAACAGGCTTTATCAACTGGAGTGCCCTCAGCAAAACCAAACTGATTACTTACAATGGCACAGCTGTATATACTGTTGACCTTTCGACTCTGAAAGCGAATGATATTGATATCAATATCGGCGAGAAGATCATTACCCTTAAGATTCCGCATGCCGAACAGGAAGAGATCAACATTCCTGAGGATGCCATTCAGTTCGGTGATACCGACCGGGGACTGCTGGCATTCGGAGATCTGAAAATGACACCGGAACAGATCAGTGAAGTCCAAGGCGGAGCGAGAGAGAAGATGGAAGAAAAGCTGAAGTCTGACAATGTTCAGGCAACAGCTGACCGCTTTGCTGTATTGACTGTCTGGGAACTGTATTCACCGATCATCAAGGGTGTCGCCAGAGACTACTCACTGGAAGTTGAATTCCGTTAAAAATGGATAATACGAAATAAACAGACAATTAAAGAGGGAGAATTGGTTCTCCCTTTTCACGTAGTATTATTGTTAATTCCATAACAATTCAAAAGTGTAGAATTGAATGTTTTCGGTATGCTTGGAAATATTAGATTAGAACTGATATGTTATTGTGATAGCCAAACGTATTGCAAAAGAGTATTCTCTGCAGACTATTCAAAGAGAAGATTCGGATAACGAAAAGTATTGGCCGATTCTGTTCTTTGGCAGATATGCTGATAAAAACGAAGACGGGACATACATTTACAGACTCAGGGAACCGGTGTCAGCAGCGATTCAATCCATGATAAACAAAGGAGTATTTGTTGATATGAACAGTAATGTGGATTATCCAAAAAACATAATTCTTTATGGCCCTCCTGGGACAGGTAAAACGTATCATACTGTAATATATGCTGTTTCCATAATAGAAAAGCGCAATATTGAGGATGTCATAGCTGAAAACTATTCTGATGTGAAATCGCGATATGACAGCTATGTTGAGAAGAGTCAGATCGCATTTACAACATTTCATCAGTCTTATGGATATGAAGAGTTTGTTGAAGGAATCAAACCCGTGATGAGTGAATCAGAAGAGGAGGAGACCAATATAGAATACACAATTGAAAGAGGTGTATTCAGAAAGTTCTGCGAGCAGGCAATGACACCTGCCAAATCAAAGAATTCAGCTGATTCTGTTCTGTTTAATAAAGACCCCGTTATCTGGAAAGTGTCATTGGATGGAACAGGGGACAATCCTGTCCGCAAAGATTGTCTTGAAAACGGACATATCCGCATTGGATGGGATGAGTACGGAGAACATGTCACCGATGAAACAGATTTTGCTCAACATGGTGGTAAGGTTGTTCTGAATGCATTTATTAATAAAATGCGTGAAGGTGACATAGTTCTCAGTTGCTACAGTGCGTCAATGATCGATGCGATCGGTGTTATAACCGGTGAATATGAGTGGCATCCGGAATATGCCAGACTGCGCAGGTTAAGAACTGTCAAATGGCTGGCAAAGGATCTTCGCTACAATATCGTTGAAATGAATGGCGGTTCGACAATGACGCTTGCAACGGTATATAAAATGAGTGTTTCTTTAGCCGATGTTCTCAGTGTTCTGGAAACAGCCAATTCTGATCATCAGAAAACACTTATTTCTCCAAATCAGGAACGCTATGTATTTATTATTGATGAAATCAACAGGGGAAACATTGCTAAAGTATTTGGTGAGTTAATCACTTTGATTGAACCTTCGAAACGAATCGGACAGCCTGAAGAAGTCAAACTGCTGCTTCCATATTCAAAGAAGACATTTGGTGTACCCAACAACGTGTATATCATTGGAACAATGAATACCGCTGACAGATCAATCGCTATCATGGATACTGCTCTCAGAAGAAGATTCAACTTTATTGAAATGCTTCCTGATGAGTCGCTTCTTGATGATATCGATGATATAGATGGAATCAACGTTTCAGCAATGCTGAAGAAAATGAATCAGAGAATCAGCCTTCTCCTTGACCGGGAGCATACAATCGGACATTCATATTTCATGCCTCTGAAAGATATGCCGTCTATTGAAATGCTGAAAACCATTTTTAAAAACAGTATTATTCCTTTATTGCAGGAGTACTTCTTTGATGATTACGAAAAAATCAGACTTGTATTTGCTGATAATCAAAAGAACAATTCAGAGGTAGAATTCATTACACGTTATGAAACGGTTGCCAATGATCTGTTTGGCAATACAGATGCAGTCGAAGAACTGATCATCAATTATTCGATAAATGAAAGTGCTCTGCTTCGGCCTGAATCATATATTGGTATTTATTAGGATTTATGAAAGCATATACGATTAAGGAATTTCAATCATTTATTAGCAGAAAAGACAAAGAACAGGTTGGTTCTGATTTCGTTGTGCTTGAAGATAAAACATTTGATTCCCTGGAGCAGTTTATTCTTGAAAACCAGAAAGAACCGGAAGACGACACCCAAGCCTGGCAGTTGCTGTCTATCTCTGTAAAACGGGGGAAAAAGGTTATCTCAGCCAGGAATTATGTTGGCTTGATTACAATGAATGACGGTACGATGATCCAGATATTGCCGAAACTTGAAAATGCAGATGATACTACAGCGACAAAACTGTTAAAGGAAATGCTGTCGACAGTCAAGGAATTGCCGTTTAAGTCATTTAACACAGCAAATGTAGCAGCTGACAGACTCCCACTGCTGGAAGTATTTATCAGGATGTTTCTGACTGAAGTTGGACTATTAATCAAGCGCGGTCTGAAATTTGGTTATGTTGAGAAAAACAATAATGAGCGCTTTCTTAAAGGCAAGTTGGATATCAATAACCAGATTCGTAATAATCTTATTCACAGAGAAAGAGTATATGTTCAATATGATGATTTTGAAGCGAACAGACCAGAGAATCGATTGATAAAATCAACACTGCAGTATTTAAAACCAAGAATTCGTGACAGCAAAAATCTGAGAGACTGCAACCGGTATTTACTGATAATGGCAGATATTGAAGAGTCATTAGATATTGCCAGTGATTTTTCAAAATGTTCTTCCGGTAGAAATATGAAGGAGTATGAACAATTACTGCAATGGTGCCGTATATTTCTTCAAAACAGAAGTTTTACGTCTTTCAAAGGAAGTGAAGTTGCTTTTGCACTTCTTTTCCCGATGGAAACTCTGTTTGAAAGCTTTGTGGCAGAAAAACTGAAAAAGAGAATGGCTAATACTGAATACTATGTTTCAACACAGGATAGAGGTCATTATTTGTTTGATCAGCCAAGAAAATTTGCTTTAAGGCCGGATATAGTTGTAACTAACAAAGAGAACAATTCAAAAGTAATACTTGATACAAAATGGAAAGTACTGTCAGCACTGGATCGGAATAATTACGGAATCGCACAGTCTGATATGTATCAGATGTATATCTATCAGAAGAAATATAATGCTAAAAAAGTTGTACTTCTATATCCATACAACAGTACATTTGCTGATTTAAAAGAATCCATAATTTATTTTTCCAACGAAGATAAACCAGTGACGATACAGGTCGCATTAATTGATTTGATGAATATGAATGATAGTATCAGTCAGATTGCTGCAATAATCAAAAAAGCAACAGATAATATTTCTGAAAATTATTAACTCTGGCGGTTTTTTTGTGTCATGAGGAATGTATATAATTAAATAATCGATATTATCTGCAGTGGAGGGTATGTGATGAAATCCAACTTTGAATTTCTTAATCAATACTGGGAAGACCTTTCTGAAATCGGCAAACTTGCAGAAGGATATTTATCTATAACGATAAACTGGCAGATCATTGAACAATATCTGTGTTGTCGCAAGAACAAAAAAACTTGTTGAGGATTATAAAACGCAACTTAATAAAGCTGGAATCAAAACATATTTAATCAAAAGAAACAATGCAGATGATCGGAATTTTGATGGTGTTCGTGTAGCGACAATGCATCGTGTAAAAGGCTTAGAGTTTCAATATGTTTTCGTGGTCGCTGTTAATAACCGCATCGTTCCTTTGACTTCTGCCATTAACAAAACTGATGCTGTTTCTGAATCTGAAACGACTGCGGCTGAAAAGTGCCTTCTTTATGTTGCGTTAACACGTGCGCAAAAAGGTGCATATATTACCAGTTATGGTAAAAAATCAAGTTTTCTGGGCATTCAGTAACGAGGTGAATATAATGAATGTAAATCAAATACATAATAAAGCATTCAAAAAAGCAAAGAAAAAACTGCCAAAGAAATCAATAGTTGAGATTCTAGAGAAAGCTTATAAAAACCGTGGTGACAAAGAATTAAAACAAATTGCTCTCGAAGTTGCTCTTGAATACAAAGCTTTTGGAAAAGAGTATTTAAAACAAGCGGTTGTACTAGGAATTGATGAGTCCTTGAAGAATTCAGATAATGAGTTTTTGAGGGGCTTAGGGAAAGAAAAAATCGGTAAAGCTCTGGTAGATTCCTCAGCAAAAGTATTCAAAACAGTACGTGCTTATATGAATCAGGATATTTCTGAAGAGCAACTTGTAGCAGGTCTGTATCAAAAAGAATTCAAGGAATTGATGATAAAAATCATGAAGGAACTGAATCTCGATGCAGAAACAATCCAAAAGAATCCTGGAAGTCTTGTGAATGTTACATGGGCAGCCATTAGTTATAATGCATTTATGGGAGCTTATAAAGAATTGCAGAAAGCATACAATGATCTTGAATTGGCAAGAGAAGAAAGAATCAGAATTGAAGCTGAATGCCGTAAGGCTGTGAGTTGTATTGCTGAATCACGTAAAGAAATGGAAGAGAGAGTATCTGCATATCTCAGTGAGCACATGGAGGCTTTTGAAACCGGATTTGCAATGATGGATCAGGCAATTCTGGAGAATGATACAGAAGGTTTCATCAAAGGCAATGTTGAGATTCAGAAGATGCTTAACTACGATGTTCAGTTTACCAATCAGGAAGAATTCGATTTATTGATGGAATCGGACGAATCCTTCAAATTATAGAAAGGCAGAGTGCGAATAATGGGTTTATTTGACAAAATGAAGAAGACACTGGAAGAAGGTGCTGAAAATGTAAAGAAAGCAACTCAAAATCTTTCAGAGTCTGTAAAAGATATCAATATTTCTGAATCTGTTAAAGAACTGTCAAAGAAGGGCGAGACAGCAATTCAGGGACTTAAAGACAACAGCACAGAAATGATCAAAAACGCAAGAGAAGCTCTTTCAAAAAAAGAAGAACCGAATGATTTGATCACAAATGAGGATGCGTTAAAGGTGTTCTATTTTCAGATGGCTGCAGATGACACTATTAATGTAGAAGAAGAACAGAAATTCATGGAAATCGGAAGAGATTTGGATCCCGATTTTGAGTCTTATAAGGAAAACCTCATTCAAAAATGCAAAGAGTCTATTAATAGAGAAAGCGATCCAGATTATTATCTGGACAATATCACCGAAAGTATTGGGGAAGCAATTAAGCACTCTCAGCAGACAAGCGCAGGTACTGTTCATCCAAAACTATTGCTTTGGAATCTGATTGCAATTTCTGTTTCGGATCATGAATATCTGGAAGTAGAGAAGAAGATGTTAAGAAGTGTGATTCGTTGGCTACATATTGACAGGGATGTTCTGCTTGAAATGGAAAGCACCGTGCAAACTTTATTGGCTTTACAGGAGGAAGAAGAGTGGCTCCGGTCTTCAGACCGGCAGTATTCTGAAGTTGAAAAACATCTGAATGAAATATCAGATCGTAAAGTTGCGATTATGCGGAGTATACATGCTCTGATAATGGATTGAAAGGAGTAAAAACATGCCGTTACCGATTTTATTCATTGGAACTGCAATTGCGACAGGTCTGTTTGGATCTGGTAAAACTGCCAAAGCAGTTATTAACAGTAATAAAGCAAAAGAAATCAATAAGCTTGCTAATGAAGGTGTTATTAATGCTACAGAGAAACTGGATATGCAAAGACAGGAAGTTCAGACTTCTTTGGAAAACCTGGGCTCATTGAAACTGTTTGTTCTGAAAAATAATGTCAACTCCTTTTTAGACACTTTTGAGCAGATAAAGAATGTCGATTTTACAGAATCAACCGGGCTTGAAGAACTGCAGAATCTTCACATTGATCAGCAAACCTTTGCAGAACTGCGTGAACTTGGAAATTTTGCGATAGATGTAGCAGGTGGAGTGGCTGCGGGTGCTGTTGGCGGTGCATTAACCGCTATTGGTGCATACGGTGCAGCAACAACATTTGCAGCAGCATCTACGGGAACCGCGATTGCAACATTATCCGGAGCTGCTGCCACAAATGCAACACTGGCATTTTTTGGCGGAGGTTCACTTGCTGCCGGTGGACTTGGTATTGCTGGAGGTATGATGGTACTAGGTGGCCTTGTTGCCGGTCCTGCATTGATGGTTATGGGCTTGATTACCGGTGCAAAAGCAGATGAAAAACTGGAAAAAGCAATGGCTAACCAGGCTCAGGCAGAAGAAACAATAGAAGCACTGAACACAGCATCTTTCCAATGTACGGCAATTCGCCGCAGAACAAATATGTTCTATAATCTTCTTGCACATTTGGATTCTTACTTCTTAAAGCAGATTTGGGTTATGGAAGATATCGTAAAAGAGGAAGGTACTGATTACAGAGCTTATAAACCTGAATCAAAAAAGGCTGTTGCGGCTGCAGTATCCACCGCTGCATCAATTAAGGCTGTTTTGGATACACCCATACTTACTGATGAAGGAAGTCTGACTGAACAATCGGAAGAAATGTCAAAGCAGATAGCTGAGTTGATTTATAAGCAAAATTGAGTAGCTATATCCCATTGATATTAATAGTTAAAGACAAGTACATTGATATACTTGTCTTTTCTATAATGAGGAGAAGTTTTCAATTGTCTCATTTTAGGAGTTTCATACTTTTCCTTTGTGGATGTTTCAGGTAATAGAATAAAATGAGAAAACTAAATATACCTATAATCTGCTGATACGTATGTTTATAGTTGGTTCATGGTATACTGCAAATAACAAGAAGCAATCATCCACTATAACCATGCCAATAATTGCATATGTGAATAGATTATATGATTGTTTTGACAGTGAAAAAACTAGGAGTAGTATATGCTGAGAAAAATAATAAAAGGAAAGCCGCAGTATCAGAGAATCATTGATCTGGAAGACGATAAGATTAATGTTTTGCTTTTAGGTACTTCCGGATGCGGAAAGAGCACTCTGATTAATTCTATTCTTGGTACGGAAAGCGCAGAAACAGGTGCCGGCCAGGCTGTGACAAAGAATATCAGTGTTTATCAGGATGATGAACTGCCTTTCAGAATGATTGATACTGTCGGATATGAATATGGCTTCTTTAAGCAGAACAAGATAAAGAATGACTTAGTAAAGTTCTGTAAAGAAGGTGTCAAGAAAAACGAAATTGACAAGCTGATTCATATGATCTGGTTCTGTATTGATGGAACTGTGAAGCGTGTTGATCAGGTTGTCCTTGATTACATAAAAAGCGTCACTAATGACTGGAAAAATGTGCCGATCATTATTGTCTTCACGAAATCCTATTCAGATGTTGAAATCAACGAAAACATTGAAATGGCTAAAGAAGCTATCATCACTTACAATGCCAGGCATAAGAAGAAACTGGATGTCAGGGATATTATTCCTGTCGTGGCAAAAACATATCAGATTACACAGAGTGTGAGTGTTCCTCCGAAAGGTTTGGATGTTCTCGTAACCAGGACCAATGAACTGGCTCCGGAAGCTAAGAGACTGGCGGAAAGCACAATCAAGGAAATCGATCTGAAACTGAAAAGAGATGCGGCAAGTTCATATGTAACTACAAGCACTTTTGCTGCGGCCACAGTCGGAGCTGTTCCGGTTTCTTTTCCTGATGCAACAGTTCTGGTTCCTTTGCAGACCTTTATGATGAGAGGAATTGCCAAAACATATGGCATCTCGGAAGGATCTGATACGAACAAAATAATTGATCAGATCCTAAAGGTTGGCGGAACAACGATAGCCGGAAAGACACTGATCAATCTGCTGAAGAATATTCCGGGATTTAACGTAGCAGCTTCAGTGATTAATGCGGTAGTTGCCGGTGTCGTTACTTATGCGGCAGGGGAAGCCAGTACGATTCTCTTTGAAAAGATGTATACCGGGGAAATTGATACTGCGGGTATCGACTGGGAGAAAGAAATAGCAGTATTATTCAGTCAATATATCCCGGACGTGGTAAATATTATCAATGAATTGTTGTCAAAGAACGGGGAATTCAATATAAGCAGGTTCCTTGAAGTACTGTTAAGGAAAAAGGACAATAAGACAAAAAACAATGAAAACGAGCAATAAATGCTCATACAGGGGGATAAATACTGTTTTTCAACCACTTTTTTAGTTAAAAATAAGGGGACACACCGTGTCCCAACAGCCAAATGCTCACTTTATGTCCTTCATTCTGTCGTGTCTGGAGGCTATGCTGAGGCCGTAAAGGAGGACTGACTGATGGATCAGGTCAAAATCGGAAGGTATTTACAGGAATTGAGAAAAGAGAAGGGTCTTACTCAGGAACAGCTTGCTGACAAGATGGGCGTAGCCAGAAGAACGGTATCCCGCTGGGAAACAGGAAACAACCTGCCTGACCTGGACATTCTCATTGAGCTGTCTGATCTCTATGAAGTCGGTCTTCGTGAACTGCTAGACGGAGAAAGGAAGAGTGAGGACATGAACAAGGAAATGGAAGAAACAGTATTGAAGGTAGCAGAGTACAGCAACGAGGAAAAGACAAGATTCACACAGAGACTGCATTGGATGTTTGTTGCAGGATTCATCGGATTCATCTTATTTATGGTGATTTCAATCATGGGACTGGAAAACACGGCTCCCTATGAGACGATTGCCAGCTTTGGCTTAGGAGTCTCATTTGGGATGATTATCATCGGTGTCATATTCACCAGCAAATATGCATCCCGGATCAGAGAGTTCAAGATGCGTCTGCTTGGAAGGCAGTAAAAACAAAACATCTCAGCGTTACAGACAGTTAAGAAAGATTCTGTGTTACTGAACAGAATGACAGTATATAATGAACTGCAGAGGATATCTGCCGGGAGGTACATCATGGATATTAAAGACATCATCCTTAATGCGAAAAGTGTTGAACAGTTCAGGGACCTGATGAAGGAAGAAGGAAGAGAACTGTCCCAGGAAGAAGCAGAATCAATGTTTTCATATCTCGTAAAGGGAGAAGAACTCTCTGAAAATGAACTGACAGCTGTGAGTGGCGGCTGGGGAGGAGACTATCGTGACTATGCCTCGGAAGGCTGTGAAGCTACCGTTGAGATAGGAAGTGACTGCTGGGGCATAGACGGCGGATGCGAAATGGTCAACGTCCGTTACGAACATGCTCCATGCAACACCTGTCCGAGTTGCGGTGCACAGACTGTCTATAGGAACGATGGAGGCGTTAATGTCTTCTATTACACATGCCGTTCCTGCGGTGCCCGATTCATTAAATGGCCGGATAAGAAAAAATGGGATAAAATCAACTGATCTGATAACAAAGACAATCATTACTGCAGCAGTTCCTTATGTGAGCTGCTGCTTTTTTCATTTCTTCAATAAAAAAGGGAGATTTCTCTCCCTGATCAGAGTATCTCCACAAGCTCGATATGGAAGTTCAGTTCCTTGCCTGCCATTTCATGGTTGGCATCGAAGGTGATTTCCGTATCGGTCTTTTCTTTTACCAGTACCGGAATCGGATAGCCCTGCGGTGTCTGCAGATAGACTTTCTGGTTTGCTTCCAGGTTTTCCGAACCGGGAAGGCCGCTGATCGGCATTGTGAACACGGCTGTCGGATCATAAGGCCCGTATGCCTGTTCCGGCATCAGATGAACATCAAGGGATTCACCTTGTGCCATATGCAGCACTGCTTCATCAAAACCGCGGATCATCATTCCCGCACCGCAGATGAATTCCAGCGGTTCATTCCTGTCGTAGGAGGAATCGAACTGGGTGCCGTCATCGAAGGTGCCTCTGTAATGTACTCTTACTGTCTTTCCAGAATTGGGTCCTTCCATGATGATCTGAGGACCGCATCCGGCACATCCGCCGCACTGGGCAGGATCACATTCTTCATTCGCACAGCAGGATTCTTCTTCCTGGTGGTGCTCATGATGGTTACAATTGACATCTTCCGATACCAGTTCACCTCTCAGGAAAGAGCGCACTGCCTCATCGGCGTCACCCTGGGCGCCGGAGCACACTACAACTCCTGCTTCAGCGAGAGCATTCTTTGCACCCTGGCCCATGCCGCCGCAGATCAGAAGATCCACACCAAGGGATCTGAGATATTCTGCCAGTGCTTCATGACCGATGCCGTCATTGCCGATGACTTCCGTATTCAGGATCTCACCGTCCTTAACCTCATATATCTTGAATGATTCCGTTCTTCCAAAATGCTGGAATACATTGCCCTTTTCATATGTTACTGCGATTTTCATATTGCTGTCTCCTTTGTTCACACTGTTTCCATTATCCATGATTTTGCCATAATGGCAAATTATATGCGTAAACAAATAAAAAGGATCCCTCCGAAGGAAGGATCTTTGAACTTCTCAATATGTAAATCCCAGCATGGACAGCAGGACAATGGCCGCTGCCGCGATTAAGGTGAAGATGACTGTGATCATGAAGATATATTTATAAGCAGTAGCATGTGTTTCCTGACATACATCCAGTGTTGCCAGAATTCCGCCGCAATGCGGCAGGGAATCAAGGCCGCAGGATGATACAGAGATGATACGGTGCAGGGCATTGAGTTGTGCCTGTGTTGTCAGCTGTGATGTCCAACTGCTGACCAGCGCTTCCGAGCTCAGGGCGATGTTGATACCACCGGAAGCAGAACCGGTCACACCGGCCAGGATCGTGACTGAGAGGGCAGCCGAGAGGAACGGGTTCATGTTCAGACCGGTGACCATGGCAACCAGGGAAGCATAGCCGCTGGTGGCTTTGATGACTGAACCGAAGCCGACAACTGTCGCAAATGAGAGAAGGGGACCGAAGCTGCTGGCAGCACCTGTCTTTAAGGCACTTACCATTTCCTTTTTCTGACCTTTTCCAATACCCAGAACAAGAAGATAGATTATGGCAATGATCATGGCGGTACATACCGGAGCGAAGGAATTCATTGCTTTCAGAGAATAAGAACCGAATGACACTCTCTCAAAAAGGATATAGAGAACGATCAGAAGAATGACTGGCAGGAAGGCAGGAAGCGGAGAAGGCAGCGATGCCTCGTCCATTTCCCTGATCGAACCGGGACGCAGGGAACTTTCTTCAAAATGCTCACCGCGCTCTCTGCTCTTTCTGACTTCATGTTCCAGATATACCCAGCCTAGACCGAACATGATCGCTGTGGCAATCAGTCCCAGCACCGGCGCAGCAGTACTTGTCGTACCCAGATATGCTGTTGGAATGATATTGTTCAGCTGCGGTGTGCCGGGAAGGGCAGTCAGGGCAAAGGTTGCCTGTCCCAGCTGGATCATAGCCGGCAGCAGCTTTTTCGTAATATCCGCTTTCCGGATCAGATTGACACCGATCGGAAAGACGGTAAAGGCAACGACCATCGCTGTCACACCGCCATAAACCAGCAATGCCGTGGTAATGGAAATGACCAGTACGACAGATTTGCTTCCGAACAGCTTGATAAAGTAATTGGCAATGGCATTGGCACATCCCGTTTCTGACATCAACTGACCGTAGATCGTAGCGAAAAAGAAGATCGGAAAGTAGGTGCCAAATGTGGAACCGATGCCGTTGAACAACGCTGTAAGAGCTGTCCAGGGTTCCATCAGATTGAATATGGCAACCGTAAGGGAAGCTGCCAGTGCCGCATAGGTGACCGGCACCCGTTTATAAATCAGTATTGATAATACTGCAAGTCCCAGAATCAGACCGAAAATGCCCATAAGAGAACCTCCTGCCTTTCAGGCATTATGAAAACGCCTGCGGAAGGAGCATCCTTCCGCAAACGTCAATTAACAATGTATTTGATTATGATCAGCTGTTGGTTTCAATCAGGTTCTTAAGTGCGGTTTCCACCTGTTCACGGGTGAATGGTCCTCCATGTCCGGAATATGCGCACTTCAGACCTGCATCAAGCAGTTTCTGTCCGCTTTCCTTGAGTTTCTCATCATCCAGTGACAGGACAGCGAATGTGCATAAGCCTTCGCCAAACGGATCCAGAACTGTATCACCGACAAATGCTTCGCCGCTGTCAAAAACAACAGAGACAGCATCCAGTGTATGACCCGGCGTCATGATGACTTTGGCACTGAAGCCATAAGGATGAAGATCTGTTTCTTCTGTTACCGGAATATCGATTTCCACCGGCTGGGGAATATCCAGCGGTGCCGGATTGGCAATGTTGTCATAGAAAGCCTGACCGACAGCATTACGCGGACGGTATGGTGTGAACTTGCCTGTGTTGAGGAAGTTTGCCGTATCGGCGTGAGCCAGGATCTTGGCACCGGTCAATGCCTTGGCATGATTGACACCGCCGCAGTGATCCATATGGCCATGGGTCAGAACGATCAGCGATACAGTGGAGAAGTCAACACCGCTCATCGCTGCCTTCAGTGTCCAGCCCGGAAAGTTCAGATAGCAGCCGGTATCTACCAGCATGGTCTTACCGTTTTCCTCGATTGCATAAAAATTGGTGATTGGTCCTACAGAGATTGTTTTTACTTCCATGATTCCTCCTGCATTTCGTATAAACAACGAAATATACGATTTTCTAAATTCATCATAGCACCAATTATGAAATTAGTATATATATTTAAATTTACGAAATTAAAAAAGAATTCTTTTGTGTCTGTGTTATAATTATGACCATGTATAAGACCGGTATCGAAACAAAGCAGAATATCCTGGATTGCGCTAAGGAACTGTTCTACAAAAACGGATACAAGCAGACAAGCGTACAGCAGATCTGCCATGCCGCAGATGCCAAGCTTGGCACTTTTACCTATTATTTTCCAAAGAAACAGGACCTGCTCAGTTATATATACACAGACTACATGCAGAAATGTGTCGACTATGTGGAAAGCAACACAAAAAAACTGTCACCGCCAAGGAAGCATCTTTATACTGTCATGATGTATTACGGCAAGCTGTATACCGACCCCAGAATCACATCCTTCCATCAGGAAGTCATGGAGATCGGTTCCATGAATGTCTGGTTCCATAATCCACGGGTTTTGATTTCCGGATATTCCGGAAGGGCAACTGAGGACAGCGATGATGAATTCTACGACCTATGTGTACAGGCGGACAACGCGGTACGAAGAGAACTGAATCTGGAATTCATCAGTCAGGGAAAATTCAATCTTTCTGATATCAGGGAACTGATGCACAAGATCTACATGGTTAATGCCCGTCTCTTCCAGTTGAGCCAGGAACAGACAGAAAAAGATCTGGAAGCAGCTTTTCAGTTCCTGTGTAAACATCAAGATGCTGCAATCAGATTACTATAAGTCTCATTATAGTGAGGCTTTTATTATGTTCGAATTATTATGAATTGATGTACTAATAAATGCTGAAAGAGAAAGTGTTTTATTCAAGATGAGTGACTATCAGCAACTTAACCGTTTTGTATTACAACGAACAAACTATGCTAACTACTATATATGGTGTCAATTAGAATCCCTATGTATCAGAAAAACAGTGATATGGTATTCTTTTCATCATAACTACTATCTGAATAATCATTATCTTGGTTAATTCATAATAATTGGACCTACTGGGTCCAGTTTCTACTGTGTGTGTGAAATACAATATAAGTGTCAAAGGAAAGAAGGAAAAACAAATGACGAAAAAGGTAATGAAGAAGTACAAAATCGCAGTAGGTATCTGTGGTCCAACAATCTTGTATTCAAGTGTAATAAAAGCACAGAATCGGGAAGAGGCAGTAGAAAGATTTATTGCTGATTCAGAAGGACAGTATTCAACAGCAGATAAAGAAACACTGCTGCAACATATCCATGAAATTGATAACTGTAAATCAACATCAGATAATTCAGATAGAACATCAATGAAAGATTATGACTTGAATAAAGTGATTAGTGGGGATCAGGTTGCTTTCATTTGTGTCAGACGTAATGAAGAAGGCTACAGGAGATATAGCATTCAGAAGGGAACTATCCAGAATTTCACAGCCTCTTCAGCAGTAATTGATTGTCCTGACTTGGGACAATCATTCCGGATTGTCGAAACTTCAGGAAGCTATACAGGCAATAAAATTCAAGAGTATAGATTAAAAAAGGTTGCATTGATGAAAGAGTATTTACCTGCCATAAATGGATTTGAACCAACAGATGCATTGGGACAGGAATTAAAACTCGGCGATGTCGTCGCATATATGGATGATATATACCAGGATTCGTGCGCTGGATTTATTAAGGGCACAGTAACAAAAATCACAGCTAAGTTAGTCGAAATGGATGGATCCAAGAGAAAAACTCACGATAAGGTTGTGGTAATTGAGAGTAGCAACTGACGCCAAACCTTCATGAACAGCTAAACTGCAATAATACCGTTTATGTATTACTGAAGTTATTGACTGGCGGTTTCCCTGGCTGGAAACCGTTTTTTCATGACAATGTATGCATAATGGAGTCAATTATCATTGGCGCATTTTTTGCGAGGGCAAGGTATTACTATATTATCGTTAAGGAAGATAAAACTATGAATAATAAAAGAATTAATGAGGTTGGGTGTTCTTTGGCATATTTCATCAGAATATGGATTACTGATGGCAGAGATAAATAGCAGTTAAAAAAGAAATTGTATCAATTGAGGATAGAATTTGGACCCGATAGGGCCATTCAAAACAGACCGTATTATCTATACTGGAATCACCAAGAAAGATGAGGATAAAAGAGGATAAAAATGGATAATAATGAAAACTATATCAATCAAGAGATTATTCGATTAATTAAGAGTGGTGTGGACCCGCGAATTATTCAGGATCGTATTGCTGAAGAGGATAAGAAATCGTATAGTCCAAACTTTGTAACTTTCATGCAGGATATGTTGGATAAATATCACGTAAAGAGAACTGAAATAGCAAGAAGAACCGGTATTTCTCAGGATTACCTATATAAAGTATTGAATGGATCAAAGAAAACAGCAGAGAAGGATTATGTCACAGCAATTTGTATCGCTGTCGGGATGAATATTCCTGAAACACAACATGCTCTTGCTATCAATGAAATGGCACTTCTGAACAGCCGCGATCTTAGAGAACATCTATTGCTTACATGCATATCAGAACAAAAGGGTGTATACAAAACTAATCAGTGGCTTGAAAGTGCGAATTTCCCATTGCTAAGGGTTAGTAAAGACATGGAAGAATACACACCCCGCTTACAGTATTCAGAAGATGATATTTCTCATGATCTTTTTTCAAAGAAAAAACACTATAAAGAAGTGAGCAGAGAAGTATTTGCAGAACACTGTGGAAATGCTCCTTTTGATTATGCATATTGGGCAAATATTGTTGTACAAGATGAGGACGCGAATCTGTATCATGTTCAGGGATTCTATTTCCCGGACTATACGGTTTTCACTGTTCTTGATGATGAAAATTATAAAAGGCATGAGGAATATACAAAAGGGCAGGAGGAACGGAGAAAGAATGCATCCGAGGAGTCTGATGAGTTTTACGAATCCTTACTTGATGACTTTTATGAATCGGATGACATCCAACCACAGTGGACTACTATGGAAGAATATGAGGATATCGATTCTGCTGAAGATTCTGATTTCTTCCGATACTTCCTGGAAATTGAAAGAGCTACTGATGACAAAGTCAAGGAAGTTTTTGCTGAGATTACTGACACAGCCAATTATGGATTTAGAGTCAATTTTAAGATTGATGGCGGTAAGTATGTAAGCTATGCAGAACAGTATGATGCAGAATTGCCTGCTGAAAAACAATACTTTCAAGTAGTTGAGACAGATGGTCACATCGTTTATTCCGCTTCGCACGAAAGTGTCTTTATGTGGATAGAATTAGGAAGTATTTATTCTGCTGTCTTTGGTGACAGAGAAGACCCAAAGTATTTTATTGAAATTGACAATGAAGAAGACCTCTATAAACTGCCAGTTCGCACACGTTTTATCTTCAATGCAATGAAGGCAAGCATGCATGACTTTGCAAACAAGTATTCCGGAGGATTTGCTGAAGTTAGTGAAGAAATGCTCCTTAAAGAGCAGATTGAAAGTGCTGCAGAGACGGCTGCGTGGTGCAATATGAATGGAGATTATGAGAAATCGTTGGAACAGAATATGAAAGTATTAGAATTGGCTCAGCAGTGTGAAGGTCAATATCAAACTAATGAATTAGCCACAATTCTTTCGACGATGCAGAAAATCGCCATTTTAAACAATAATATGGGCAATAAAAATGCAGCCAAAGAGTGGGAAGATAAGATCCTGGCATATCGTGATAGAGTTTTAGAGACGCTTGATAACGATGAGGATGATGCGGATATAGTTGCAGCTTTGTTTGCACACAGCCTTATGGATCAAGCAGATCACGCCCAGTTAAATAGGGATTTTGAAAAGCTCAAGAATTTCTCAAAAGAAACAATCGATATTTTGGAACCGCGTTGTACAGATACAGATTCAGCAGTCATTTTGTTCAAAGCATATAGTAGGTATTCCTTCTGGCTTGATGAAGAGAACAAATCTGATATTGCAATGGAATATTACGAAAAAGGGGAGAGGCTAATTAGAAAATACCACTTGGAAAGAGAACTTTTCTGGCAAAATATATCTTCCTTCTATAACAACTATGCATGGGTGTTATGGAATCGTTTTGAGAATGAGGAAGCAATAATCTATTATGGCAAAGCTATCCATATATGAAAATAAGATCTCAAAAGAATCTGGCTGGTATTCCTTGCTCTGCAATGTGTCTTATTGGAGATAACGAATTAAATGAGATTCTAAGAAAAATTGAAAATCCACAGCATACTGATTGGCAGTTAAATAGAATAGAGGATCCAGATGAGAAAGCAGAAGTAAGAGATATTATCCGTGAATTACAAGATAAAATTACTGATTACGTTCGGGAAGTAATAAAATCGGATAAATCGACGGAGACTGATATTGAAGGAGCAGGAGACTACTTACCAGAAGTTGGACAAAAGGGAGATAGTGGGGATAAACAAGAACAGTTAGCAGTAGAAAAACCCACAATAAAAAAACGCAAAAAAAATAAGAATAAAGTCAAAATAGGCGTAACAAATGATCCGGATTCTGAAGCAACACAGCCAGATATTGGTGGACACGATGATGAAGGAGAGGGCTCACCAGTTCCTGAAGGACATAATAGCGGGAGAGGCGGCGATAATCATGATACTGACCGGGAAAAGGGCACGAAGGAAGGAGATAACGATATTTTGAAAATTGTTCAATTGACCGGAATGAATTATAAGTATTTCTTTGTAGGTAATAAACATGATGGAAAATATGTAATAGTTTTTGATTCTTTATATAGTGTTTCTGGATGTGACTTACAGTTGTCATATATGGATGATTCTGGAACTAAATATAAAACAAATATTATATCGGCAACCATGAATGGAAAACCTGTTTCCGTTAAAGCTGGTCACATAGAAGGCTTTGAATTGGAAGAAGGAAAAAAGTATAAGTTTGAAGTCGAGACAGATTTAACAGACTTATATACTTGTGAGGTGAAGATTTATGCAGATAGGTAATAAACTATTTCCGTATCCAATTCTAAACAGAACAAAAAACCTAAGTGCTTATAAGACAAGTAATTTTTACTTCGAATATGATGAAACTGACGATGAGGCGGATTTTGTGTTGCATAATGCTCATTATGTTCTGCAAAATGACGAATTAAGGGATTTAGTCGCAAATGGGAAAGCAGAAGTGAAGCTTCTTGTTGAGTGTTCCCCGACTGTATTTCGCGAAAACTATGCAATAACAGAAGAGCCGAGTGATATACGGATTCCATTTGGCTCACTTAAAGACCGCGTGGTTATATCCTGTTTTATGTATGCAAAAGAGAATATTACCTGTTTCTCTAGTTCTGATTTTTTAGAGGATTATTCGGGTTATCAATTTGATATTGATAAATATTCAATCCTTGCTGTTGATGACGGATATACAACAAGAATAGAATATGACGACACAATTGATGATAAAGTCTCTTCGATTTTCCTGATTATTAGCAATGAAGACACAGATGTGATCAAATATAGAAATCAAGGAACAAAAATTGTCATCGATGTCCCTAGTGATGCATTTACCGCTTATGACACTTTGAAAACTAATGAGTACACCAGAAATATCTTTTTTGGACTGTTAGCTATTCCGGCATTACAGTTTATGTTGCAGCAAGTTCAAGTAGATATGAAAGTAAATGATACCACTCTTGACGACGAAACTGTGGATTTTGTGTGGCTCGAATCAGTTAGAAATGCTTATAAACGGATTAATGATAATGATTTAGATGATTCAACATTCTTAAAAGCAGATGTTGAGGTTTTGGCGCAAGAACTCTTAAACAAGAGTAGTTCCAAAGCGTTGGATGACGTTTTCGGAATTATTACACAGCAACAGATGGAGGCACTAATCGATGAGTAAAATACATATTCATTACATGACCGATGAGGCAATAGAAACCTTAAAGAAAAACCAAAAGAAAGTGACAGAATATATGAAAGCCAATCAAAATAATAGTAGTTGGATTTCGAATGTGTATTCTGGAGATTTATATACTGAAAAAAAGTTTATGATAGATGATTTTTCTTTAAGACTAGCTTCGAGTTCGAATAAGTATACTGAAGAAGTGGGATACGAAAATGCGATTACAATATACGAAGCATTAAAAGATCTGCCTGCTTATGTTTTGACAGACGAACGATTCTGGGCTTGGATAAATTTTGATTACTGTTATAAAGCCGCCATGCAAGCAATGCCAATCACATCGAAATCAACTTTTATCAATCACTGGGTATTCGGTGCTGGCCAGCGCAGAGGAGTTTTCTTTGGGGTTTTTTCCCGCGAATTTTATAGAGTAGCATTGTCAGTTGATAATCAATCACCTGATAAATATGAATATACGAAATTTGTATATGATAATCCGGAGAGGATTCGTAATCTTACATGGAGAGCAAATTCCAGTAATAGAAAATTGGTGCTAAGTGCAATTAAAGCTGAAAAAAAGGCATTTGATTATTGTGACTCAATACCTGAAATGAGCGAATTATATAAAAAAGCAGAAAGAGGTCAGTATAATCTCTATACAGAATTGGCAAAATATATTTCTTTGTATGGTAGTGTAAGGTTGATTGATGTTGTTTCAGAAGAAGACATGATAGATGAAATCTATTCGGAAATGATAAGATTCATTAACGAAAAACGCGAGAATTAAAGAAAAGTATAAATATCTTCAAATCATAAACGTGTTTCGAGTTTTCTTCTAGATTCTCCTTGTTGCAGAAGTTCAGATTATTTAGTTGGCTTGTTCTGATCGTTTTGATGGCGGTATTACAATTTGAATAACAGTATTTGAACACTAGGAACAATTCGACATAAAAAGGAGTCAGTTCAATTACAGACTCCTTTTAATCAATAATTCTTTTGACTTACCCCGGAAATCTCTGTCTCAGCATGGCCATGATTTCCTCATGACTGTAGGTGGGAAGGGTACCATCAGCGATTGCCTGGGCGTCATATGTCGGCGCATAGACATTGCTGTCGTTGACACGGGTATTGATATATCCGGCTTCGATACCGATGGACTGGAAGTAGGCGGAGAAATTGCCGCGCAGGTCTCCCATGAGCCGTGCATAGCCGGCCGGATCATGCTGCTTTACGAACTCATAGATTTCATCTGTTTCCTTGAATGTACCGCCGCTGATATTTTCCATCATTTCATCATCCAGTAGAAATTTGCCTGCCATATCTGCCGCCTCCTGATCTTTATATTACGAAAGTCATTATACTATGAAAAAAGAATGAAAGAATGGATAAAAAAAGTATTAATTTCACATTATTCTGACATAATGTTTTTGTAGCAGTCTGGTACAATATTCTGCTACTGGTGAAATAGATAGAGAGGTATGTTGAATGTCTGAAAAGAAACAGAGGAAACTGACGGAAAGGGAAGCTGAGAGACTGAAACAGTTTGAAAAAGTCAGTGCTGAGATGGAGGAAAAAGGCTATCACAAAACAGAACAGACGATGAGTGCAGTCAAGGCCAATATCTTTGCGCTGGCACTGTCCGCCCCGATTCTGATCGTGGGATTTGTCCTGTATTTCGTGATCGGCAAAAGCACAGGAGACTTTTACTGGAATTCTCTTGTCTTTCTGGTTGTGATCGTTGCTCTGATACCTGTTCATGAACTGATTCATGGTCTGACCTGGAGTATTTATGCACCTAATGGCTGGAAGGACATCGATTTCGGAATCATGGCACAGTATCTGACACCGTACTGCACATGCAAATCACCTTTAGCAAAAGTACCTTACATTATCGGCACTCTGATGCCGGGAATCATTCTCGGTATTCTGCCGACAGTCTACGCAATTCTCAGCGGATCCTTCATGGCGCTTATGATTGGCCTGATCATGATCATCAGTGCCGGCGGTGATATGGCAATTGTCATGAATCTGCTGAAGCACAGATCCGCATACCGGGAGTTGCTGGTCTTTGACCATCCGACCGAAATCGGATGCTGCATTTTTGAGAAGTAACAAGGAGTTTTACAAATGAAAAAAGGAACATTACTGCTTTCCGCACTGATGCTGGCGGGACTTGCCTCCTGCGGTGTCAAAGCGGAATCTGCCGAAATTGATTACGGCACCACTTCCAAATTCGCGAAAGAGGATCTGGAAGAGGCATTCAAACTGGTAAAGGACACACTCTCCACATGGGATGTCAGCCAGATCAAAAACATCCGCTATGGCTCCGATGCCAACAGCAACGATGAGAACCTGGCCTGGCTCAACAGTCTGAAAGATGATGACGAAACATACACTGAGTGCATCATGGTGGAGACAGACTTCCACACCAAAGAGGATGCGGAAGGCGCCTGGGAAGCAGATGCTGACTACAACGATTATCAGTGGTGGCTTGCCCGTACTGAAAACGGCGAATGGCAGCTGATGACCTGGGGCTATTGATCTAAAAAACAATTTCTGACGGGGTATGGGTGCACATGCCCCGTTTTTTTGTACAATGGAAACAGCAGTATATTTCATTTCCTGAACATAGAGAAAATGAGGTACAACTATGAACTATCTGGTTCTTGTCAATAAACTCAATCCGATACCGGAAGACTGGACAAACAAAATCCAAACAGAGCACTTCACCAACTGCATCGGTGAGGATGTGGAAGTGGAGTCCAGAGCCTATCAGGCTTATCTCGGTCTGAAAGAAGAACTGAAAACACAGGATATCGAAGTCGATCTTGATTCCGCTTTAAGAAGTTTTCAGGTGCAGCAGGAGATCATGGAGACCTTCACTAAGGAATACGGATCGGAATATGCCGCCAAGGTTGTCGCGGTACCGGGGCTTTCCGAACACCATACCGGTCTGGCACTGGATCTGTTTCTGATTGTTGACGGCCAGCCGACCATCCTGAATGAGGAAATGGTTGACTATCCAGAGATATGGGAACAGATTCATCAGAAACTGTCGAAATATGGCTTTATACTCCGTTACCCGGAAGGCAGGGAACATATTACCGGCTATACCTATGAACCATGGCATATCCGCTATATTGACGACAAAGAAAAAGCAGCGGAAATCATGGCTGAAGGCATATCCCTGGAAGAATATCTGGGTGCGGTCAGCCGCAGTGAAGCAGTCACTGATCTTGGAACATCCGCTCTTTACAGCGGGGAAGAACGCAGGGAGATGGCTGTCCTGATCAAATGCCGTATTGCCGCAAACAGGGGATGTGTGCTGCACAGTCTGCGCTATGGCGGAGACGATACAGCAAGCAAGGAAAACCTTGCCTGGCTCAATCAACATGAACATGGCGGCAGTTATACAAAATCAGCAGGATTTCTGATGGACTTCCATTCACCAAAGGAGAACACCGGATCATATAATCCCGATTATGAGTACAAAGACTACCAGTGGTGGCTTGGCTACGACGAAACAGGCGGCTGGGAAATCGTGGATTTCGGATATTAAGCGGCAATATAATAAAAATAACAACAATCATCATTGTGTATTACTGAAGGAGATGCGGTATGAGTCGTACAGCTTTGTTTATCAGTATCATTGCATTGGTTCTGGCAGTTCTTGGATACTTTCTGCTGCGCAAAAGGAGTGCAGAATCGCCTGACAGAGTAGGTAAGTATTCCGCCGGCCAGTACATGGGAATCATCATGATGGGTCTGATCCTGTGCATGGCGGCGCTATGTATCTGTGTGCTTCTGGCCAGACAGGTCAGCAATGCCGATGTGGTGACGGATCTTCTTTCCATGCAGGGAATCACTCTGACGATCACCGGCACGGCAATTGCCATGGTGACGATCGTCACTGCCGTGCAGAATTACGACCGTGAGAAGAAGGATAAGGAACTGGAGGAAAGGATTCTCGGTAACATCGAAAAGAAAATGCAGGAACTGGATGCGTTCCAGAGCGAACTGCGGGAACTGTTCGACAGCAGCCGGAATGAGAACAGACAGTTCCTGGATCAGGCGGAAGAGGAAATGCAGAAACAGACACTGGCATATGAGAATCTCAGAAAAGATCTGAGCGACAATGTCAGGGTTCTCTTCGACTGCAATTCCGAAGATGACGTGCATTTAAGAATACGCATCGAGAACTACCGTAAGCTGCTGAAGGAAAACCCGTCCAACCTGAATGTCGGACTGGCTCTGATCGATGCCCTGGCAAGAAGGGCGAATATCGACGCCGATGAAGACCAGATGCGGGAGAATGACGAGATCATCTTCATTGCCGATTCATTTATGACCGACAAGGAGAACATGGAACCGCTGGAGTGGATCAACCTCGATATCAAGAAAGCCAATGCCTGCTATTCCAACGGCAGACTGTGTGTCGACTCTGTCGATCCAAAGGAGCGTGAGAAAGCAGCGGAATACTTCCAGGAAGCACTCAATATTTTCAATGAACTGCTGGTTTCCAATGATGTGCCCAAGGAACTGACAGGATATCTGCACGGATACCTCGGACTCTGTTTCTTCTGGAAATACAAATCGTCCGACAACAAGGATCTTTCCGCTCTGGATGAATCGATCCGCCATTACGAACAGTGCGTTCTCTGCCACCCCAATGATGCCAAGATGCTGAACAGTCTGGCTGTCTCCAAGCAGAACCGGGCAAGACAGATTCCGGACAAACAGCAGAAGATCAAACAGCTGCTGTCTGTCCGAGGTGACTATACCCGTGCGATCGCCGCCGATCCGAGGCGACAGAAAAGCTGGCTCAATATCGCTTCGATCAATGCCGATGTCGTGCATATGCTGCTGAATATCGATATCCGCAAACCGGATATCAAGATCGTGCAGCCGGATGAAGACACAGCTGAACAGATCCGGGATCTGTGCGATGAGGGAATTGAACATATCGAAAAGGCGATGATGATCAATCCCGGACTGATCGACCTGTATCATAAGTATGCCGATCTTGCCTTATGCAAGGCTATTGTTTCCCCGGACAATGACAGACCGGCACTGCTGGCGGAAGCGAAAAAGAGGATCGAATACGGCGAACTGCTGGACCGGGACAACAAGCAGCTGCAATATGCACGCAATTTGTTTAAAGCAGTCAGCAATAGGGAAAGCGTTGTATAATAAAAACAGGAGAATACAAAGGAGAAAAACAATGGATAAAGAATTACTGGAATCCCTGAAGGGAAAGAGCAGGGAAGAACGTCTGGCTTATTTCAACGAACACAAATCCGAATTTCTCGACAGCACGCTCGAATCTGTCAGCGGCGGCTATGATCTCAAAGACAGAAATCCCAACACGGAATCCCGCGGCGACAACGACGGAAACGGCAACTACTATACATCCTGGGGCTGGACCTGCCAGGGTGTAGTCCGCTGCTGAGAACAGAACAAAAACACTGAAAGGGAAGACATCTGTGCTTCCTTTTTTTCATGACTGTGAACAGGAGCGCTTCAATCTCCGGCTGAGCATGCCATGCCCAATAGAAAAACATCTGGCAAAAACATGGCAAACAAGTACAATAATAATTGAAAGTTAGAATAAACTAACAATTGTGAGCCTGAAAATGAGGAACGTATGAAAACCTATATACCGGAGCGTATGACGGCAGACAGCCGCTATCAGAATTACTTTCCGACCCTGCCGCCGAAGATCCGGGGAGAAGTCCATTCCCGGATGAATGAACTGCTGGAAGAAGAAAAGGCATACTGCGACAAGGGAAATTATGCCCATATGTGTCAGATCATCACGTCCATTGCCTTATATGAAGTTCTGCAGAAGAACGGCTGCAGTGAAGAGGAAGCGTACCGTATTGTCAGTGAAGAGATGTGGAAGTTTCTGAATCCTGCCGGGATGCAGAAACTGGCAAAAGTGCCGTTCTTTCTGGCATTGATGAAACGGATCGTACCGGCCGGCTTCCGGAAAGGATCCGGATACGGCTGGCGGTATACATGGCACCGGGATGATCCGAAGAACATGTTCCGCTTTGAATGCAATGCCTGTATCTATCATCAGATCCTCGGTCGCAGGAATCTTTTGAAACTGGGAGCCATGTGCTGTCATGCGGACATCATCAACTACGGGAACCTTCCGTATACGGACTTCATCCGTACCCGCACACTCTGTCAGGGTGGCGATGTATGTGACTTCTGTTTTGTCCGTCATGAAACTGATGCCGGCAATGGCTGGCAGCGTACGAAAAGCATTTGAAGGAGAATGAAACATGACAGGGAATCATATTCCATTGGAGGAACTATCCTATTGCAGGAAGGTCAGAAAATGGCTGGATGACCGCTATGGCAGTCAGGCGGAAGAAGTATGGCGGACAGTCAGGGAAAACTATAACAGCTTTCTGGCTGAGATGGAGGACGTGGGCGGACGGAAGAACGGACATGCGCAGGCAATCTACGGCGGTCTGCTGATATTCGCCCTCTATACCGCGCTTCCCGATCAGCCACCCATCACGGAACTGCAGGATTTCGTGCAGAATCTGTTTATGGCGCCTTTTACCAGACTCGGAAGAATCTTTGATCTGAACCGGGAGTTTGACATGCGGCTGATCGACACTGTTTTTCAGATGACCGGCAAAAGAGACCGGAAAGATGCGCGTAAGTATCCGGCCGGCTTCATCAATGTCAGCGAGCCGTATAATGAAGAACATCATGCGTCCCGCTATCACTTTACCCAATGCCCGAATGCGGAGTTTGCCAGGAAACATGATCTTCTTCATGTGCTGCCATTGCTTTGCAACTGCGATTTCTTCGGCATTCAGGAGATTCATGGCCAGCTGATCCGCCGCGGTACCTGCGAAAACAGTACTGTCTGTGATTATCTGGTAGTCGGAAACCGGAATCCGCTCGTTGATGAATACGAAACGGTCACGGATGAAGGAGGCTTTCTCGTCAGCCGCATCCGGAAGAAAAAAGGGGAGAGGAACTGTGATGAACATGACAGGAACGAAGAAATCACAGATTCCGGAGGGAAGGAATGCTGACGGAAATTCTTACTGCTGCAATCATTTGCATAACGGAATTCACCGTCATCGTGATCGCTTCACCTATGGCAAAACCATCCCTTGTCCTGCGTTTTCTGCCTGAAGACGTGCGGGAAGCCGCGAAACACCATCCTGAACCGCCGCTGTACAAACAGATGATCGCTCACTGCCTGCTGGCAGTTTTCCTGCTTGTTTTTCTGGGAGCCATTGTTTTTCTGGGCATTGATGGCATCCGGAAAGGCTATGGTTTCTGGCGGCTGACCGGCCGGTTTCTGTTCGTTCTTTATTTATGCAAACTCTTTGACATTCTTGTGCAGGATCAATGGCTGGTGTTGACATATGGATATTATAAAAAGCTTTATCCGGAGACAGAAAACTGTGCCGGCTGGCAGGACCGTTCCTTCAATAAAGCGGAACAGACCAGACGGATCGTGATTTATCCGTTTCTGTGTCTGCTTCTGGCTGCTGTTTTTATTTTCCTGCAGCACGCCGGACTGATCTGAGAAAACTGCATGCTTCACCATTACTGTGCAAATCCTGCTCCATGGATTCATTAGAATACAGGCCTTCTGGTTAAACGGAAGGTTTTATACTTCAGCCGGGATAATGAATCTTTATTGAAACAATGTCATAATAGAAACAGAGATCATTTCATATATAAGGAGAATAATTATTATGGGATTTTCAAAAGATTTTCTTTGGGGCGGTGCGACCGCTGCCAATCAGTATGAAGGCGGTGTCCATGAAGGCGGTGCCGGCCTCAGTACAGCTGATGTCATGACCAATGGCTCGCATACCGTAAGACGCCAGGTTACCTGGGTAAAACCGGATGGCGAAACAGGTTCCACACCATTATGTTTCGGTTCACCGGAAAGACACCTTCCCGAAGGGGCGATACCGGCGGAACTCGACGATCCGAAATACTACTATCCTTCCCATATCGCTTCCGATTTCTATCATCATTACAAGGAAGATATCAGACTCTGTGCCGAAGAGGGATTCAACTGCCTTCGTTTCTCCATGAAGTGGAGCAGACTGTTCCCGAACGGTGACGATGAAGTACCGAATGAAGAAGGAATCAAATTCTATAACGATGTGTTCGATGAATGTAAGAAATACGGCATCGAACCGCTTGTCACGCTTTCCCATTACGAAACACCGCTGGCTCTGGCAGCCAAGTACAACGGCTGGGACAACAGATATCTGGTGGACAAATTCGTCAGGTATGCGGAAACATGCTTCGAAAGATTTGCCGGCAAGGTCAAGTACTATCTGACATTTAACGAGATCAACTGCATTGAATACGCTCCATATGTCACTGCCGGACTGATCCATGCCGATCCGCAGAACATCGTCAATGCCACATTCCATCAGTTCCTGGCTTCTTCACTCACTGTCAAAGCTGCTCATGAGAAGTATCCGGATATCAGGATCGGCATGATGCTGGCATATGGACCGACCTACGCATACACGACCGATCCGGAAGATCAGCTGCTTGCTCTGCAGAGATCCAATTCCGTTCTGTTCTATGCCGACGTACAGATGCTTGGCAGATATCCGAACTACAAACTGGCGGAATATGAAAGAGAAGGACTCGTCATTCCGGCACAGGAAGGCGATCTGGACATCATTGCCAAATATCCGTGCGACTTCCTTTCCTTCAGCTGCTATGGTTCCCATGTCGTGACCTACCATGACGAGAACGAAGAAGCAGGCGAAGGCAACGGCGGCACCCAGATGCACATGGTCAAGAACCCGTATCTGAAGACCAATGCCTGGGGCTGGGCAACCGACCCGCAGTGCCTGCGCATTACCCTGAACACATTCTATGACAGATACCATTGCGACCTGTTCTGTGTCGAAAACGGTATCGGCTGGAATGACAAGTTCGAAGACGGAACTGTCCATGATGACTACCGTATCGATTACATGCGCGCCAACATCAAGTCAATGCGTGACGCGGTCGTATTCGACGGCATCCCGCTGATGGGATATCTGTACTGGGGCTGTGTGGACATGGTTTCCAACGGCGAAGGCGAAATGGCCAAGAGATACGGCCAGATCTATGTCGATGCCGACAACTATGGCCAGGGAACCTTCAAGCGTACAACGAAGGACTCCTATTACTGGTATCAGAAGTGCATCAAGTCCAACGGCGAAGACCTCGACTGAAACAATCACTGACACAAGGCATATCCTTCGGGATATGTCTTTTTCTTATTGTCCCGTCCAGAAGGCGCAGCTGGAACCTACATTCCGTGCCAGTCAGTTCTGACGGCAGGGACAGTTTTCCTTATCTGCTGCCGAAAAATTAGTGGAAGCCGCGCAACTGTGAGTTGCGCGGAGGTTAGGTAGTAAAGGCGGCATCCTTCTGTCATCCTTCCGGTTTCCTTGTTGGTGCCATGACCGAAGAAGATGTAATTGCTGAGACTCAGAAACTGAAAGAAGACTGCGAAGTATTCTTTTTTGTACAGCCGCGTTACTGCGCATGGCGTGTTTTTTGCTGTCTGCATGAATAAACTTAGTTTTAAAGGTATATGTAACTAATAAAAAAGGAGCAAACAGCAATGACTTGAAGTTGACTGTTCCCTTAGGGAACACCAGTACAATCAAAATAAATCAATTTTGGAGGAAAACTATCATTATGAAAAAGGGATGTGTGTTTATTTTACTAATCAGTATTCTTGGACTTGCGGGTTGTCATCAGCACGAATGGATTGAAGCAACTTGCACAGAACCGAAAACATGTGCTACATGCAATGAAACAGAGGGTGAGCCTCTTGGCCATGAGTGGATCGAGGCAACATGTGACAAACCAAAAATATGCAAGAGATGCGGCGAAGAGTCCGGCAAAAGCCTTGGGCATTCTGTAAAAGAGTACGCCGTCACAAAAGAAGCCACTTGTGGTGAAGATGGTTCTAAAGAAGGTGTATGCACCAGATGCGGAAAAACGGTTAAAGAGACAATTAAAGCAACAGGGGAACATTCTTATAATGATTGGGAAGTAACAAAAGAAGCGACCTGTACTGAAGAAGGATCTCAGAAAAGAACCTGTTCTGTATGCGGAAAGACAGAAGAACAAAAAATAAACAAACTGGATCATGTCGATGATAATGAATGGGTAGTAACAAAACCAGCTACTGAAACTTCATCTGGTGTTCGGGAAACACATTGTGAAATGTGCGGAAAAACCATGCAAAGAGAAACATTTGAATTGACGACGGAAGAAAAAAACGCATTGAAATCCGCAAAGAATTATTTGAAATTTATGGCTTTTTCCAGGTCTGGTCTGATTGAGCAGTTGGAATTTGAAGGATACAGTACAGAAGCTGCGGAAAAAGCTGTTGATTCTCTTAATGTTGACTGGAATGAACAGGCTGCAAAATCAGCAAAAAATTATCTTGATTTTATGTCGTTCTCAAGATCCGGTCTGATTGATCAGCTGATGTTTGAAGGTTACACATATGAACAGGCTGAATATGGTGTAACAGCCAACGGATATTAAGGCATCATTTGTAGATGCAGAATTATCAACAGTTGAATCAACTCAATGATTTGAGAATGTGTTGATAAACGTTATAGCCTCATAGAATAAATGAAGTATAATCATCTGTAGTAACATTATTGGTTCAAGGATTAAATGGAGTGCCATCATGAGCGAGAAACAAAATAATGAAACTAACAAAGAGCGGAAAACAAATCTGGTTCCTGCAATATGTACTCAGTGCGGGGGATCATTAGAAGTAGATCCTGCTACAGATGCTGCAGTATGTCCGTTCTGCGGAACACCGTTCATCGTTGAGAAAGCGATCAATCAGTACAATACGACTCATATTAATAACAGAATCAATATTAATCAGAATGTTCGGGTCCAACATGGCAAACGCGGTATCTTTGAGTCTGCGATGGAAGTACTGGATAATCAGTTGGAGAGAGAACACAATGCTTCAATCAGAGCTCAGGAATTAAAACTAGAGAAAGAAAAACTGGAACTTCTTAAACAGGAACAACGCAGACAGAGAACACAGGAATTCATCGTAAAAGCAGAACGAACGGTAAAAGATGAAAAAACTCGCAGTGGTTTGAAAAAGATTCTGCATTATATCATTCTTTTCTATGCATGGCTTCTGATATTTCCGATTCCCCTAAGCGGTATTATCAATAAAAAAGAGAATCTTACTGATCAGCAGAAGAAACTCTATATCACTATTGCCTGGATCGCATATGCCGCTTTTGTGATTTACGCTGTTTTGACCGGTGATTCAAGGAAGGCAACTTCTGCTTTGACAACACGGCGGATGCTGAACGTTTTTCAGGTTAATCAAATGGTATAGTATACTTTATCAATCAACACTTAGAAGGGACTTAACAAGTATTTGATTAATTGTTAAGTCTTTTTCATATATTGCCATCAAAGATATGTGCATTTGATTCCGAAAAATGAATTTGAACTAAAAAAACGGATAGAGAATTGAATAATTACCTGTCATACAACATAAACTACATTGTTGCTTTTTTGAATGCAAACAGGAATATCGTATAATAGAAACAGAAGCTTTCTGCAGTGAAAAACACAATAATATTCCTATTTTTCTCTATTTACAGGTGCAGTTTATGAAAAAGCCAACATTTAAAGACCGTTTCAGCTACTGGTTTGACAACAGGATGTCAAAAGGCAGTATGAGTCTGATCAGGATCCTGATCGTGTTCACGATCCTGATTATCCTGGCCTTGACATTCTTTATCATGATCACCGGAACAAACGGTGACAGAAGCATTATTGAAGTCATCTGGGACAACATGTCCACCATCATCAATGCCTGGATGCCGGAATATGATCCGGAAGATTCGCTGCTGTATCCGATCATTCTGTCGGTTGCCGCGGTTGCCGGTCTTCTGGTGACCAGCGTATTGATCGGTATCGTGACCAGCGCGATCGAGGAAAAGATCATGGCGCTCAGAAACGGCAATTCGCCGGTGCTCGAGAATGACCATGTGATCGTTCTGGGATTCTATGGCGGTGAATACACACTGATCCGCCAGCTGGTTCTGGCAGCCGGCTCACAGCCGCTGACAATCGTGATCGGTGCCGAAATGGAACGCGAGGAAATGGAACAGCACATTCAGGAGAATGTTGAGGTTCCGAACAATGTCAGGATCATATGCCGGACCGTGGATCTGTTCGATCCGATGGCCATTGAAAGACTCTCAGTAGAAACATGCCGGACGATTATCATCAGCCCGACTGACGACAATACGACGATCAAGACACTTCTTGCTGTTTCGCCGCTGATCAAGGGAACCAGGATAAGAGTCAATGCCATCACTTCCAAGGATGAAAACAGATTCCCACCGACAATAGCGAAGACACATAATGTCACAACACTGCAGACAAACGACACACTGGCAAAGATCATTGCCCATTCGTGCACGCAGTCGGGACTATCCGAAGTATTCAAGGAAATCTTCAATTTTGAAGGTTCGGAATTATATCTGATCCGGCTTCCGGGACAGGCCGGTCTTACCTTTGGAGATATGATCGGAAGGGTAGATCACGCGGTTCCGGTCGGAATCTACCGGAAAGGGGAAATCACCATGAACCCACCGGCGGATACAGTGTTTGAAGAAAGCGACGATCTGCTTGTCTTTGCCGAAGAAAAGACATCCGCCATTCTGAAACCTGATTCCTTCCAGTTTTCGGCTATCAGTGAACTGGCACCTGTAAAACCGGAAAGAGATACAAGAACGACCATATTCGGACAGAACAGCACATTGAAAACGGTTCTCAGGGAAGTGCCGGAGAATGTGCAGCAGGTTACGCTGGTCAATTATGACGGCAATCAGCTGGAAAGCATCCGGAAGATCTGTGAAGAGAGGGATATGAAACTCTGCTTCGATGAAGGCAACCTGCATCTGGAGACAGATCTCTTGAGAATCACCAAGGGTACGGAACATATCATCATTCTCAGCGACCATGAGAAAGATGATGAGGAAGCGGACATGGATTCGATCTTCCTGCTGCTGAATCTGAGAGATATCCGCAACAAGTATCATCTGCGCTATAACATTACTGCAGAAATGAGAAGAGAAAAGAACCAGAGCCTTGTGACCGGCTATGACAATACCGACTTCATTGTCGCTTCCAACATGTCATCGCTGTTTCTGGCCCAGCTGGCGGAAAGCCCGCAGCTGCTCAGTGCCTTTGCCGAAATCCTTTCCAACAAGGGCAACGAACTGTATCTGAAGACACCGAAGAATCTCAACTGCCTGGGAAACCTTTCTGTTCTGGAAATCAGAAACAGATTGTACAGACAGGGATATATCTTCCTTGGTATTATGGATGAAAACAATGAATATCTGTTCAACCCCGGTCTCGATCTGAAACTTGAAATCAGATCCACGCACAAACTGATCGTATTCGGGGAAAACTGACAATCAGGTTTCAAAAGTCAGGAGGTATGCCAATGACACTGATGAACTTCATGGATTCTGATACCAGATCCGTCACTCTGGATGTGACAGGCGGCAGGGAAGCTGTCTCTGCCTCCATGTTCTCAAGTGAACTGAAAATGTACTATTCCCTCAGCATGCCGGGCATTGTCTGGTTTGACAGAAGCGGCAGGGAATTCGAAGTGGTGGATTATGAATGGAGCGGACCGCGCTTCCAGGATGTCATGATACAGGACAACAACTCCAATACCCAGACCCATGGCGGCCGCAAGGGAAGACTTGCCGGTGCCCTGATCGGCACGCTGATCGCACCGGGTATCGGCACTGTAATCGGTGCGGCAGTGGGAACCGGCAGGAAAGAGAACTCCAATACAAGAGGTCAGACGATTTCCCATGTCGAGACAAGGGAAGTGCCGGTCGCGGCATATCTGCACCTGCGCAACCTGGATACGGATGATATCGTCCAGTTAAGTTTCCGCTGCGATTCCCAGCTCGATGCCACGATCCGCAACCATGTGGCGATCAACCTGACATCCCTCGATTATGACCCGCAGCCGCAGATCATCAGCATTCCGGAACACACGGAGAAAAAGGAAGACGCCGCAAGTCTTCTTGCCCAGCTGAAGGAACTGAAAGAACTTCTGGATGCGGAAGCCATTACCGAAGAAGAATACGCGGTTTTAAAGAAGAAACTGATGGAGTAAATGAAAAGGCTCGTATCATGCGATACGAGCTTTATTGTTCTGATTATTCCTGGCCTCTGACCATCAGGAAGGCGGCAGATGATTCTTCCGACATCCACAATGTACCGGTCAGATATTCTCTTCCTTCATATGCGAAGAACTGTTTGAGAACAAGGACACAGTCATTGCCTGTCAGTTTCATGCTGTTGTTCTCATCCAGACCGCCGCCGAACGGTTCATATCCGGTCTCCTCATCCGACTCTTCCAGTACCTCGTAGCCGTCACTGGCAAGCCGGGGATGAAGAACGATCATGACCGGTGGACTGTCGTTGTTATGCACAGCCATCTCGGCATATCCGATCTCATTGAACAGACTGCCGGAAGATCCGTCATTGAATCTGAGACTGTACTTCCAGACACCGTTGGCATTTCCCAGAGGCTCACGGACAATATCCTCCGGAAGTCCGAACTGACCGATCAGTCCGTAATAGGAATCAAAGTCTTCAAAATGCAGTTTGTCGGTGCTGTATTGTGTGGTATCGAAGCTCTGCCCGAATGATTGTCCGGGACTGCCGGAGTGCTGGCTTACCGATGTCGCGGCAGCTGACGAACATCCGGCCGCAAGCATCAGCACCAGCAGCGCTGTCATTGTTTTTTTCATTGACTTGTACCTCCTTCAATCATGGCTGGAATATGTAGCCTTACTGCTCATCTTCATCATACATGAAACATGCTGTACTGTATACATGCATACAAAAAGACCATATCGTGTGATATGGTCTCGCTTGTTTACTTGATTTCCTCGGCCAGTACCGAACGTTTGTAATATAGAATCGAGAAGAGACAGGCAAGGGCCAGAGGAATGACCATGAACAGGATCAGGATCCCGGCATAGCTCCATGTCAGCACGCCGTGTATGATCATGGAAAGGAAGATACAGCCAAGATACAGCAGGGCAACGATCAGAATCGTCAGATACAGCAGGACGGTTTCCTTCACGACGATCCTTTCCCTGTCTTCCCTGACATAGCCGAGATGATTCAGTGTCTGGAAATAACTCTTGCGGGAATAGGCTTCGGTGGAAAATTTGAACATGATGGCCATGGAAAGCAGGACATTCATGACAACATAGGAGAGAAGCGACAGCATCATCTCCAGCGGTGTTGTCTCTCTGCCAAGCAGGATCGATACCAGGAGTACGGCACTGACAAGGAAGAGAATGATATTGCTGCGCAGGATCGTCAGATCCGTGCGGTAGAAGCCGGCAATGGCGACGACTTCCGGATCATCGGTTTTCTTCTGTCCGGCAAGGATGTTGAGTTCGGGAACGATCACATCCTTGACACCCATATAGAAACCGGCCATGCCGACGATCGAGAAGAACAGTGTCAGGTCACGGTTGATGAAGAACATGACCAGCGGCACAAAGAACATCAGCAGGCAGACGATCCGGCGGATCTTCGCTCCCGCCTGACGTTTTCTCAGCTTTTCTTTCTTTCTTCTTTCTCCTTTTCGGTCAGCAGGATATTGGCATCGACCATGCTGAAGCCGGCCAGGGGATTGATCAGTTTTCTTTCATTGAGCAGCATCGATGCCGAGTTGCGGTAGGCGAAACTCAGATTCAGATAGGTCGTCCAGAAAATGACGGCGCTGAGGATGACGACGGTCGTGGTTACCGCATCGGGATAGATACCGATGACAAACGGCGCGCTCAGGATCGAGGATATGATGCCGTTCAGTACCGGAACCAGCAGAACGGCACCGATAATACCGAAGGGCAGGGCAATCAGAAGCAGCACGAATGTCTGCACCAGAAGGTACTGCGCCAGCTGCATGAATGTCGCCCCGCAGACCAGGCGGATCGCCAGTTCCTTCGCCTTGTTTTTGACAAAGAAGTCATTGGCGAAAAAGATGATGATCAGACATACGGCAATGACGAATACTGTCACGGTCGTGACCGTATCGTTGTTGTTTTCGACCCATGTGAAACCGAGGGATTCGCTCATCGAGATATTGAAGAACAGGAAGATGAACATGGAAGTCAACACGAAAGTCAGCCAGTAGAAGACTGCTTTTGCCATTGAATTCTTCAGGGAGCGGATCGCATCTGTAATGATCATGTTTTCTTCTTCCTTCCTGTCATTTAATTATACGCGATTCTGCTTTTCTGATATGAAAAAGTTTCTGATTTCCTCTAAAGGGACATGGTTCCGTTACGGGAGGAGCGGATCTTCTTGTTTTTGATTGCGTATTTCAGTCCCCGTTCCATGCCGGCCCTGACATTGGACCCCATTCTCGTATAGCCGAGAAACGCGGCGGTCGTGCGGATCAGATCATCATGATCCAGGGCGTCTCTCTGCAGGATGAATTCCAGGGCATTGGCAATTTCCACTGTCGGCACCAGGGTCACGTCGCGGCATGTTTCCTCGTATTTGCCGAAGGTACGGACCTTGTTCCAGTTCTTCGGATTCTGGGAGGATTTCCAGTATACCGTACCGGTTTCATCTTCGGTTGTCTTCAGTTTCATGTTTTTCAGGATCTCCTCCATGAACGGACGGATCCTGCCGCCGGCCTTGTATACCTGAAAACTGTTGATGACACGTTTGATCAGAAGCCATTCGGTGACTGGCGCTTCGGTGATGATGACAGCCTTGATACGTTCCCTGACTTCGGGAATACTGACAAGCTCGGTGAATTTCTGGGAATCGACCTTTGTGCTGGGCAGATCGGCTGCGGTATATGTGCTGTTGGTGACCATGGCAGTTCCTCGCATTTCTTCTTTTATTGTAATCAATATTAATCCCGGAGGTATTGCTTAGTTTGAAAGAGTATAATCAAAAAGAAGGGGAACGTAACCATGACAACATTATTCATTAACACCTGTGTCAGAAAGAACTCGCGTACGATGCGTCTGGCGGAACACTACCTCAGCCGGATCGAAGATGAAATAATCACAGTTCATCCTGTCGAAGAAGGTCTTTGCGGACTGGACGGTGATATGCTGGCAATACGTGACGAAGCCCTGATGAACAAAGACTATGACCATCCTGTTCTGAAGTATGCCGGACAGTTCGCAAAGGCGGATACGATCGTCATCGCCGCTCCGTACTGGGATCTGTCCTTTCCGGCAGCTTTGAAAAACTATATCGAGCGCATCAACTGTGTCGGGGTAACCTTCGACTATGATGAAAAGGGAATTCCCTTCGGCATGTGCAAAGCCGGTAAGCTCGTCTATATCACGACTGCCGGCGGCTATGTCATCGACGATGCCTTTGGCTTCGGCTATGTCAAAGCACTGTGCGAGAACTTTTACGGCATTCATGAACTGGAATACTACAAGGCGGAAGGACTGGATCTGCCCGATGCCGATATCGAAGGCATTCTGCAGGCTGTCATGCGGCAGATGGACGGGGAGTAAATCATGCAGCGTATTTACACGATCAAAGGCGGCTATTTTGAAGAAACCATGAAAGCTGTCAGAGATGTGATCACCGAAATGGGCTACACGGAAGATGAACCGATGCAGAAGAAAGAAACGGTCGGGAATATGGACATCATCGGCGGCAGTTATTCCAAATGGTATCTTTTCCTGAAAAGAGACCAGGATTATCTGTTTCCTGTCCTGATCTGTACACCGGAAGAGACCGTTGTCGTCATCAGCGGCACTGAAACTTTCGATTTCCATGAAAAATTCCAGACGTTTCTCACCCGGATGACAGCCAGATATACTGTCAAATCAAATCTCCGCGGAGAATAAAACGTTATGATCATCTGTATGTTTACAAAAAAGAGGAACATATGAGCAGAGAACAATACCAGCAGGAGAACCGGCAAAATAACGATCTGTTTGAAGAATATCTCGATGATCTTCCCGATGAGGAAATGAACGTCAGTTCCAGGGTGGAAGAAGACGTTCAACAGTACGTCAGTGAAAGAAATCAGAAGAAACAAAAGCAATCCTTGTTTATTTGCGGTGCAGTCATTTCCTTTTGTCTGGCAGTCATGATCAATTTGTTTCGTTCTTCGGCCATTCTGAAAAAGGAACCGGAACCGGACGTTCAGATATTTACTCCGGTGTACACTGCACCGGTACTGACAACAGGCAGCGACTACAACAATATGGTCACTGACGCCCACAGCAGCCAGAGCGACGTAAATGTCCTCGGAACGGATCTGCAGGTTCCGGAAATGATGATCAGGGATCAGTATTACCGTCTTCCGGTACCGATGTCATCCTTTCTGAAAAACGGCTGGCAGATCAGCTGGCAGATCATCGAAGACCAGGGCCAGGAAGATTTCTGCCGGGCTCACTATACGCTGACACATACTGATGGTTCCGGCACCCTGGAAGTGGATGCCGTTGTCAAACCTTCCGCTGAGAATGTACCTGAATTCATCATTGTCACAGGCATCAGTGACAGCGGTGGTCTGATTGAACTGCCGCAGGGCATACAAAGCGGTATGACAGAGGACGAACTGCTGGATATCCTGAACGGTTCCGGTATTGACAGTACCTTAGTTGAAACAGATTCTGATGAAAAGACAGTCACCTTAAACAGCCCGGTCGATATGTTCTATTTCCGGAACTACAATATCGGTTTCGGCATCAGTGACGGCAACATCAGTACGGTTACAGTAACCGTGGAATAGAAAAACAGTCTGCAGATTTGAACTGCAGGCTGTTTTGTAATTATGATTTGCGGTAATTTCTCCGGTATACGACCCCCAGCAAAGTCGAAATCAGGTAGGTGACAAATGCCAGAATGAACGGAAGCTTCGCGCCTCTGGCATAGATCAGTCCGGCAAACAACGCGCCGAAGATACCTCCGAAGGAATTCATCGATGTATAGAATCCCATGACGGCATTGGAATTTGTCTTGTCGGATCTCGCGGATGCCAGCATCTGCAGCAGCGGCAGACGCAGTACCTGGACACTGCTGTAAATGATATATACAGCAATGAACACGTACCTGGAAGGATCAAACAGTACTGTGGAAGTCAGGACTGTGCAGGCAATCAGGATATACAGGAATGTCTTGTTGGTATCGGTCTTCTGCTGCAGGTAGAGGGCAACGGTGCCGTTGAGCAGCAGCGTCAGGGTGGCGATGCCGGCCTTGAACATGCCGTTGTAGGCGGAAGACATTCCGTACTGATCCTTGATGTAATAATTGAAGCACTGCTCGTAGGAATTCTGACCGATGGCGGAGATGGCCGTGATCATGAAGATCAGTGCCAGCATCGGTGTCATGAAACTTCTGGCGCCAAGGATGGCGGAGAAGGGATTGACGTCCTTCAGCTGCAGGGCATGATCCGGTCTGACCTTGTATGGCGTGTCATCCTCGCACAGCAGATTGCACAGGAAGCCGCTGAGGGCAAGACAGATGACCTGCAGGATAAATGCCGTTTCGACGGAGATCAGGCCCAGCATGCCGCCGATAAAGTAGCCGATGGCGCTGCCGACATTCTGGATCGTTGTCAGATAGACAAGGTTCGTGCCGCGGCTGGAGGTATCCTCGCCGCAGAGGTTGACGATATAGTTGGCCATCGAGACAAAGCAGCCGCCGGTGAAGATGCCGGCAAACATTCTGCCTGCCACGACAACTGCTTCACTCTGCGCCATGCCGAAGATAATCTGGCCGGCCGCATAGCCGCTGCAGCAGATCAGCATGATCTTCTTTGTCGGCATGTAGGAACACAGTTTTCCCCAGAGCGGGGAGAACAGGAAATACATCGTCATCATCGCTGCCAGGGCGACACCGAACATCGAGGAGTCAAGGTTTCTCTCCACGATCAGGGTCGGTGTGACCGGATGAGCGAAGCTTGCTGCCACATTGAAGAGGAAGGCAATCATAAAAAAAATCAGAAATCTGTTTTTACGCATGTTCCTATCATACAATGTTTTTCTGAAAACAGATATAATTATGATAATGAAACAGGTATTGAAAAGAACAGATACAATCATGGCTGCATGTCTTTCCGCGCTGCTTTTTTCGTGGCTGCCGGTTGCCGCCAACTCGGCACTGCAGTACTGGGAAGGCTCGGATGCATCCGGTGTCATGACGACAGACCAGGACTGTCCCGTCATTGTCGGACATGAAACTCTGACGTTTATGCTGGACGACGCAAAGGAACCGGATTCCATGGACCGCTTCGCGGCTGAATATACCTTTGTCAATCCTTCCGACCTGCAGGTGACCGCCTCACTGGCATTCCCGTTCGGCAGCCGGCCGTTCTATCTGACTTCATCCGGCTCCTATGATGATCCTTCCCTGTACCGGGTGCTGGTCAACGGTGAGGAGATCGAACCAGCCGTCAGATATACATGGCTTGGCACGGAGAAATTCAGTGTCGGAAACGATCTGGCCAGACTGCGGGACGGATACATTGGGGACACATTCTTCCGGAAGGACCTTCCGGTATATCAGTACACACTGCATTTTTCCCTGGAAGATGAAGGTATGTTTGAAGAAAGCGGCTGTTATATCCAGGCAGAAACAGACGTCATCAACGATCCTGCCCGGATACGCTATCTGCTTTCCGGCGATTTTGCCGGTTACGGAAACGATCAGAGCCATGCCTATATCGTCATGTCATTGAGTCAGAAGGAACAGGATGCCGTTGTCTATGCCTTCGGACAGGAGAGTGATTTCGCATTTACTTCCTTCCGGACAACGGAAAATATGCCGCGGGAAATGCAGGGCAGCTGCACCGTCACGAAAGTGGAAGAGATGACATATGAGGAATATGTCATGGCGAATAAACCGGCAGATCTGGCCATATCGGATACCGACCATTACAACGCATTGACGGAAATGTTCCGCAGTGATGAGGACTTCCGTTTCATCATGCCGGATCTTTACGGCTATGAGGGCGGTCTGATGAAATGGTATACCTATCAGCTTGCATTCGGACCGGGCGAAACACTGACCAACACCGTCGAAGCACCAATCTGGCCGTCTGTCGATGCCTCCTATGAGGAACCGGAATATGAATACCGCTATCTGCTTTCCCCGGCGTCCTCCTGGAAGGAATTCAAGGGTCTGGATGTCGTCATAAACAGCGGTTATGAAATGCTGGAGTGCTCGCTGGAAGGCTTTGCAAGGGAAGAGAACTGCTACAGGGCACACTTCGACAGACTGCCGGAAGAGGAACTCTCCTTTACAATGTGCAGCACTGCCGCGCCGAAGAAAAAAACGAATGGGATTGTATATGTTATCATCGGTTACTTTGTCTTCCTGTTGCTGGGTTCCCTTCTTCTGATCTACCTGATCGCAAGGCTGATCAAAAAGATCTTCACAAGAAAGTAAAAGCCGCTGCTGAAGCGGCTTTGCTGTATATCAGGCGTTCAGAAACAGAAGACTCAGGGCAATCAGAATCTGGCCGATGTAGTACAGGCTGAGATTTGTCACCCGGAAAATGAATTTCGGCTTCGGCCCGAAGGTATTCAGGATCAGAACGATATCCGATACCAGGAACAGCAGGGCACCGATCGCGAAGATGACATTGAAGGTGTCCGGATCCGCCGCCATGTTGCCGAGGGCGGTGACGTTGAGCAGGACAATGGCACCGATATAGACGATGCCGAAGATCTTGAAGGCTTTCTTCGCCTCGATCCGGGAGAAGATCCATTTCATCAGCAGCGCTGTCAGAACCACCGCGGCAGCGACACACAGCAGGGGATTGGAAGACATCGGCATGACCGCCATCAGATAGGCGATATGACCGCTCAGAAAAACGACGATGCCGGCCAGGAAGACAAGCTGTCCTTTGGTTTTGAAAACATAGCGCAGGTTCAGAAGCACATCGGCGATACAGCCAAGCAAGAGACCGGCAACGATCGTACCGGAAGTGCTGTTTCCCTTGGAAGCCATCATTCCCAATGCCACAAAGCACAGGGAAGCCAGACCTTTGAGAATCACGGCAGTCACATACTTCTCCTGCTTCTCCATATAGATAAACACAGCCGCGATCAAAAGACACAGCGGAATCAGAAAATACATAATTTCACCTCCGGGATATTTAACTGCTATCATTGTAATACGAAACCATACAGGCATCGCAACGCCTTTGCCTGAAGAAGCGGATATATACAGGTTACAGAAAAGGGGAAACAGGCATATGAAAACCATCGGACTGATCGGCGGCATGAGCTGGGAAAGCACCGTCACCTATTATCAGGTCATCAATGAAACAATCAGAAGGGAACTCGGCGGTCTGCATTCCGCCCGAATCCTGATCAGCAGTATCGACTTCGCACCGGTCGCCGATGCCCAGGAGGCCGGTGACTGGGACTTCTGTTCCTCCGTCATGGCCAGAGCCGCCATGGATCTGAAAAAGGGCGGAGCCGACTTTATCCTGATCGGTGCCAACACGATGCATCTCTGCTATGAAGATGTCAGGAAAGCAGGCCTTCCGGTACTGCACATTGCCGAAGCGACCGTGAACCGTCTGGAAAAGGACCATATCCACACGGTAGGACTGCTGGGAACGAAGTTCACGATGTGCATGGATTTCTATAAGAATGTCATCCTGGAAAAGGGAATCGACGTCCTGATTCCGGAAAACGATATCGATACTGTCAATTCGATCATCTATGACGAACTGTGCCAGGGAATCCTCAGAGAAGAATCGAAGAAGGAACTGCAGCGGATCATTTCCAATCTCATGGATGAAGGTGCGGAAGGCGTGATCCTGGGCTGCACCGAACTGGGACTTCTGATCAGCCAGCAGGACTGCGAAATCCCGGTCTATGACACGACCCTGATCCATGGTGAAGAAGCGGCATTACTGTCACTGAAATAAAACAACAGCAGGTTGATTGATTCAGCCTGCTGTCTGTTTTATATATGATTTTCTAGAAGCCGAAGAGTCCGGTCTTCTTTCTGACATAGAAGGGATTGTCATCGGCGGCTTTCTTTCCGAACGGATCGCTGTAGGAAACCATGTCGATGTACATGTTTTCAAGATGCGGTCTGGCAGATTTGGCCAGAGCTTCAAACAGCGGTTTTCTTTCACCTTTGTGTTCGACGATCAGCAGCCAGCTCTTTTCGCCTTCCTTCACCATCAGTTTCAGCCACATGGTCCTGATCTCGCGGTAATGCTCGGCGCAGGCGCGCAGGGCATCCTTGAGTTTCTTGGGATTCTCGGCCGGATCGCCGATCTGTACCGGTGTGTCCTTTTCCACTGTGTGTTCAATGACGCCGTTTTTTTTCATTTCACTGACTTCGTGGAAGCGGCGCAATGTTTCCTTAGTAAACAGCAGATCGTCACAGCCGGGATTGATGACCATGCCGGCATCCGTGTCTTTCACCATTGCCCAGTAATCGTCAAACGACACGACCAGTGTTTTGGGCTCTGTTTTCGCATAGGGACTTTTCGCAATGGCATCCCAGTCGGTAAAGGCCGGGAAGAATACCTTGCCGTCGGATGTGGAAAGGGTGCAGACAGTAATCGTGCTGCCCTGGTTGAAGGTGGCGGTGCCGTCTTCATTATGCGTCACAGCACTGTCGTCCATCTGAATCACCGCCAGAAACTTCGCACGTTCAACAACCTCCTCGGCGATCTGATTCATGACATTCTGCAGTGCGCTGTCGTTCAGACTGTTTTCTTTTCTTGCATCGAGCAGCTCTCTTAATCTCGGATTTGTCAAAGGTTCCATGCGATTATTGTATACGCACAGGAGGCTTCATTCAATGTGCGGGCGCTTTACAAACCGATTTTCTTCTGTGAAACTGTATAGGGAAAAGGGGATAAACATGATTGAAGAATTACTGGAAAAACCGGCATGGGTCATCGATATCCTGCCGCATCAGGTGCCGAAGGTCAGAAGCGGACAGTATTTCGCGATCGAGGATTACCTGTTGAAAGAACCTCATTATACGAATATCAGAAAACAGATGTTTCATATCCTTCTGAAGCTGAACTGCTATGAACAGTTCGATGTTGTAAAGGATGATCAGAAGATCATCAATCCCGCTCCCGGGGAACTCTGGGAAATGATGAAGGAGGATCTCAATATCATCACCTGCGACAGTCTGATCACGGTACATCGTGACGATCTGTATATGACAATCTACAGCGATGAGAAGGATCTCAAGGTTCTTCTGACCCAGCTGGCGGACAGCGAAGGAATGTTCTTCCGCAAGGCGGCATGAAAGGAACAGCGATGGAACAGAACAAGGCAATTGAAAAATACTGCAATGACCTGATCATGAACATGAATGCCTTCCGGCAGATGGATCCGGAAGAAAAGAAGAAGGACATGCGCTACGGCGCGTTTCTCACAGCGTTTCTGATCGTCATTCCGATGATCGTCATGATCATCTTCATGGTTCTTGAGAAACATCTCTGGGGAATCCTGATTTCCGCGGCATCGGTCGCTTTCGCGCTTTTCTACGGACTCAGCCGCAGAAAGCAGATCATCCGCAGTTTCTATCAGAATGAAAACGGGTCTGATCTGGTCGATCTTGAACAAAGCACCGGCAATCTGCAGGAAGCGGCGGATAATACCCGCTGCATCGCCGCCAATCTTCCGGCTGAGAAAGAGATTTTCAATCTCATCTATAACTGGCTGTGCAACCGGAAGCTGCTGGATAACGGCGAACGGCTGAGAATCATCCGTGCCGGGCATGACGATCTCAGCGGTCTGGTGGATCCGCAGTATCTGCCGGCAGGAGATGTGCTTCTGATCATGACACCGGAAAGGGAACCTGACTCCTGGCAGCGGGTGCGTCTCGAGATGAACATCATGCAGATGGTCTTTCTGCTGAATCTCATGAAAAAGGAAGATACAGCAGAAAAAGAAGAAAAACCTGAATACAGCGGCGAATGGTCCGGCTGGGTAACGAAATAAAGGAGAGGAAAACCATGCGAATCAGTAGAAACACACAATATCTTCTCGATGCCACAAAACGTCTGCTTTCTGTCGACTCGCCGACCGGCTTTACCAACGAAGTAACGAAAGCTGCTGTCAATGAACTGAAAGAACTCGGATTTGAATCCGCAGTGACAAGAAAAGGGAGCGTCCTGGCGGAACTCGGCGGTGAAGGAAATCCCATCATCGTCACCGCCCATCTCGATACACTCGGTGCCATCGTTGCCGAAGTCAAAAGCAACGGCCGGCTGAAGATCTCCAATCTCGGCGGCATGAAGGCAGTCAACTGCGAAACCGAAAATGTCCGCGTCTATGCCCGCAACGGCAAGGTCTATGACGGCTGTCTGCAGCACGTCGATCCTTCCGTCCATGTCAATCCCAAAGGTGTCAGCGAGGAAAGAACCTTCGACAATACGGAAATCGTCCTCGATGAAGATGTTCACAACAAGGAAGAGACACTTGCCCTTGGCATTACCAACGGCTGCTTTGTCTGCTTCGATCCCCGCACTGTCATCACCGGTTCCGGCTATATCAAATCCCGTTATCTCGATGACAAGCTGGCTGCCGGTATCCTGCTGGCCCTGGCGAAGAAGGTCAGGGAAGGCAAGGCAAAACTGAACCGCAAGGTTTATCTGTTCCTGACTACATATGAGGAAGTCGGCCATGGCGGCAAGGGCGGCCTGCCGGAAGATGCCGAAGAGATCCTGGCAGTCGACATGGGATGTGTCGGCCTTGGTCTGGAAGGCAGCGAAAGAAAAGTCTCGATCTGTGCCAAGGACGCCCACGGTCCCTATGACTACGACGTCACAACGAAACTGGTACAGCTTGCGGAAAAGAAAAAGCTGCAGTACGCAGTCGATATCTACAACAGCTACAGCAGCGATGCCCAGGCGGCAGTCAATGCCGGCAGCGACCTGAAACATGCTTTGATCGGTCCCGGTGTCTATGCCTCACACGGCTATGAAAGAAGCCATATCGAAGGTGCCGAAAACACCCTGGCACTGCTGGAAGCATATCTTGCATCATAAAAAAGCGGAGAGTATCCCAAACGATACTCTCCTTTTTTTCTGTTTTTATGACAGCAGCACGTCTTCGTCAATGCTGTTGTCATCCTCGCCGTAGTCCGGCACAAGCCGGGCCATCGGGATACGGAAGCCGGTGGATGCCAGCGTAGTGATGCCGGCATAATAGGTTCCGAGCGAGAGGACATGGAGCAGGAAACTGCTGCCAATTACATAGACAGCAAGCGTCAGACCGCCGGCAATCAGCAGCAGCGCCGATCCTGCCAGACACTTGCGCGGCAGCGGGAAGGACGCGCATACCATCAGCAGGGCGGATATGAAGTAGACGATTTCATAGATCTTGCTTCCGAAAGGTTCGGCTGCCTGGTTCAGAATGATCGCAATGGAGGCAATTGAGAGAACGCCCCAGATCACAAACTGTGAGGTCACCGGTTTCTCTTCCTTGAAGAAAGAATAGGCGAAGTAAAGATAGGCAATGGTATGAATGGCCGCGCCGTACATGAAGTTGATCCGGATGAAGATATCCGCGCACATCAGCAGTATGATTCCAAACTGGATCGAACGGTTCAGGGTGTTCTTCCGCCGCTGGTAGGCGATGGTGGCAAGTGCTACCACGATCAGGTCGATCAGTGTCTTGAAGATGATGACGACAGCATCGCTGCCGGGGAACAGCTCATTGAAGAATTCCTCGGTGAGGAACAACTGGAAGACACAGAACGTCAGGAACATCGGCAGGCCGCTGTATTTCACGCCGGAGCGGACCAGGCCGCGCTTGACGAGATGACGGAAACGGAATCTTGCGACGATGGTGCCGATCATATACAGCAGCAGGGACGAGACGACAATGAACGCCGTGATGGCGATGATAAACGTCGTGCGCCACGGCAGGTTCAGGAAACTGTAGCTGCGCTCTTCCGAGATCAGATCGGTGTTGTTGATATATTCGTCGGACTCAAAGAAATATTCCTGGGAAGAATTCTCCTCCTGCAGCGGTGTCATGACACCGTCGGTATCAAGGGTGAACTCCAGCACATCTCCCGCTTTTGCTTCATAGTAGAACAGTTTGGTGCTGTCCGGAGACTGGTGATAGATATCGTACTTGCTGTTGACGAGCATCGAATCTGTATCTTCCGTCGCAGTCACCCGCAGCAGCCATTTGCAGTCATTGGGAATCTGGGCTGTTACCAGTTCCTCCGGACGCATCAGGTAGATGTTTTCCTGCTTTTCGGTCAGATCGGTATCGGCAATGGATTCGACCACTTCACCGTCACGGATCAGTTCGACATCGACATTTCCCGATATCATCACATAGGAGAATGTGTCGGAAGAGGAATACAGCTCAAGCGGGTCATCGGCCGAGAATACCCATGAGATATAAAGTTCCGGGGTGTGGGCCTGGGCCATGTTTGTGCCGATGGATACTTTCCGGTTGTAGCGCTGTTCGAAACTGTTTCGTTTTGTCGCCGCGTCGATGATCATCCAGGTCATGTAGTCCATGAAGCCGTTTGCTTCATAGCGGGTTTCCTTCCGGGTCAGAACCGGATCGTTGGCGATATCCAGAACCCTGGAAAGGACATTGACCGGAGATCTGTCCGCCCAGAGATGAATCAGCTGGTCCTGCAGGCTTGTCCGGTAGTCCAGCACAGTCGGACACAGTTTCAGGATGTAATCCAGAATATTGCGTACCTGCCGGTCCATCTGCGGATTGACCCAGAAATCGATACCGGTGATTTCCTTATAGATTTCATTGGCTTTGATCCGTTTTTCATTGAAGTCGGAATCCGTTTCGATCGACGGTGTGCCCAGGGTGACGCCATAGCGTTCATATCCCCAGTCAGCAAACGGAATCATCGGTACCGGATCGTTCTTGCCGATGATATTGTAGATGTTCATGTATTTGCCGTCTTCCGGCATTGTTGTCGTGCGCGGGGTGGCAAACGTATAGGCGAAGACAGTTTCCTCGCTGAAGGTATCGGAATCACACAGCCACTTGGCTGTGACATTGGAAACAGCCGCGGCTCTTGAGAAGCCGGTGATCCAGACCTTGATTGGTCCGGTGATATGGTGACTGGCAATATAGCCGAAGATACGGTCGTAGATGAGACGTGAAGAACGTTCGAAGCCTTCGTGAACCGTGTAGTTATCATAGTCGTCGCCGACGATCGTGAAGTTGGATTCCCATTCATCCAGGTATCCCTGGCCGCAGACACCGATGGCAATCAGTTCGAAGGCATCGTCGCCTTCACCGACTTTCTGATGTCCCATGACCGTGGATACGGTATAGATGCTGGGATTCTTGTCATAGTCGTCACTCTGCATATCCTGGAAACCGGCCTGGCTCAGGAAGGAGATGGCGCTCTCATCCGCTGCCCGGTTCGGATCGGAATATTTTCCGCTGGGACGGAATGAAGCCACCGCCAGACCGAGCGAAGCCTTGGCCAGATTGTGATTGTAGAAGAGGGCGCTGTTCTCGAACCAGGACGTGTTGAAGGGCACAGTAACGGAATTGTCCTTCTGTGTGGTCAGCACATAATACACTGCTGTCAGATCGATGGTGCCGTCGTCTGCCTGCTCTTCGCCATCCTCTGCCCGGACAGTAACAAAACCGCTGAGCACCAGAAGGAACACAGACAGCAGAATGGTCATTTTTTTCAACAGATTTTTCATCATTCTTATTCTATCCCATCATTTCTTTTTAAAACACTATGAATTTCAATGATATCATCCATGGCAATGACCGTCCTGTCCTTGCCGATCAGGACTCTCCGCACGGGGTCGATACGGCGGATCTGCAGGGTTCGGGTTTCATACCTGCCGCCTGTTTTTTTCTCATCTTCAACAAAGTATGTAACAGTTACTTCCGGCTGCTGCCTGATCTGGCCGGCGATCCTCTGAAACTGATCGTTGAGTTCCGTCAGTTCGCTTTCGCTCAGTTCGATCCGTTGATCGGTCAGCCGGGCAGTTTCCCTGATTGCGTCATCGTAACCGGTCAGGGCCGCAAACGGCAGGAACTGGGCAGCCCGGTCGGCGTTGCTCATCGGTCTGTGATTCTTCGAAACATGACGGGGCAGGTCAATGATGTCGTCATAGCGGTGCGGATCTTTCATTCCTTATGCCCTCCGATCTGTTTGTTTCTGTCCTTGCCGGTAGCGCCGTCTTCCAGACTGGTGCCTTTCAGTACGGAATTCTTCCCGAATTTCTTGCGGATATCGAGCATTGCCTGCTGGATCTTTTCGTCCTTTTCCAGATTCTTTTCTTCTTTTTCATGTCTGTCTTCTGCCGGTTCTGCAAACAGGTCGAACTGTTCGACGACGATCCTGTCCCTGACATCTTCCTTTTTTTTCACATTGCCGAAGAAAAGGTAGAAACGGCGAACCATCAGTGTCTCGTCGACTGTTTCGTCATAGATATCCAGCAGGGCATCGGTGATCAGATGGACGGAATCGGTAAAGCGGCCAAGCCGGCGTTTGCCGCTGGCGGCCTTCGGCAGTCTGCGGCCGTACCAGTCATTGGCATATGTGCCGGTGAATGTTTCGGGATTAAAACCGGCGTCATAGCCGGCAGAAAGTCCGACACTGTCCGTCATCAGACCTTTTTCCATCATCTGCAGGGTCAGGTTCTCCGCCATCTCCCTGACGATGATCCGTCCTTTTTCCTTTGTATAGGGACCGGGCAGCACCTGGCCGCTTGTCAGTGAATGGTTTTCCGGCGTATAAGCCTTGATATCGGCGATCGTGCAGGATTCATATCCCCAGGCATGATCGATCAGCAGTTCGGCATTGACACCGAATTCCTTGTACAGCAGATCCTCGTCTTTGAGGGAAAGACGGGCGATATCACCCATGGTCATCAGTCCGTACTGTTCCAGACGGCGGGAAATCCCGCGGCCGACACGCCAGAAATCCTTCAAAGGTTCATGGCACCAGAGCTGCCTGCGGTAGGACATCTCGTCCAGTTCGGCGATCCTGACGCCGTCCCTGTCGGCAGGAATATGCTTGGCGACGATGTCCATGGCAACCTTGGAAAGATAGAGATTGGTGCCGATGCCGGCAGTTGCAGTAATGCCGGTCGTTTTCAGAACATCGCGGATCATTGTCATCGCCAGTTCATGCGCGCTCATCCTATAGGTATTCAGATAGCGGGTGGCATCGATGAAAACCTCATCGATGGAATACACGTGAATGTCCTCGGGCGCGATGTATTTCAGATAGATATTGTAGATTCTTGTGCTGTATTCAATATAGAAGGCCATCCGCGGCACTGCCGTGACATAGGCAAGTTCGAGATTCCTGTCTTTCTTCAGATCGGGATCATGAAAGGAACTGCCGCTGAAACGGCCGTTATGAGCACGGCGCTTCCTCTGCATGTTGATTTCCTTTACCTTCTGTTCGACTTCGAAAAGACGGGGTCTTCCGGCGATGCCGTATGCCTTCAGGGAAGGGGACACGGCAAGACAGATCGTCTTGGAGGAGCGGCTTTCATCGGCGACGACCAGGTTTGTCGTCAGGGGATCCAGACCGCGTTCCACACATTCCACCGAGGCATAGAAGGATTTCAGATCGATGGCAATATATGCATGTTCCTTTTCTTTCATATTCATACTCTTCCATAAAAGTATATCAAATACTGAAGTGTTGACGAACAGGTGACAAAACCCGCTTCGATAACATAAAATAAGAATATAAAATCTATGGGGGTATTACCGGATGTCCAGACAAGAGATTGAAAACAGCCTGCTGAAAGCACTCAGCATCAAAGATGTAAGCAAAGTATTCAAAGACCATAACATTTCCCTGACGGAAAAAGCCATCATGGAGATTTTCGTCAAAATCCGTCTTCTGAGGAAAGATGACGGCGATACATTGTCGGAAGATGAACTGATGTCGGTCAATGCCGGTCGCGATTATGTGACCGAGGGCTGTGCTGCGACAGTCGAACCCGGCAGCGACTGCTGGGGAGTGGATGGCGGCTGCACCGCGATTCACTACTCATATGACAACAAGCCCACCCTGGCAAAATGCGACCAATGCGGCAATTATATGTATATTAAAGATGATCAGAACGGCAATCCCATGGTTCTCTACCGCTGCCGTTACTGCGGCTACGAAGTGTTCTCGTGGCGGCCGGGATATCTTCCCGAATAATCAAAGACCGATCGATACAAAGACATGTCTTTCATGGCATGTTTTTTGTCTTTAATGCATATTACAGTAAAGACGGAGGAACAATCATGGGACTGTTTGGAAAAAAGAAGGAAATGGTGCAGCTTGCGGATGATGCCAGATGCTGCAAGTGCCATAAAAGAATCCGCAGGGATGACCGCTTTACTGTTCTGGACGGAAGACTGTACTGCGAAAAATGCGGGAAGAGGAAACGCGATCTGGATGCGATCGAATTCGCTCTGATCATGGAGGATGACTGATGATCTATACGGAAATGACAAAAAAGGCGGTCAATGTCATGTATCAGGCCCACCAGGGACAGATGGACAAGGGCGGATTTCCGTATTGTTTCCATCCTTACCAGGTCGCCCAGGGAATGGACGACGAGACATCCTGTACCTGTGCATTATTGCATGATGTCGTCGAAGACACGGATCTGACATTCGAAGATCTTTCAGGGATGGGATTTCCCGCTGAAGTCATCGATGTCCTGAAACTTCTGACACACCGGGAAGGTGTTTCCTATATGGACTATGTCAGAAATCTTGCCGGAAATCCGACCGCCAGAAAGGTCAAACTTGCGGACCTTCACCATAACAGCGATCTGAGCCGCATTAACGAAGTGACGGAAAAAGATCTGGAAAGAATCAAGCAATATAAAGAAGCGATTGCTTTCCTGGAAGAAAAGGATACTGAAAACTGAGCGTCTGTGTCTCATTCTTCAGTGATACCGTGCTATAATAAGCGCAAGGAAATATTCAAAGCAATTATCATCATTCTGATTCAGTTACAGAGAAGTTTTTCTGTATGGAATCTGTTATGCCTGCTTAAAGGCAGAATCTTTTATTGAAGTAAAATCATCGACATGAGAGATGATTGGCAGTTCTATCATTTTTTCCTTTCTTTTACCTTTGCCGGCACGTTCAGAGACAGCGTGCCGGCGCCTTTTTACGTTTGGCTTCTGTTATGAAAGATTGAGGAAAATGATCGAGATCAGAACCAGTACCAGACCGGTCAATTGTCTTCTGTTCAGTTTTTCATGGAAGAACAGGGAACTGATCAATGTGACGATCAGGATGGTTCCGGAGGAAAAGACAGGATAGACGATAAAAGCAGGAATGCCGTTCAATGCCTTCAGCAGTAAAACAGATGAGAAATAATTCGGAATGCCGACCAGGATCCCGGCGGCTAGATCGCGCAAGGATAGTTTATTTCCGTTTGTATTTCTCTCATGAACCAAAAGACACAGAGTCACAAGCGAAGCGACAAGGAAAAGAACAAAGAAATACACAGGTTCCTCATTCGGTATACCGTATGTGCTGTAGACCTTCGCCATTGAGTCAGACATGCCGTTGGTGAAAAGCACAGCCAGCAACAGCAGCAGACTGACATCGGCAGCTGGTTCATCCATGTTCTGATTGCCGGAAAAGAAACGGATAGAAACCAGGACAACGAGCAGTCCGATGATCTGCAGCAGGCCAGGTCTTTCGTGAAAGAGCAGGAGACTGAGAGTGAGCGGCACCAGCAGTCCCAGTTTCGAAAAGGCACTGGAAAGAATCGCGCCATTGCGGCTGATGCTGGTCTGCATGCATACAAGCGAAAGGACAAAAAGAAAACCGGCCGCAAGTCCGCAGATATATGTCGCGGGATGGGCATGAAGGATTGCTGTCTTATCACCGACAAACAGAAAGCCCGTCAGAGTGCATGTCAGATAGTTACCGAGAATGATGCCGTAGCGGTTGTTTCCTTCCGGGCGGAACAGACGCAAAGCAAGCGCCATCGAGGCGCTGCAGATCATTGCCAGCAGTAAAGAGAATTCCGGATTCATGCCCATGTTCCTCCTGAAAGGTGAATCACATGAAAACATTATGTCATAAAGAGGGGAATCATGACGTGTTTGTTGCCCGGGTGTTTTCAAGAGTCTGCTGGAGTGCGCTATAATGATTACATGAAAAAGATCAATACAAGCCGGATGACGGATGAATATGAAGCCCGTATCCTGAACGAAGAGGATGCGGATGATGTTCTTGCGATCATGCAGGGAAATCCCCGGTTTTATGAGTACACGACAGCCACTGCCGACAAAGAATCGGTCCTTGAAGACATGAAGGCTCTGCCGGAAGGCAAGACAGCGGAAGACAAATACTATTTCGGTTTCTTCGATCAGGGAAAACTGTTCGCGGTCATGGATCTGATCGACGGCTATCCCGATGAAAATACTGCCTTTATCGGCTTCTTCATGATGGACGCAATACGCCAGGGCAAAGGAACCGGCAGAAAACTGGTCAAAGGTGTACTTGATCATCTGCGCGAGGCCGGCTTTTCAAGAGTCAGACTCTGCATCAACAAGGGCAATCCCCAGTCTTCCCATTTCTGGCATCGCATCGGATTCAAGGATATCCGGGAGGCAAAAAGGGGAGAAGAGACTGTAATCATAGCCGATTTTCAGCTGGGTGAAGAAGATGAGTGAAAACGAAATCGGACTTACGCTGGACAGAACAGCCCAGCATCAGAAAATGAGCGATCTCAGCGAGGCGCAGATCAGTTACGCCCTCGCGTTTTCGAAGTCCATCGATGTCACTAACAAGGTCATGGTCCTGCAGTACGGCACCGAAGCCCAGCGCAAGGTCAGAACATTATCGGAAAGCGCACATCTGAATATTCCCGAAAGCGATCTGAACGAGATCGAAAGTCTTCTGAAGAAGATGATCCGGCAGCTCGATGCCTTTGAAGAGGAAACGGGAAGAACAAAGTACTCTTCGCTTTCATCCGATAAGGCGATGGAGAAGTTCCGCTCGCAGTATGACGCCTTCAATTCCAAGCTGACCGAATGCGCCCGACGACTCGAAATTCTGCGCAGTGCCTTGCTGCACCATATCGACCGCATGGACCGCTATTATACCGACTGTATGAAAATCATCCGGGAATACGACATGTATCTCCTGGCCGGGGAGGCATGTCTGAAGGATCAGCGCAGCACCCGGCTGCCGGAACTGGCGGAAAAGGCCAAGGCCAGCAGTCTGATGGAGGACGCCATCAAGGTCAGGGATTTTTCCGAAGCGTGCCAGCTGTTTGAAAAGAAACTGGCAGATCTGGCACTCAGCAGGGAACTGCCGCTGCAGATGATGACCCAGTTGAAACTGATCCAGGCAACCGATACCGTCATGGCAGCGAACCTCCGCCGGCTGACAATGGATATCTTTCCGCTCTACCGCAGCCGTATTGTCATGGCCATCGGCGTCAACAACGAAAGCGTCATCGACCGCCAGCTGTTCATGGATGCCAATGACGCCCTGCGCAAAGCGGTGAATACCGTTCTTAAAGAAGAAAATGAAAAACGGCAGGCACAGCAGAAGGGAATCGCAATGTTCCGCTTCTGAACCGCGCCTGCGGTTTTTTTATTGAAAAGAAAAAATCTGTCCTGCGACAGATTCTCAGTTCAGATATGTCCATTCACTTCTGGGATGGTGTACATAGTTATACGGGTTCACCATTTCCGCTTTCATGACATTGCCTTCGATCCTTGTGATCCGAAAGGGTGCCTTGATGTCCGCAAGGACATCAGCTTCCATTCTTGAAATATTGGAAACCAGTGAAGCCGGTGCAATTCGATTGTTTTCGTCGACGATTACATAACGTCCGTGGTCGTGCCCAAGGCGTACTTCGTCACCGATACGGAAGTTGTATTCAGCATTGCCTTCCACTGCCAGTGTGACCTTCATGACAGCATGATCCACAGAATCGACGGACATGTTTTTCATATCACTCATTTTATGTACCTCCTTGATACGACTACTGTTATAGACCAGGTATGAAAAGTTTTCAAGATGTTTTCAGAAAATATTTTCAGAAAGTTTCTGATGAAAGCGGATACATCTGAAAGCGCTTAAAATCAGATTCAAATGTACTGAAAGAGGCGAAATACATACTGACAGTATAAAAAATAAAATCTTATCAGTATGAACAGTGTGTTCTGTTTTCTTTTTTCCTGCCGTATAGTAAAGGCAGAAAGGCGGAATGAATATGGAACTGACACTTTCGGAAAACATCAGATCTTTGCGGAAGCAGAGACATCTGACACAGGAACAGCTTGCTGAAGTCCTCGGTGTGACAGCCGGGGCAGTATATAAATGGGAGTCAGGTCTGTCCGTACTGGAACTGGACCTGATCGTGGAAATGGCGGATTTCTTCGATATTTCAGTTGATACACTTCTGGGTTACAGGATGAAAGACAACCGTGAGGAAGCTGTCCTCGACAGACTGAAAGGATTCTTCTCCAGCCATGATCCCCAGGCTCTTGCGGAAGCGGAGAAAGCTTTGAAGAAATATCCGCATTCCTTCAAGGTCGTTTACATCAGTGCCCAGGTGTATACGGTTATCGGAAGCAGTACAAAAGACAGAGCAAAACTCCACAGGGCTCTGGATCTTCTGGAGACTTCGCGCGGTCTGCTCCGGCAGAACCGGGATCCGGAGATCAGTGAAACCAGGATCCTCGGTGATATTGCCGGTATCTATTGTTTCCTCGGCGAGTATGAAAAGGGGATGGAGATTCTGAAGAAAAACAATACCGGCGGTATATTCAATGAGACGATCGGGTCGAATCTGGCAATCTTCATGGGCAGGCCTGAAGAAGCGGAGCCATATCTTACGGAAGCCCTGCTTCAGAATGCCTTCGGTCTTTTCGGTACGGCTATCAGTTATGCGTTTGTCTATCTGGAAAGAAAAGAATTCACTGCTGCCCGGGATATCCTGACAATGAGTCTGAATCTGCTGCAGGGAATCAGAAAAGAAACGGAAGCACCGGACTTTCTCGACGAACTGCAGGCTGTTCTTCTGGTTCTGCTCGCCCGTACGGAACTGGCGGAAGGCAGAAAGGAAGAAGCTGCCGCAGCCATCCGCAGTGCAGCAGAAGCGGCAGCCCGTTTTGATGCCATGCCGGATTACAGTATAAAAGGCATCCGTTTTGGCAACATACCGCAGGAGGCCAATGGTTATTTCGGGTACGGCCGCACGGCCGCGGAAAGCATTGCGTTTCTGTTAGGCATACTGAAGGACGAAGAACTGGCAGCGCTTTGGAAGGAGGTGTGTGAAGATGAGCAATAAGGAAAGAAACAATGTGTTCTCGGTCCGCAACTTCCGGCTGGTATTTTTCGGTGCCCTGGTTTCCGAACTCGGCACTTCCCTGTACAGTTTCGCAGTCGGTTTCTATATCCTGAAGATCAGCGCCAACAATGCTTTTCTCCAGGGACTTTATCTGGCTGTATGCGGCGTGGTCCTGCTGCTGTTCACACCGGTGGGAGGTGTGCTCGGAGACCGCTTCAACAAAGCCAGGATCATGTTCATCTGTGACTATCTCAAAGGCGGCGTGATCCTTCTGGCAACACTGCTGATGCTGATGTTCCGTGAGAACAGCATTCATATCGCCATCCTGTTCGCAGCCGGAATCCTGGGAAATGCCGTCAGCGGCATCTTCAATCCGGCATCGAGCGCGCTGCTGCCGTATATCGTGGCAGAAGAGAAACTGCAGCAGGGCAATTCCTATTTTTCCATGAAGAATGCCCTGGTAAACATTTTCGGAATTCTGCTGGCCGGAGTACTGTACGCGGCCATGCCGATCCAGCAGCTGTTCTTCATTGTCGGTATCTGTTATGTGCTCTCCGGTGTTTCGGAAATGTTCATCCGTTATGAAAGTGTTCCGAAAGAGGATAAACTGACTTTCCGTTCCGCGCTTGGCGACATGCAGGAAGGACTGATGTATCTGAAAACACAGAAGGCAATCATTGCCCTGGTTGTTGCGACCCTGTTCATCAACTTCTTTCTCACACCGGTCTTCAGCAATTTCGTTCCGTATTTTGTCAGTACGGATGTTGCCGGAGCACCGTCTTATCTTTTCCAGGAGTATCTGAAACCGGAACTCTGGTCGTCAGTCTTCATTATGCTGATCGGGCTCAGTTCCCTGGTCGGTTCACTGATCTACAGTACCTTGCCGCCGAAGGATAAATGCGGATACAGTACAGCATTGAGAACCTGCGGAATGGCTGCTGTTCTGATAGCCGCAACAATTGCTTACTGGCAGCTGGTTGCCTGCGGCAGATCGCTGAATGCATTTCTGATCTTCATGAGCCTGGGCTCTTTCCTGATGGGTCTGCTTCTGGTCTTTATCAATATTCCCCTCAGTACAATGATGATGCGAATCGTCGATAAGGAGAAGATCAGCAAGGTATCAAGCCTGACCAGCATGGCATCCCAGGGGCTGATTCCCATCGCTTCCGTCATGGCCGGCATCGTGCTTCAGTGGTCGGGCATCACGATGCTGCTGGCTGTCTGCTCCGCCGGACTGCTGGCAACAGCGTTGTCGATGCTGTTCAACAAGGAAATCCGAAAAATCTGAATTCAGACGGTATCCGGATGATTCTGAGGTGTACCGCTCGAACGGAACAAAAAAGCAGTTCAAATGAACTGCCTTTGTTCGTTATGATCTACAATTCTGTCTCAGTCGCAGTAATGGTTGCCTCTGCAGACATATCCCTCAGAAGAAATCCAGTTGCCTTTGTATGGGCATTCGGAATACGGGTTTTCCGGTACAGCCGGATCACCGATGTCGAAATTCTTTTCACCGCCGTTGACCGCATCCAGTCCGGCATCAAGCAGATCAGACTTGTGTGCTTCGAAGAGTTCTTTTCTTTCTTCTCTGCTTTTTCCTTCCATTGCCGCAAGTAATTCTTTTTCCATGATCTTCCTCCTTGTTTCCATAAATAGCATATCATCCTATCTCCTGTGTTTACAGATTTCAATACATAAATCACAGCAGAATCCGGCACATGTCTGAATACCGGCCGTGAATGGCGTGTTTTTTGTATACACAGTTTTATATACATTAAGAAGGATAGTAGAACAGATAATGAGAGAGTTAGTGAAAATGTTTAATGCTTTGCATCCAACCCTTGAGGACAGAGAAAAAATATCTAAAGAAAAGTATATTGAGCACGCAAGGAAACTGGCTGATATGAGAAATGAAATTCTTTCCCGGTTCGACGATGACGATTGGAATGAACTCTTAAATATGCCATATCCAGTACAATATAGAATTGTTCTTAAAAAACTGCAAAAGGAAATATCCCGTAGAACAGCACATAATATAAACAGCACATAATATATAGGCAAATGAATAGGAAACGGTCACAATATATGAAATAAAAATTGCGGGGGAATGCTCAAGAATCAAGCATATTCATCGCAGTCTTTTTTATGTGTTTTCACACTGGTCATGCCGGAAGAAAAGAAAAACGGGCTGTCTATTTCCAACTGTTCCGTTGAACATGGCGTATTTTTTGCTGTTCAGGCTTGCAAGAATATACTCAGCTGAAGAAATCATACACGGGAGCAAAACAATGGAGAAAAGAAGAAAAAGCAATAAAGGAAACACAAAGAAACCGGACGTGAAGAAGATAACAGAATATGTTGAACCGGATGACTTTTCCACCCTCAGGGATGTCCCGGCATATTGGGAACCGCCAAAGAAACAGACAGAAAAAAAGCCGCATAAGCATTACCGCCGCAAAGGCTAAAGGAGGAAAGAATCATGCCGACAGTATCAAAAGGGATACGTGTACAGGGATCATGGCATGTTTTTTGCCGGTACGGCCAATATACTGAAAGTGACGTGGGGGTAACAGATATGACGGGAAACTGTGAACTGAGATTCGGCAATACTGCTGCATTGCTGTTTACAGCCATGGGCGAAAAACCAATGAAGCAGCTCGATCTGCTCGACCTGTTTTTCCCGTGTCTGTTCGTCGCGGAAACGGAAGCGGCCGGAAACAGCATGGACGCGGAGTTCGATGATCAGAATATGGTCATCCGGGCAGTCCGTAAGAATAATTCCCTGCATGTCGGCTCCGGCCGCCGTGTTTCCCAGATTCTCGGCCGTCTTTGCGGAACCGCGAAAGGCAATCAGGAAAAAGAGAGAAGAACAGCTTTGCTGCTGCAGAAGAAAGCTGCGGAAGTAATCTGCACAGACCGCGAGTATATGCTGGTGCTGCAGGATAACATCCGGGAAATAATCAATGTTCTGAACGATGAAGGCCGGGAAGCGTTTGTCATCCTGCTGGGCATCTTTCTGACCGAGCTTTCGTACAGAGAGAAGGAAGAATGCGATCCCGATATTCTCTTTCCCCTGGATCCGGAAGTTTTTGAAGGCATTGTCTATCATGCCATCAAGCAGTTCAAGAGTGGCGACTGGGAAGGCATATGCAATGCATGGCTGTGGATCCTGATTGGATCGCTTCTACGCAATGAAAGCGGAAGAGTCCTGCGCTTCTATGATTCCTCCTTCATCATGGTCAACCGCATGCCGTCGGAAGAGGAAACATTCGAAGACCGCCTGAATTTCCTTCTGCATCCGGAAGAATATGAATCTGTTTATTACGGCGATGATCTGGACAGGAAATATCCCGGCATCGAGTTCTACTGCGATGCCTGCGGTGCTCATCTGAACCGGCAGGAAGGATTCGATGATCATCAGAATCCCTGGAAGTGCACGGAATGCGGTCATGAAAACGAAATCAGCGAAAATGTCATATACAACAGCGAGGAAGACTGGCGTATGGGGAAATGGCCGCTGGACGGGCAGGATATCATGAAAGCAATTCAAAGACGAAGAGAAGAACAGGAAGACTGATCTTCTTTTTTGTATATAATTGAAGCAGAGGAAATTGAATATGAAACCTGTAATAGTAAAGAATGTCGCCATCGGAGCGGGAACTCCGAAAGTCTGTGTACCGATCGTCGAAACAGACGCCGCAGAAATCCTGACTGCGGTAGAAAAGGCAGCCGTATCGGCTGCCGACCTGATCGAGTGGCGGGCAGACCATTTTGTGAATCACAATGATGAAGCGGAACTCCTGCAGGTATTGCAGGGAGTATATCAGATCTGTGCAGGCAAACCGCTGCTGTTTACCCTGCGCAGCGTGAAGGAAGGGGGAAAGTCGGAAGTCAGCGATGAAGCGTATCTCTCCCTGGTACAGGCAGTGATCCGTTCCGGCAATGTCGATCTCGTTGACGTGGAGATGCAGAAGGGCGAAGAAATCTGCCGCCAGCTGCTGAAGAACGCCCACCTGCATTCGCTGCCGGTCGTCATGTCCCGCCATCATTTCACGACAACGCCGGATGATGACCTGCTGGTTGCTGAAGTAAGGACAATGAAGGAACTGGGAGCGGATATCCTCAAGCTCGCGGTCATGCCGCTGGACAAGGAGGATGTTGTCCGCCTGCTTCTGATCACCGAACAGCTCAGCCGCGATTACAGCGATGTGCCGGTCGTTACCGTATCGATGTCCGGCATGGGGCTGATCAGCCGCATCAGCGGCGAGATCTCCGGATCCGCGATCACATTCGCCTCCCTGGAGAAAGCCTCGGCACCCGGCCAGATCGCTCTTGCGGAAATGAAGGAACTTCTCGACAAGGTTCATAACGGTATCATTGCTGAAGAAGAATAGGAAACACGCAAAGGACGCACGGCGCGTTCTTTTTTTCTGGAAGTTTTTTGGGCATTTTTTTTCTGTCCCGGTGCAGATATTTTCAAAGTATGAAAAGTAGCTTTGCGCATATTGACCGTTCCCTGAGGAACGGAAGTACATTTGATTTACCCATGAAATCTGTAAAGGAAATCTGTCTTCTGACAGGTGTGACCAGAAAGACACTGTTTTATTATGACCGCATCGGTCTTCTCAAACCGACGATGCGGATCGGTACACAGGGACATAAATATTATGACGAACAGGCAGTGGAAACTCTGCTGAAGATCCGCCTCTATAAGGAATGTGGCCTGAAGATTTCCGAGATCCGCACCCTGATCCAGGGATCGCCGGACACCGGAAGGGAACTGATGGAAGCCGGCATACAGAGACTGGAGAATTCCCGGACAGAAATCAGTGACAGGATCTTTCTCGCAAGACTTCTGCAGCTCACCGGTGCCGGTGAACGCGCCGTCCGTATCCTGCCGCTCTTTTCCGCCCACGAGATCCGCCGGATCGGTATGGACATTGAAGCATCTACCTGTCTGAAGGAAGAAATACGGAAATGGAAGGAATACCGCGGGAATGATCCGGAAGGTTTCAAGGCGGTTCTGAGAAGTACAGAACATTCATTCTCCCTGAAACTGACCTGTCTGATCGAACAGGAAAAGGCAGAGACCGCGGAAACTGACCGGGAAGAATCTGAACTGATCGGAAACTTTCTGCAGGAAGAAGAGAAACGATACAGTCTGAGTGAACGGGAAAAAGAAAAACTGATTCCCCAGCTGCAGTGGATCGGTCTGCATAAGACACAGCCAGCCGACAATGAACAGGTACAGCTGGCGGCGGAAACGATCGCTGTCATGCTGGCGGATCAGGGCAGGGAGGAAGCCCTGCACAAAATGTTTGAAATCCTGCGTCATGCCGGAAGTGAGCGTCTGATCTCACCGTACGCGGAAGCGGTACTGTGGATCTTCTGGCTCAGACATGCTTTTGAAAGGAAGGAAGAAAATGAGTGAGTATCTGAAAAACGTGGAAGCGGCCGAAGCGGAAGTCAAGGCGGCGAAGAAGCAGCTGCAGCAGGCTGAACGGGCAAAGAAAAAGGAAATCAATGCCGCGGCGAAAAAACTGCAGGCTGCCAGGGATGACGTATACCGGCCACGGAACAGTTTTGCCGGCATCGATCTCTATCTCGACCATCTGGAATACAATCAACGCAGCTACCGTCTGGATCAAAGCGTACAGACGGATCTCAGGATCAGGGACAAACTGTATCTGACGATCAGCACCCCGGACGGGATCATCAATGTCGACGCCGATAAGAAAAGCGAATCCAAGGCAGACATATTCGTCGGTGACGTTCTTTCCGCTGCCGCTCACGGCAGGGAAAACTATGAACGGGGACTGCAGGCGATCGATGCTGCTTCGAATGAAGTACAGACAATTGAAAACGACCGCCGGCAGATCGAAGATGCGGCTGCCGTACTGAAAGACAAGGAAGATGCTCTGCAGTATCTGATCGACACAGCCGCCCCGCATGAAGTAGATCTTCTGAATGAGCGCAACAGGAAACAGAAAAAGCAGAAACTGATCATCGGTGGTGTTGCCGGCGTTCTGCTGATTGCCGGACTGTCCTCGCTGTTCGGAAAGAAACCGGAGAGTCAGCCGTCATCCGCAGCTGTACCTGCTGCTGAAAAAGAAACAGTCAAAGAGGAAACAAAACAGGAACCGGTCAAGGAAGAAGTCAAAGAGGAAGTCAAGGAAGAGCCGAAAGAAGAACCTGCGGAACAGCCTGCTGAAGAACCGGCGGACGGTATCCGTCCCGAATTCCGCGAGGCAATGGAAAGCTATGAGGAATTCTTTGATGAATATATCGCATTTATGAAAACCGTGGAAGAAGACAGCACCTCACCGGAAATTCTGATGAAGTATTACGACTATCTGGAACAGTATACAGAGACAATGGAAAAACTTGATGCCATTGACGAAAGCGAACTGAGCTACGAAGAAGACATGCTGTATCTGGAAACTCTGAACCGCATCAACAAGAAACTATATGAGGCGGCGCAGTAAAAACCGTATTCTTGCGAATACGGTTTTTCTTAATCACTGTATTTATTTTCTGCCTCTTTCAGGACGGTTCTGAACCGTTCCCTGAGAGATTCCGGCGAAATGATTTCGATTACGTCGAGGAACTGCTGGGCCAGGAAGATCGCGCCGGCTTCAGTTGTTGTGCAGCGGACCAGACTGGTGTCGTCATTGCTGGCCTGTGCATTCATGCCCGGACCGAGGATATCACGCAGCTGCGGCAGGATCCTGTCGGCACAGCGGAAGACGACGGAAACGGTATCGCCGGCAAACATGAACAGCTTGTTTTCAGCATAGCGGTAGGCTTCGGTATTCTCCGTCCGGCTCAGTCTTCTCACCGGTTCGTTCAGGACGGTGGGGCTTTTGATCTTGTCGATGCGGAAATGGGTGAGGTTGACATATTTCGGATTGGATGCGATCAGATACGGCCTGGAATCCTGCCAGACGATATAGCGCGGTTCAATCACATACGGTTCCTTGCGGCATGCTTCCTTTTTCAGTTCCGGATCATAGCGCAGATAGGAAAATGACAGTTTCTTTTTGTCCCGGATCGCTTCGGAAATTACTTCGATATTATACAGAAGCATCTTGTTTTCCGATTTCAGACGGTTGGGCAGATAGACGGAAGAGCGGAACTCCTCGCGCTGCTGCTTCGGTAGTTCCATGAGCAGCTTTCCGATCAGTTCCTCGCTTTGTTTCTGGTTGATGATGTGGGAAGCATGAATGGCATTGCACAGCATCAGGATTTCGCCTTTTTCGAACTTCCTGCTCATCAGGTAATAGCCCTTGCCGTTGTCAGAGACATCGGAAATCTCATAACCGGCCTGACGCAGGATCTGAATATTGGAATAGACGGTGCGTCTCTCAATCGATGTACCGAGGCGTCTGTCGATCCTTTCGATCAGATCATTGGCAGTCAGGATGTGGTTTTCATCCGATTCTTCCTGCAGGATCTGCAGCATCGTAAAGGGAATATGTTTTTTCTCTGCCATAGGTAAAACCTCTCTATTTCAATGTAGCACAGGTGGCGTGTTTATTGTTGATGATAAACAAGGCGGAATGAAAAGATGGTTTTGTGTTACACTGCATTCATAAGAGAGGTATAGAATCATGGGACTGTTCGATATGTTTGCAAAAAAGGAAACCGATGAACAGACAGTGGAACGGCTGGCGAAGAATGCCGGCAATATCGTCGAAATGCTGAAAGACACATTGAGAGGACCCAATGGTGTGGATATGAAGTTCCCGCTGCTGTACGCGGCAGGTCTGGCCGGACATGCCTGTCTTGAGGCAGTCAAGGCGGAAAGGGGAACATTCCAGGTCGCAACCGCCAAGAACGGCAAGCGTTTCTATTTCGGAGACGATCTCAATCATTATCTTCTCGAGGACAAATACAGTGTCTTCTCCTTCTGCAACGCTGTCTCCCACAACGAGACAGAAGAGATCCTTGGAATCGTGAAAGATACCGCCATGAAGGTCGGCAGCGATGAACTGCTGATCTGGGGAATGCCGGCTGACAGCGTATATCCGAAAATCAAGGACTGCTGGGACGGCATCTTCATCAATATGACGAACAGATACTGCCGCAGGCCTTCCGAATGGCCGGTATTGTACAGTATTGTCCTTCAGAATGTGATTCTGCAGGCGATCAGTGCCGGCGCCAAGGATCAGGAAGCAGGTCGGATGGCCATGGAAGTCGCGATCGTCATCGCCAAAATGGATGACGATTCAATCTGAAATAAAATGACACAGCGTGTCGAAAAGGAGAAAAACGAGATGTCTGAAGGAAGAGAATTCCGATATACGACAAGTGATGACAAAACGGATTTCGTGTCACTGGGCGAATTCATTCCCGGTATTCTTCTGGAAATCCGCTATTATTCGGCCTTCAATTTTATCGGTGAAAGGATCCGGGGATACGAAGAACCGGTTGCCTTGATGACTAAAGAAGGCGCGGCAGCCCTGAAAAAGGTCAGCGAAGATCTGGAAAAAGAGGGATATGTACTCAAGATCTATGATGCCTACCGGCCGCAGATGGCAGTGGATCATTTCGTTGCCTGGGGCGAGGATACCGGCGATATCCGCATGAAGCAGTATTTCTATCCCGAACTGAACAAGAGCGAAGCATTCGAGAAGGGATTTATCGCCACCCATTCCGGCCACAGCCGGGGAAGCACAGTCGATCTGACTCTGTTCGATATGAAGACCGGCAGGGATGTCGACATGGGCGGACCTTTCGATTACTTCGGGGAACTTTCCCATCCTGATTACAGAGGCATCACAGACGAACAGTATGAAAACCGCATGATCCTGCGGGATGCGATGATGAAGCATGGTTTTCTGCCGATTGCCGAGGAATGGTGGCATTTCACCCTGAAGGATGAACCGTATCCGGATACCTACTTCACATTTCCTGTCAGACAATAAAAGAACTCGATCGATTCGAGTTCTTTTCCTTTGCATTATTTCGCCTGGTTTTCAACGTTGTATCTGTGTTCTTCCTTGATTGCCTGCAGCAGGGCGGGATCAAGAAGCACGTCGATGGCAGTCCAGGCCAGGGCAGTCGCGCCAAGAACGATGGAATCCATGCCTTTCTTCGAACAGGAGGCTTCCACCATATCCTGGGAATGGCCGGCGATGGCGACATCACTGATGCTGAGGGAGGGCTGGATGACCGGGACGACCTGCGAGACATTGCCGACATCGCTGGAACCGGGCTGTACTTCCCATGTCTGAGGCACAGATTCATGTCCGAGTGCTTTCAGATTGTCAGCCCATACCTGGTCGAGTTTCGGCGTCAGTACCATGTTGTCGACAAAGTTGGCATAGGGCTTCATGGAACCTTTCGTACCTGTCTGCAGGGCCGCGCCTTCGACGATCTTTTCAACCTTGGCAACAAGATCCTGGACGGTGGTCTTGGCCGCAGCTCTCAGGAAGTACCTTGAACGGGTGTATTCGGGGATGACGTTGGGTGCCGTTCCGCCGTCGGTGATGATGCCATGCATTCTGACATCCGGCAGAACCTGCTGTCTGAGCATGCTGATGGCATTATAGACAAGGATCTGGGCATCCAGGGCATTCAGACCGTGGTAAGGATCGGCTGCCGCATGGGCCGGCTTTCCCCAAAATTCGATTTCCATCGCGGCATTTGCCAGATTGCGGGAAGACAGTTCATTTTCCGGAGCCCCGTTGGGATGGACGCATAAGGCAAAGTCGACATCGTCGAAGTAGCCGTCACGTACGAAACTGCCTTTCGAACTTCCTTCTTCACCGCCTTCTTCTCCCGGCGTACCGTACAGACGTACTTCCCCGCCGATCTCGTCGATGATGCTTTTCAGTGCTGCCGCAGCCAGCGAGGATGTGGCACCGAAGATATTATGGCCGCACCCATGTCCAAGACCTGCCAGGGCATCATATTCCGCCAGAAAGGCAACGACCGGTCCCGGTTTTCCGGTACTGTAATATGCCGCAAAACCCGTACGCTGATGGGCTGCCGGCAGTTCGATTTCGAAACCTTCATCCTTCAGCTGATTGCTGAGGATCTCGGAAGCGAAGAATTCATAATTGGATACTTCCGGATTGGCATGGATCGCCAGGGCAATGTTCTGATACACTCTGCCGTGTTCCTGGGCAAAAGCGGCTGTTCTTTCCTTGAAATCTGTCATGATAACCTCCCGGTTTGATATATATTTGTATTCAAAATACCTTCCTGATTCACCGGCGTCAATTCATCTGCCTTCTGACTGGCATGTTTTTTGCCGGAGGTCTTTTGTATCCTTTGGTCAGTATCAGGAGTACAGTTATGAAAAACCAGGAATACTATATTACGATTACCGGAATCGATTACTATGGCGGTCATGAGATGTTCCGTCCGGGAATGTCAGTCAGGCTGCGCAAGGAACATGACAACAGCTACGACGATGAAGCAATCGCTGTCTACAGCCGCAAGAACTGCCGCCTCGGCTATGTGGCCAACAGCGTGCACACGGCCGCAAGAGGGACATTTTCAGCCGGCCGTCTCTATGATAAATTTGAAGAAGAACTGAATGCCCGGGTTCTGTTTGTGATGCATGATGCCGTCATTGCCGAAACCGGACAGGAAAAAGAGAAAGGATGATTCCTTTGAACGATCTGTTTATCAGAAGTTTCCGAATCGACTGGGACAGGATCGGCAGCGACAGCTATCTGCGGCGGATTGCTTCCCTAAAAGATCTTCAGGAACTTGCATTTACGAAAAACGTGACATTTTTCGCCGGCGAAAACGGAACCGGGAAATC
>CACYXJ010000002.1 GCA_902778375.1 uncultured Erysipelotrichaceae bacterium
TTATCTGTATTCTGTATGAGTCACTTCAACCGGAAGTTACTGTACGAGTGATTTCCACTTTCAGCCCCTGAAAGTGGAAGTTAACTTTTCACTTCGCACTGTTTTAAATAAGGTTGATATGGTTTGAATTTGCGGCAGGTTGGTTTTATGATAGTGGCATGGGAAAAATCCCGCTGCCGAAGAGACATATGGGGATCTGACTTCAGGCAGCCGCTTTATTTATAAGGAGAGGAAAAATGAACTTAAAATTTGACACCAAAACGATTGTAGCTACCGGCCTTGGTGCGGCGGTATTCCTTGTGCTTTTCATGTATGTCAAGATTCCTTCACCGGTTCCGGAGACCAATCTGCAGATTGCTTACGGCGTTTCCAGTTTCTTTGCGGCAGTGTTCGGCCCGCTGGCCGGATTCCTGGTTGCGTTTGTCGGCCATGCCCTGAACGACTTCATTTCCTATGGTTCGCCATGGTGGAGCTGGGTCTTCGCATCCGGTGCTTCCGCGCTGATCACAGGTCTTTGTTCCGGCAAGGTCGCTCCGGCGGTTGAGTCCGGCGAATGCGGCAGAAAGGAACTGATCCAGTTTGCCGTCTATGCCATCATCGGCAACGCTGTTGCCTGGCTGCTTGTTGCCCCGATTCTGGATATTGTCATGTATGCCGAGCCGGTAAACACAGTATTCCTGCAGGGAGTGACAGCCTTTGTCATCGACGCGATCGTTTCTGTTGTTGTCGGCGGTATCCTGCTGAAGGCATATGCTTCTACCAAGACAGGTCAGGGCACATTAAGCAAGGAATAATAATCAGATAATCTTCAGGAGAAGGCAGGAGACTGCTTTCTCCTGTTCTTTTTTAGGAGAGTATTTATGAATGATGATGCTGTGATTGAATTCCGGGACTTCGGCTTCAAATACTTCAGTCAGAAGGAACCGACTCTGCATAACATCAATCTGACCGTTCACCGCGGCGAAAAGATCCTGATTGCCGGTCCGTCCGGCTGCGGCAAGAGTACATTGGGCAACTGTATCAACGGCCTGATTCCTTTTGCCTATAAAGGTGAAATCACCGGATCTCTGAAAGTCGCCGGCATGGAAACGAAAACGGCCAGCCTTTTCAAGCTGTCCGCCAAGGTCGGTACAGTCCTGCAGGACAGCGACGGTCAGTTCATCGGCCTCAGTGTCGGCGAAGATATCGCGTTTGCCCTTGAAAACGATATGGTGCCGCAGGAAACGATGAAGGAAAAAGTGAAGGAAATTGCCGGAATCGTAGGCATGGAAGAACAGATCCGCCAGAATCCGCACGATCTTTCCGGCGGCCAGAAACAGAGAGTTTCACTGGCCGGCGTCATGGTCGAGGATGCCGGAATCCTTCTGTTCGACGAACCGCTTGCCAATCTCGACCCGAAAACCGGCAAGGTCGCAATTGAACTGATTGACGAGATTGCCGCTGCCGACAGGACGGTGATTATCATTGAACACCGTCTGGAAGATGTCCTTCACAGACCTGTCGACCGCATCGTGCTGCTCAATGACGGCCGCATCGTCATGGATGCCCCGCCGGACGAAGTGCTGGCAAGCGGGATCCTTAAGGAATACGGCGTCAGGGAACCTCTCTATCTGACGGCAGCCCGCTACAGCGGGGCAAAGATCACAAGCGGCATGAGACCTGCGTCGCTGGAGACTTTCGCTGTCGGTGAGATCAAGGACGATCTGCAGAGATGGTATGACGCGAACTATATCCGCGGACATCAGGAACCGGGGAAAAACCTGCTAGCGGTCAGAGACCTGCAGTTTTCCTACGACGGCGTCAAGCCGACCCTGCAGGATATCGATGTCGTGATCCGGGAGGGGGAAATGCTGAGTATTGTCGGCAAGAACGGTGCCGGCAAAACAACCCTGGCCTCTCTGATGTGCGGCTTTATTAAACCGGACGCGGGTGTGATCACAATGGAAGGGAAAGACCTTGCTCCGCTTTCGATATCCGAGAGAGCGGAATATATCGGCATTGTCATGCAGAATCCGAATCAGATGATCTCGAAAACAATGATCTTCGACGAAGTGGCACTGGGTCTGAAGATCCGGGGAATGAAGGAAGAGGAGATCAAGGAGAAAGTCTACGAGGTACTGAAGATCTGCGGCCTGTATGAATTCCGCAACTGGCCGATCAGCGCCCTGAGCTTCGGTCAGAAAAAGAGAGTGACGATTGCCTCGATCCTGGTATTGAATCCGAAGGTCCTGATTCTCGACGAACCGACAGCCGGACAGGATTACCGGCATTATTCCGAAATCATGGAATTCCTCAGGAAGCTCAACGAAAACGGGCAGACGATCATCCTGATCACACACGACATGCATCTGATGCTGGAATATACCACCCGGGCGATTGTCATCAGCGATTCAAAGAAGATCGCAGATCAGAAAGCATTCCAGGTGCTCTGCGACAGCGAACTTGTCGAAGCGGCAAATTTGAAAGAAACTTCGCTGTTCGAACTTGCGAAGAAAGCCGGAATCAGCGATCCCCTTGGCTTTGTCGAGTGTTTCATCCACTATGACAGGGAGGTGAGAGAACATGAAAATTAAGCTCTTCTCCTATGACCAGCTGGACACGTTCGTACACCGGCTCTCGGGTTTCTCCAAACTGGTCTGTTTCCTGCTGCTGACAACAGCCATCATGCTGACGTATGACATCCGCGTGATCCTGGCAATCATGGTGCTGTCCTATATCATGATCATCTGTGCGAAAATCAAATTCTCCCAGATCAGACTGATGCTGATCTATGTAGCTATCTTCCTGATCTTCAATTTCTTCCTGACCTATATCTTCGCACCGGAATACGGCTGCGAGATCTACGGGACAAGGCACGTATTGTTCACGATTGCCGGACCGTATACGGTAACCCTGGAACAGCTGTTCTATCAGATTACCAAACTTCTGAAATACCTGTCGGTCATTCCGCTGGGAATCATCTTTGTCCTGACAACCAATCCGAGTGAGTTCGCATCCAGCCTCAACCGGGCCGGTGTCAGCTACCGGATCTGTACGTCGCTGGCTCTGACATTGCGCTATTTTCCGGATGTTGCGGACGATTACAATACGATTTCCCTTGCCCAGCAGGCGCGCGGTCTGGAAATGTCGGGAAAAGCGAAGATGTCGGAGCGTTTCAAGCGTATCGCCGGCATCCTGATTCCTCTGATCATGACGACGATGGACAGAATCGATATCATTTCCAACGCCATGGATCTGCGCGGCTTCGGAAAACATAAAAAGCGTACATGGTATGCTGCCAGACCGCTTGGCAAAGGCGACTGGCTGGCGATGGCTGTGAGCCTGTTCGCGCTGGCTGCTTCTTTGTATGTCAGATACTTTATCAATCACAGCATGTTCTACAATCCGTTTATCTAGACAGGAGGTTTAAGATGCAGGAAGTATTGCCTCTGCTGGTTTTCCAGACAGATTTTACTTATAAGGAAGGGGCGATTGCCTCGATGTACGGCGTCGTCCGCTCGGTTTCCCGTGATGTCGAGATCATTACAGCAACCCACGATCTGCCGCAGTATGATATCTGGAGCGCGTCCTACCGTCTGATGCAGTATGTGCGCTTCTGGCCGAAAGGAACCGTTTTTGTCTCGGTTGTCGACCCCGGTGTAGGCACCTCGCGCAAAGCCTGCGTGGCAAAGACGAAGGACGGATACTATATTGTCACACCCGATAACGGCACGTTGACCCACGTATGGCAGCAGCACGGCATTGCCCAGGTGCGGCAGATCGACGAATCCGTCAACCGTCTGAAGTCCACGGAAGGCACATCCGTCTTCCATGGCCGTGACCTGTTCGGCTACTGCGGGGCAAGACTGGCCGCCGGTATCATCACATACGAGGAAGTCGGACCTGTCTATGATCCCGGAAGCATTGTCAGACTGCCAATATCCGCCGCTCATGTTGAAAACGGCAAAGCAGAAGGAATCGTCGAGATCGACGACCCCAACTTCGGAAACGCCTGGACCAACATCCCGGTGGCAAAGATGCTGAATAACGGATTTGCCTACGGGGACGATGTCCAGATCCTTCTGAAGAAGGGCGATGAAGTCCTTCTGGACCGGAAAGTGCGTTTCGACAGGACATTCGGTGACGTGGCGAAAGGTGACGTGATTCTCTATAACAACGAGCTGATGAATGTTTCCCTGGCCGTATCACAGGGCAGCTTCATCGAACAGTATCACTGCGGTTTCGGCAGTGAATATACGATCGTGATCCGGAAGGAAGAATCATGAACGGCATGCTGGTGATGCAGTCGGACTTCGGTCTGAGCGACGGGGCAGTCGCGGCAATGTGCGGCGTAGCCATGTCAGTTGACGAAAATCTGAAGATTTTCCATCTGACGCATGACATTCCTCCGTTCGATACCTTCGAGGCATCCTACCGGCTGATGCAGGCTGTGCCGTACTGGCCGGCCGGAACAGTATTTGTGACTGTCGTCGATCCCGGCGTCGGCTCAACACGCAAAAGCATTGTCGCCAAAACAAGACTTGGACAGTATATCGTCACCCCCGACAACGGTTCTTTGTCGCATATTTCCAGAGCAGTCGGTATCGAGAGCGTCAGGGTTATTTCCGAGAAGAACCGCCGCCAGAACAGTGAAGCATCCTATACATTCCATGGCCGTGACATCTTTTCCTATACGGCAGCCAGGCTGGCAAGCGGAAAGATCAGATATGAAGAAATCGGCGAAGAAACGGATGTCAAAGATCTGGTACTGTTTGCCGGTCTGCATCCGGAAGTGTCGGAAACAAGGATCCGCGGTGTCATCGAAACGCTCGATGTAAGGTTCGGAAGTCTCTGGACAAACATTTCGCGGCAGGATTTCGCGGCTATGGATGTCAGTGACGGCGAGAATCTCGATGTGTCGGTATATCACGACCGCACCCGTCTCTATCATTCCTTCGTGCCGTTCAAGCACACTTTCGCGGATGTGGAAATCGGCGAGCCGCTGCTGTATATCAATTCCATGGAATATATCGGTCTGGCACTCAATCAGGGAAATTTCGCCCGTGCCTACAACATCGGTACCCGCGAACCCTGGTACATCGTACTGGAAAAAATCTCGCAGTAATAATCAGGTTCCTTCCTTTGCGGAAGGGACTTTTCAATGACGTGCATGCATGTATTAACCGGTTTACTTTTGTTGGTTATTTTCTCTGGCTGTTAGTACATGCATTTTTGAGTTGCTTTTTTGCAATGCATGCATATAATTAAGTATGTTTTTTGAATCAGCACCTGATTCACGGAGGATTCTTCCATGCCTATTTGCACGATGTTAAGTCTCAAAATCGACAGCCGGAAAAACGGAGATGACTGCCAGTTCAACGGTTTTCTCGAGGATTATCTGAATCTTGACGAAACAGAACTCGATCCTGTATTGAGAGAAGCGTTCACGGCAATCAACGAGGCCGAGCCGGAAACAAAAATCTGCGTTGGTCTTCGAACCGAAATCAACCGTGACGCCATCAGCAACCAGATCATCCGCTACAAGGATATCTTCAAGCTGGAAGGCAAAGCTCTGACATTCCCGTACCTTCTCTACCTGACCAAGGAAGACGCGGAAAGAGCGCTGCTGGTCGTTCCCTATACCGATTATGGTTTCATGATTGCCAAAGGTCTGTATTACTGCATGACCGAACCGGGCAGTGAATATATTAACTGCAAGAACGAGATCGTCGCGGTATGTTCCAACGATGCCGCATCGATCGCGAAAGTATTCAGCGACATGTTCGTCCAGAGAGCAGGATCCCTGCAGAGAAATCTTGATTCCAGATATTACCGGAATTACGACGAACTCAAGGAAGCCGCGCTGAAAGCTTCGGAAGCACTGAAGGCGGAAGCGCTTAATGTGCTTGGTACAATGACCGAAAAGACCGAACGGATCCGTCAGTATGTCATTGACTGGTTCCTGCTGAAGAAAGTGCTGTATGTCCAGTACATGGTCAACAAGAACATCCTGAACAGTGTTCATGAAGGAAATGTCAAGAAGCAGCGCAACCAGGCAAAACTGAACGCCGATGAAGTTGTGTTCCTGAGCTTCAGCGAAATGTGGCGCATCACTCCGCCGCAGCCGCAGGAGACTGAGGACTTCGCCGAAGAGTTCCGGGCAGAAGAAGCAGATACAGAACCTGCTGCCGCAGAGGAAACAACAGAAGCCGCTGAATAAGCGGCTTTTTCGTATCCTGCCAGCAAAGTTTCTGTCTTTTTCTTATATAGATAAGAGAGAAGTACCCTTTATTTTCTCTTTATAATGGTATAATCTTCATTGTATAGCGAGGCAAAAATGAGAAATAAAAACGACTTTAACTGGGGCTGGTTTATTTTCCTGTTTATCATACTTGGTGGCGGCTTCGGCGGACTGATTCCGCTGGTGCTGATTTTCGGTGCGGTCATGGCGATCACATTCGCTGCCGTGAACGCGTCCAACCGCCGGGAGGCAAATTATAACCAGGGTTACCGCCGTACACAGAACTACTATAATACCGGAAACAGACAGCAGAAATACACTGCCGCCCAGATGGCGAAGATCAATGTCTATCTGCGCAGTTGGTTCCGCAGCCGCAGGTCGCTGCCGATCGCATCGAACATCGATCTGCGCATTCACGGCCAGAGATATGCGTCTCTTGCGTCTCTGGACGTTTACCGCGACAACAACTATGTCTGCTCGCTGAATGACTTCGGCCGCCGCTACCCGGATTCCTACAATGAGATTCTGGCGGAACTGGTCCGTCTTTCCGAGCAGGGAAGAGCGGAAGATATCATCGATGTCGAAGCTCATGTCAAGCAGGACGAAAAGAAACCCGAACAGCAGCAGGCTCCCAAACAGGAGCAGCCGAGCGCCAAAACCGCCCAGCAGTATATTGAGCAGATCAGCCAGCTGAACGACGACATTCCGGACGAAGGCATTTCCAACGGTCTGTACGAAACATGTGCGCTGCTCAAGCAGATCCAGACACTTGAGGACAAATTCCCGGCTTCCAAGGACAAGCTGAAGAAGCTGTACGATTACTACCTGCCGATCCTGGTCAGGATCCTGAAGCAGTATGACAATCTGCAGGCTGCCCAGACCGATCCGTCCTATGAGGAAACCAAGGAAAAGCTGAACCGCACAATCAGTCTGATCAACGATGCGATGAAGACAATCATTTCCAGCCTGACCGATCAGGACTTCATCAACCTCGCCGCTGATATCTCGACCCTGGAAGCCGTTCTGCAGAAAGACGGCCTGACCAGTGACGGTCAGATTACCGGCACAAGAAACGGAGGACAATAAGATGTCAAAAGACGACCGGAGAAGAGATGAGAAGGAACGTCTCTGGAACGAGGTGCTGAACAAGCCCCGCACATATGAGTCTACCGATGCTTCGCAGGAGATCGAACTGACGATCAACGCCAACGAAAAGGTAAAGGAAAAAGCCGAAAACACCAAGGAAACGCTGAAGCGTGCCGATCTGGCAATGGACGAACTGAACAAGATCCTGAAGAAACAGCAGAAGGATCTGGAAAATCTCAGCAATGAGATGAAGAAGCGTGAAAACGAAACGATCGATCCGTCGCTGATGGATCTCGACCAGCTGGAAAAGGACATCCGCCGCGACTATGGCGTGGAAGAGATGAAATCCTACCGCAAGGAAATAAAGGAAATAGAGCCTTCGGTATTTGAAGACATCTACAACGTAATCATTTCCAAGATCATGGGTCAGAAAGATGCCATGAAGCTGCTGGTCAATGCGTTCCGCCGTCCCTATGTCATGGGCGAGGTTACCGGCAAGCCGCGTAATGTCATTCTGATCAGCGGGCCGGAAGGATCCGGCCGGCATGAAGCAGTGACCCAGATGGCAAGATCGCTGTATGAAAAAGGCGTTTTCATTTCTGACGAAGTCTATACCATCGACATGAGCAGATACACATCCGGCTCCCAGGAGACGATTTTCCTCCAGGACCTGTATCAGGCCCTGCAGGGCAAAGGATCCGTCATCTGCTTCGAGCATTTCGAGAACGGCTTCCCGGCATTCCTGAGAATGATCGATTCCCTGGTGACCGATGGCAAAGTCGTACTGAACAAGCGTTATGTGCTTTCCAAGGGCGTTCTGGTGGAAAACCAGACCGGACTGGTGACCAGTTCCGTGGATTCCCTCAGTGCCGAAGGCAAGTATCTGATTTTTATCACGACCCAGAAGCCGAGCAAGGTCCAGGATGCCTTCGGTGCCGACTTCATGTATCACGTACTCGACACAGTCATCCTCAAACCGCTGGATGAGGAAAGTGTCAAGGCAATTATCGCCCAGCAAGCGGATGCCCTGACGAAGAAGGCGAAGGAAAACCTGAAGACCGATATTGAATTCCCGCAGGAACTGCAGGAATGGGTCGCTGTCCACTATGACAAGACCCAGGGTGCGGATTCCATTTCCGCCATCTTCTATGATTTCTATGTGTCTCTCGCTGAACTGGTGCTGCATTCCGACCATAAGGAAACAGACCAGATCAGTCTGTCTGTCCGCGACGACGTGCCGTATGCCCTGTGCCATGGCCAGGAAGTCCGGCTTTCCCGCTCGAAGAATTCCCAGGAGGAAATCGACGCGGTCAATGCCGAACTCGACGAAATCGTCGGCCTCGACATGGTCAAGGATTACATCCGTTCCCTTCAGGCGCATATCGCCATGCAGCAGAAGCGCCGCGAACAGGGCATGAAGACAGCGGAAGTATCCAAGCACATGATCTTCACCGGCAACCCCGGCACCGGCAAAACAACGATTGCCCGTCTGATCTCGCGTTATATGAAAGCCATCGGCGCCCTCTCGCAGGGCCAGCTGGTGGAAGTGACCAGAGCCGATCTGGTAGCCCAGTATGTCGGCCAGACAGCACCGCTGACAATGTCGGTCATCAAGTCGGCACTTGGCGGTGTGCTGTTCATCGATGAAGCATATTCCCTGTACAGAGGAAAAGACGATTCCTTCGGTCTGGAGTGTATCGATACCCTGGTCAAGGCGATGGAAGACCACCGCGACGACCTGATCGTCATCCTTGCCGGTTATAAAAAGGAAATGGCCGGCTTCCTGGAGTCCAACTCCGGTCTGAAGTCCCGTTTCCCGAATCTGATCAACTTCCCGGATTATACCGGTGAAGAACTGCGCAAAATCGCAGCCCTGCAGGCCAAAGGCAAAGGTTATGTTATCGACGAAGCAGTCTTTGACAGACTGGAAAGCTACTTCAACGAAGTACAGTCGATCAACGCCGCCGAAGCAGGAAACGGCCGTCTGGCAAGAAACGTCGTCGAAGACGCGATTCTCAGACAGTCGGAGAGAGTGGTCAAGGATCCTGAGGCGGATATGTCATTGCTGAAGGAGGAAGACTTCGATTTCACCGTCAAGGTAAAACCGGCGGCGAAAAAGGACGATACCACCCTTGAAGACCTGATGAAACTGATGAACCAGCAGTAAACAGATCAAAGTATCCGCCCGGCGGATACTTTTTTTGTAAGCATACAGCATATGGTCAGAGCGGTGGAATCTGCAGCGGAAAGTGATATAGTTTCTTTCATACAGGGGGACAGATATGAAAGGCAATGAGCGGGATCTTCTGCATGGTGTGATCTGGAAACAGCTTCTGATGTTCTTTCTGCCGATCATGGCGGGGTCCATCTTCCAGCAGCTGTACAACACTGTGGATGCCATGGTTGTCGGCAATTTTGTCGGCAAGCAGGCTCTTGGTGCGGTAGGCGGATCCACCGGAACGATCATCAACCTTCTGGTCGGCTTTACCGTCGGTCTTTCCTCCGGTGCGACAGTCATCATAGCCCAGTACTATGGCCGCAAGGAAGAGGAAGGCGTCCGCAAGGGCGTGTATTCCGGTATGTTCCTGGCGATTTTCCTGGGTGCCCTGCTGATGATTCTGGGGCAGATCTTCGCCCCGCGTGTCCTGCGGCTGCTCAACGTGCCCGACGATGTGTACTCTCCGTCCCTGACATATTTAAGGATTTATCTGTCCGGTATGATCCCGGTCATGATCTATAACACCGGTGCCGGTATCCTGCGGGCGATCGGCGATTCCCGAAGGCCGCTGTACTTTCTGATGGCGGCGTGCATTACCAATATCATTCTGGATGTTCTCTTTGTGGCGATTCTTGGCTGGGGTGTTGCCGGTGTCGGGGCCGCGACGGTTATTTCCCAGGTAATCAGCTGCGGACTGACGTTGTTTGTGCTCGGCCGCACCTCCGATATCTATCGTTTCGAACTCCTGAAACTGCATTTCGATCCTGAAATCCTGAAGCAGATTGTCATCATCGGTCTGCCGAGCGGGATCCAGTCTTCCCTGTACGGACTGGCGAATCTGTTCATTCAGGCCGGTGTCAACAGTCACGGAACCGATGTCGTGGCTGCCTATACGGCTTTCGGCAGGATCGATGCCATTTTCTGGAATTCCTCCATGGCGCTCGGGGCAGCAGTACTGACCTTCATCGGACAGAATTTCGGTGCCGGCAATATGGACAGAGTCAGAAAGGGAATCCGCGAAGCACTCGGCATCTATGTGCTGGGCTCGATGACAATCAGTGCCCTCTGCTATTTCCTGGGCGGCTTCTTCTACCGGCTTTTTACACCGGATGCGGCAGTCATTGAAAACGGTGTGGCGATGTTAAGGTATCTCTGTCCGTTCTGGGCGACGTTCTGTTTTACGGAGATTTTCTCCCAGACAATGCGAGCCTGCGGCGATACCCTGGCACCGATGCTGATGACGGCATTCGGAATCGGTGCCCTCAGGATTCTCTGGATCCTGTTCTATCCCGGCATCACGATTTTCGATACGCTGCTGTGCTATCCGGTTTCCTGGGTCACGACATCGCTGCTTTTCCTGACGTATTATTTCCAGGGAGGATGGCGCCGGAGGGCTATGAAGCAGAGAGAAAAACTGATGGCAATTACAAACGGTGCAGATTGATAAAAGGATAAATATTATGAGAACACAGATTATACTTCATCTGTTTATCGGCTTCTGCGGTATCCTCCTTTGCGGATACGGGGTGCTGGCATCGATGGAAAAAACACCGGTATTAAGTGTCGTGCCTTTGAAAAGCGAGAAGGACAGACAGAAGGAATACCGTTTCCAGGCAATCGGCTACGGCGGCATGGGACTGATCGCTCTTCTGAAAAGCATCAGCTTTTTCACCGGCTGGCCCTGGACACAGCAGCTGATGAGCGCTTCGACGACTGTCATTACCGTGTATCTTTTATATGCTTTGACATTCCGGATCTACCGCAAAGGCTACATGCCGGGCGATATGGATGAAAACAATGACGGAAACAGGTAATTTTGCTGTACTCTTTTGTAATGATTTGGGAATACTTTGGTATAATCATTAGGTAGGTAAAAAGCGTATGAAGAAATTACTTGTTTTTATTCTGTCTTTGACCGTACTGATTGGTCTCTGTGAAATAAACGTTCTGCCGGTCTTTGCCGAAGGTGAAGAGGAAACCGAAGAGACGGAGGAACAGGCGGAGGAAGAACCTGTCAACTATGACGATTCGATCCGTATCCTGTTTACCGAAAACCTTCAGGACACAGTCTCCCCGCGCCGCAGAGTGGTGAAGACCGTGGAGGAAAAGGAAGACGGAACGACCGAAGAAGTGATCAAAATCGAACCGTCCGGCGGCTATGCCTATCTGATGAGCGCCATCAACAGCTACCGGCATGACGATACGATCCTTCTCGATGCCGGCGACTTCTCGACCGGATCCATCTATGACACGCTGCTGACCCGCAGTGCTGTCGACCTCAGTCTTCTGGGTGCGATGGATTATGATGCCACGATGCTTGGCGAGAGGGAATTTGCCAGCGGACCGGAAGTCCTGACAAAGATGCTCAATGCCGCATCCGATTCTCCTGCCATCGTCTGTTCCAATCTGCAGTTTGCAGACGATGCCGAAACAGCACTTCTGAAAGAAGCTTTTGAAGCAAAAGGCGGCAAGGAATACCTGGTCATTGAAAAAGGCGGCCATAAGATCGGTGTCTTTACGATCTTCGATCCGGCCTGCGTTACAACAGTATCCCTGCTTGGCGGCGTGACACTGGAAGAACCGGCAGTCTGCGCGGAACGCATGGTCAGCACACTGAAGGAAGAAGGATGCGATTATATCATCTGCATGTATCACTCCCAGGGGGCTCCGGAAAAGAACGGATCCCATGACAGACTGCTTGCCGAAAATACGGAAGGCATCAACCTGCTGATCAGCGGCCACACGGTTCGGGCAACAGAGGAAGCCATCAAGGTCAACGACACTCTGATCGTTTCCAGCGGCCAGTACGGTGACAATCTTGGCATTGTCGATCTGAACAAAGAGACACTGGAACCGATGCGGGCAGTCGTACAGCCGGTATCGCCGTCGCTCTACGATGCCAGCGGTTCGATTCAGGACCGCATCAGCGATTACCGTTCCGAGATTCAGGATTATACCCTGTCATCTTACGGTTATAACTTCGACAGAACGTTCGCGGTCACCGATTTCAATCTGACCGATATCGACCGCAATTCCGATATACTTTCCAACAACAGCGTGGCGGATCTGATTACCGACGCCTACGCGGAATACTATGAACCGGCGGAAAGAGATGAGGCCCCGGTGATCGCCATGGTATCGCGCCGTGACCTGACCGGAAGCCTGGTTGCCGGTGATATCAAGGCGGAAGATCTCTTCAACATCATCGGCCGCGGTGTCGGTGAAGACGGAACCCCGTCCTCGCCGCTGGCCCGCGTCTATATGTACGGTTCCGATCTGTTCAATCTTTGCGAACTTGACTGCACTGTCTTCCGCGACGAACCGATCAACCAGTTCTATTTTGCAAATCTGCGATATGAATATACCGATCACAGAATGCCGTATGACAGAGTCACCGATGTTTATGTGAATGCAGCCGACGGCTATTATGTACCGGTTACCAAAAACCGTCTGTATCCGGTGATTCTCGAATACCAGCTTCTGAGAAGACTGCCGGGCCTGTTCGAAAAGGCAGAAGGCAATCTGGAATGCCATATCCGCGATTCCTTCGGACGCGACATCAAGAACATCGAAAACATGATCCTGAGTTCCAGCAACGGTTCTGAGATCAAACCGATCACAGCAGTTGTCAGCTATATTACCCGGATGGCTCATAACGGAGCCGGCAAGCCGACGCTGAACAAGGAATATGCCACCGCCCGGAAGACAAAACGGGAACTGAAGACGGTAGACCTGATCAGTTACTTCAAGAATCCGTCCAAGGTTGCCCTGAAGCACTACCTTACGATCCTTGGCTGGGTCATTGGTATCCTTGTGGCGCTGAAAGTGGCAATCATGCTGCTGAATCATGACTGGAAAACAAAAACGAAGTAAATAAATCATGCTATAATGCTTGCAGATACTACTTATATTCGAAGAGGAAGGATAATTAAGAATCATGAGCGAGAATAACGAAAAGCAGGTACAGGCGCAGGAAGCCGCTGAACCGGAAATTCATCTGACACTGACTCCGCAGGAACTGGAAGAAGAAAACGCCAAGCAGCTTGAAGCTCTGGAAGCCAAGCAGGCTGCTGCCGAAGCCAAGTCCGTCACTGATCCGATCAGTGAATCGAAACTGACAGAGGCGGAGAAGAAGACAGTCAATGAATTCTCCAAGAAGATTGATATTACTGAATCCAATACCATTCTGCAGTATGGTGCTGCTGCCCAGAAGAAAGTCACAGACTTCTCCAACACAGCCCTGCAGAACGTTCGTACCAAGGACCTTGGCGAAATCGGAAACCTTCTGAGCAACCTGGTCGTTGAACTGAAGACATCCGACGCGGAAGAAGAGAAGAAGGGCTTCTTCGCCGGACTGTTCGACAAGGGCAAAGGCAAGGTAACGGAATTCAAGGCCCGCTATGACAAGGCAGAAGCCAACGTCGAAAAGATCGCCGCGATTCTGGAAGATCATCAGATCACACTGCTGAAGGACATTGCCCTGCTGGATGAACTGTATGAACGCAACAACCAGAACATCAAGGAACTGACGATGTATATCCTCGCCGGCCGCAAGAAGCTGGCAGATGTCCGCGCCAACGAACTCCCGGCTGCCATTGCCCGCGCCAAGGAAAGCGGACTGCCGGAAGACGCCCAGGCTGCCAACGATCTGGAACAGGCATGCGTGCGTTTCGAAAAGAAACTGTATGACCTCGAACTGACAAGACAGGTTGCTCTGCAGATGCTGCCGCAGATCCGTCTGGTTCAGAACAACGACACTCTGATGACAGAAAAGATCCAGAGCACACTGGTCAACACGATCCCGCTGTGGAAGAACCAGATCGTTCTGTCCCTCGGTATCCAGCACTCCAAGGAAGCTCTTGAAGCAGAGCGCGAAGTCACCAACATGACCAACGACCTGCTCAAGAAGAATGCCGAAACACTGCACCAGGCTACAGTTGAAACAGCCCGTGAGAGCGAAAGAGGTATCGTCGATATCGAAACTCTCCAGCATACGAACGAGCAGCTGATCAGCACCCTGGACGAAGTGCTTGCCATTCAGAAGGAAGGCCACGAGAAGCGCGAAGCTGCCGAACTCGAACTGAGAAGAATCGAGAACCAGCTGACCGACAAACTTCTGGAAATCAACAACGAAAGAGACATTACCAAGAGAAAGTAATCTCAAAAATTAACAGAACAAAAAGCAGATCCTGTATTCCGGGATCTGCTTTTGCGTCTGAAAAAAAACCATGACCAGAGTCATGGCATCATGCTTACCAGGGATTTTCCGGATCAGGATCTGTCGGATCCCAGCCGCGGTTGGGAGAGTCAGGATCGATCCAGATCGAGCCGGGTTTGCCGAGCGGACCGGGAGAATCCCAGTCATCATACAGTTCGACCGTCGTGCCGATCGGACAGTTGTTGAAGATCCACATGGCATCTCTTACGCAAAGACGGATACAGCCCATCGAGGCAGCTGTTCCCAGCTTGTTGTATTCGTTGAATTCCAGGTCACCCTTGTCCTGGGTATAGTAGGGAACAGAATGGAACAGGATATCGCCGACAATGTCTGTGACATACTGGCCATAGCAGGGACCGTAGAGCAGCCGCCAGTAGCTCTTGTTGAAAGTGCGGTACGTGCCTAACGGTGTCGCGGCTCCGGTAGAGCAGACAAAGGCGGTATAGGGGACGGAGTAATTGCCGTCGTCGCCCTGGGTATAGACGGTCACGGTATTCAGTGCCCGGTTGATGCGGATATAGTAAGGATAATCGGAAGATGCAGGTGTTTCTGCCGGTGTTTCGATAACCGCCGGTTTTGGCTTTTCCGCCACATAGACAGAATAGGAGGATTCACTTTCGTTGCCGTGGTTGTCACGGGCTTTGACCGTCACGGTATATTCGCCGGGAACGGAAGGGTCGAAGTCGCTGACAACCGTATAGGAACTGTCTTTGAGTTCCTCGCTTTGCGACAGATTTCCTTCCACCGGATCAGTGACTTTGGTCAGGTTGGAAAGAATATCAAAGTCATCGCCTTCCGTCAGCTCGATCTCTTCCGATTCAAAGGAAATTTCCGGTGCTCTGGTATCTTTTACCGTAAACTGGCGGGGGAAGTCCTTCCATGCCCGCTGTCCGTATTCATCCCTTGCGGATACCCGGTAGGTAATGTCATAGACACCCGGTTCCAGGGTGTTGACCACACCGTAATAGGAAACCTTTCCGGTGCTTTCCTGTACAGGGGAAAGACGGTCCAGATTGGCTCCGTATTCCACCGTAAAGAGATCTTCATCCACCTTCAGATCCAGTGTCGCTGCCGTCTTTGCCAGGGAAGCTTCCATGGCTTCCATCCGCTTGATATTGTTGAATATCACAAAGCCGGTTACAGCCGCGACCGCAAAGAGTACAACAAACGGCACCGCCATCCAGGTACGTGCCTTTTTTTTCAGTCTTCTTTTACCCATGTGTAATCATTATAGACAGAAACGTGGAAAAAAACAGTTGAAACAACATTCGTGTATAATGAAAACCGTGAACAGAAAAAAGACAACAGTCAGAAAGAGAAGAAAAAGAAGAGCCGGACCGGGTACGTATCTGATCCTGGCTTTCCTTGTGTTTGCGCTGACGACCAGAGTCTATGGCTGTGTGCGCCGGGAAAGAGAAACCCGGGAAGCAGAAGCAACGACGGTCACGGTTCCGTATGTCTATCACGATTACGACTTTTCCAACCTGGACTGGAACTGGCCTTTTGTCAGTTATGAAGATGAAAACTACACCTCCCGCCAGGGAATCGATGTCTCCATGCACCAGGAGGAAATCGACTGGGACAAGGTGGCGGAACAAGGCATAGATTTCGCCATTATCCGCTGCGGCTACCGCGGCTATATGTACGGAGATGTATGGGAGGATCCCTACTTCCATGACAACATGATGGGAGCCATCCGCAACAATATTGATATCGGCGTCTATTTCTTCTCGCAGGCAATGAATGAAGATGAAGCCAGGGAAGAAGCCGACTTTGTCATCCGCATGTTAAGGAATTACGAAATCGATCTGCCGGTTGTCTTCGACATGGAAGACTCGGTGGACGGCCATCCCGCCAGGATCGTCGAAGCAGACCGTTTCGACCGGACAGTCGCAGCGGTAACGTTCCTGCACCATCTGCAGAATGCCGGTTACGAGGTCATGGTCTATAACAGTTCGCTGCTGTTCGATCAGATTTTCATGGCGGAATATCTGCAGGAATTTGATACCTGGGTGGCGGATTATTCCTATGCCCCGCAATATCCCTATCAGTTCTCCATCTGGCAGTACACCAGCGAAGGCAATGTGGAAGGTATTGAAGGCGGAACCGATATGGATATCATGTTCGTGCCGAAGAACGGAAACTAAAAGAGTCTTGATCGTTCTGTAATATACAGACAGTCAGACTCTTTTTTCGATATATACGGTTTCAATGAAGACTGCTTCGACCGTGCCTTTGGATATATTGCGGATATTCTCGGGAATGTCCTTTTTTTCTGTCGCGAAAGTACAGGTGACTTCGCTGTCATAGCTGAGATCCTGTATTTCGGTATTGCGGCGCAGCCAGTTTTCCAGACTTCCCGACATGTCATAGGGATAGGTGACCTGCCAGATGTCCACCGGGACGGATTCGGTCTTCGGGGCATTGGCCAGAGCCGAGGCGACAGCCCCGGAGTAGGCTCTGATCAGACCGCCGGCGCCAAGCTTGATACCGCCGAAATAACGGACGACACAGGCGACGACATCGCTGAGGCCGCTTTTGCGGATGCTCTCCAGCATCGGCACGCCGGCAGTTCCGGAAGGTTCCTTGTTGTCGGAAGAGCGCTGGATCATGTTGTTTTCGCCCAGCATGTAGGCGGTACAGACATGAGAGGCGTCAGGGTACTCCTTGCGGATCTTTTCGATATATTCCCGTGCTTCCTCTTCGCTCAGTGCCCGGTTGACGCAGGCAATGAAGCGGGATCTGTTGATCACGGTTTCTTCCCGGTATTCTTTTTCCAGTCTCATATATAAAAAATAACGTACTTTGCTTCAACTGACAACTGAACCGGAAGTCGGTATAATGGAGAAACGGAGGCGGACTTATGGAAATCACGCAGGGAAAAACGATTCACGGCTTTCAGGTGACAAATGTCAGGGAACTGGAAGACTGTGACGGTGTGCTGTATGAAATGCAGCATGAAAAAACCGGAGGACAGCTTTGCTGGCTGAAGCGGGACGACCGCAACAAGACGTTCGCGATCACTTTCAAGACACTGCCGCAGGATGATACCGGAGTATTTCATATTCTGGAACATTCCGTACTGAACGGCTCCAGGAAATATCCCGTCAGGGAACCGTTTGTGGAACTGCTCAAGGGCAGTCTGCAGACCTTCCTGAATGCTTTTACCTATCCCGATAAGACAATGTACCCGGTTGCTTCCCGCAATGACAAGGATTTCATGAATCTGATATCCGTCTATATGGATGCGGTTTTTCATCCGGCAATCTATGAGAATCCCAATATCTTTTACCAGGAAGGCTGGCATTATGAGATCCGGGACAAGGACGAACAGCCGGTATACAAAGGTGTCGTGCTGAATGAAATGAAGGGAGCGTTCTCTTCTGTCGACGAAACGCTGGTAGATGCCTTCAACCGCAGACTGTTTCCGGACAACTGCTACCGGTTTGTTTCCGGCGGCGATCCGGCGGCGATTACCGATCTTTCCTACGAGCAGGCGCTGGCAACACACGGCAGGTTCTACCATCCTTCCAATTCCAGGGTCTTCCTGGATGGTGATATGGATATCGAAAAGGTGCTTGCCTTTATCGATGATGAATACTTTTCCCATTATGAAAAGGAAGACATGAACTTTGATATCGCCATGCAGAAGGAAACACCGGCTCAGAAATACGAATATGAATATGAAATCGCGGCTGATGAAGATGAAGCGGATAAAACGCAGATCGCGATGGGCCGGATCGTGTCGACATTCGACAATTATGAGAAGAATGTTGCCTGGAGCGCTCTGGCATCAATTCTGGTGTCCAATAACGATTCGCCTTTGAAGAAAGAAATCATTGACCGCGGACTCGGTCAGGACGTGGAACTGGAACTGTTTGACGGTATCCAGCAGCCGTGGGTCATTCTGAATGTCCGCAATACAAATACGGACCGGTATGATGAAGTCACGGAAACGATCAAACGGACCGCGAAGAAACTGGTCGAAGAAGGTCTGCCGCATGAGCAGATCACAGCTGCGCTTAACCAGATGGAATTCCGTTACCGCGAAAAGCGGGAACCGGCAGGGTTGATGTACGGCCAGCGGGCAATGGATGCCTGGCTGTATGACGGTGATCCGGCAACCTATCTGTGCCTTTCCGGAATCTTTGAAACATTGCGGCAGAAGACGGAAGAGGGATACTTTGAGGAACTTCTGAGAGAATTCCTGCTGGACGAGGAACATCTCTGCACCGTTGTCGCTGTTCCTTCCCGGACAATGGCGGAAAAACGGCTGGCGAAGGAAAGAGAAAAACTGCAGGCAGCCAGGGAAAACTGGCCGGATGTTCAGGAATATATTGATCTGAACCTTGCGCTGGATCAGTGGCAGGAAGAAGGCGACAGTGAAGAAGCGCTGGCAACACTGCCGAAGCTGACACTGAATGATCTGAATGACATGCCGGAGGATGAACCGTTTGCGGAAACAAAGATCCGCGGTGTTCCGGTGATCGTTCATCCATCGGAAAAATCCGGCATTGTTTATATGAACCTTTATTTCAATCTGGCCGGACTCAGACGTGAAGATCTGCCGTCACTGGGACTGTATGCCGGACTGTTCATGAATCTTCCGACGAAGAGGAAAACTGTGGAACAGCTGCAGGAAGCGATCCGCCGGGATCTCGGCGGACTGAATGTGTTCCTTGATGCCTGTTCGATGAAACAGGACAACAAGCGGGTTCTTCCGATGCTTGGCGTCAGTTGTTCGGTATTGGAGAAGAATCTGGATACGGCAGTTGAACTGATTCTGGAAGTTCTGCAGGAAACGGTCTTCGACAAGGACAGGATCCTGCCGCTTCTGAAACAGGACAACGAGGATTTCCGCCAGTCCCTGATTATGAACGGCCATGCCCTCGCCATGCGCAGGGCTTCCGCTCATTACAGCGGTGAAGGTGTCTTCCGCGAATATGTCGGTGGTATTGCCTCGGGTATCCATGACCGTGATCTGGAAGCTCATTATGAAGAAAAGATCGGCGAATTCCTGAACGAATGCGATATGTACAGCGACGTACTGTTTGCCGGTGACAGGCTGACCGTCAGTATTACCGGCGAGCATGAGGACGCATTGCTGAAACTGATTGAACGGCTGCACCGTTACGACGCCAACCGGGCACTGGTGCATTATCCAATGCTGCAGGATCCGAAGGAAGCGGTTGTCATACCGGCCGGCATTTCCTACAGTGCTGTCATCGGCAATCTGCTGGACCAGGGCGGTCAATTCAAACCGCATCTGCATGTCATTTCCCAGGCGCTGACATATGACTATCTCTGGAGCGAAGTCAGAGTCAAGGGCGGAGCTTACGGAACCGGCTTCAGCACCAATCCAAACGGGAACAGCGGGGCATATTCCTACCGCGATCCTGATCCGCTGCGCACCCTGCAGGTCTTTGCCGGCATTCCGGAATATATCCGCACCTTCGGGGAAACGCAGGATATCACCCAGCTGATCATCGGAACCATTGCGGCAACTGAACCATTGCTTTCACCGGCTGCGAAGGTCCGGGTCAAGGACATCAGATACTTCCGGCATGTGACATATGAGGAGAGACTGGAAGTCAGACGTTCGATCTGCAGTATGGATACGGAGACCTTCCGCAGTTATGCCGGCCTGTATGAGAAAGTTCTGGAACATCCCGCAGTCTGTGTGATCGGGGCAAAAGAAACGATTGACCTGCTGCCGGAGGATTTCACGGAGATCAGATTCGATGACTTTGACGAGTAAGCTCAAAGACGGCAATGAAAACCTGATCGTTTTCATCTGCGGCGAAGAATACGAAGAACTGCTGCACAAGGGCAGAAAAGAAAGTTTTCTGATCATCAAGGCAGATGACTGGAACAGGGATCTTTCTCCCTGGCCGGCGCAGCGGGTCTTTAAAAAAGGGGAAGACTTCGCCGGCGGGGCAGATGAGACAATCGATGAGCTGCTGCGGATGCTGGAACCATACAGAAACCGGTTCCGGACAATCGCAATAACCGGCTATTCACTGGCCGGACTGTTCGCGCTCTATACCTGTACGAAAACGGAGGTCTTTGACTATTGTCTTTCGATCTCCGGATCACTGTGGTATCCGGGCTGGACCGAATACCTGAAAAACCATCCGGTACATTGCAAAAGGGTATATCTTTCCCTGGGCGATACGGAAAAGAACACCCGCAATCCGCTGATGGCCACAGTGGAAGACAATACCCGCAAAACAGAAGAAATACTGAAGGAATATACGGAAGTGATCCTGGAAATGAATCCGGGCAATCACTTCAATGATCCGGCAGGAAGAATAATCAGGGGAATTCAGAAGCTCTTTGCTTGAATTCTCCTTTCTTTTCTGAAATAATGAGAATGAATCTCAATAAGGAGTGCTATGCAGAGAAGACATACGCGCCAGAAACAGATCATTCAGAGTATCATCGAAGGTCCGGGAAAGCACATGACAGCCGAGGAAGTGGCTGCTGTTCTGAAAGAAACGGAACCGGGAATCGGCATGGCGACTGTTTACCGGAATCTGAATGTTCTGTGCGAAGAAGGCATCATTCAGAAGATCTGTGAAAGAGGACACAGTTTTTATGACGGCAATCCCATGCCGCATGATCATCTGTACTGCTGCAGCTGCGGCTCTGTCTTTGACATCGACGCACCCTATGACCAGGAAGCGGACAAAAAAACCGCGGCAGGAACAGGGGCAAGAATTATCCGCCACAGCACGGCCTTTGAAGGGATCTGTAAAAACTGTCTGAGTAAGGAGGAAAGACAATGGAATTGAAAGGCTCAAAGACTGAGAAGAATCTGCAGGACGCATTTGCCGGTGAAAGCCAGGCACGCAACAAGTACACATACTTTGCTGAAAAGGCACGTGAGGAAGGTTACGAACAGATTGCGAATATCTTCCTTGAAACAGCCCGCAACGAACAGGAACATGCCAAGAAATGGTTCGAAGCTCTCCATGGCGGAGCTGTTCCGACAACAGCCGAGAATCTGCAGGCAGGTATCGACGGGGAAAACGAAGAATGGACAGACATGTACAAGAGAATGGCTGCCGAAGCACGTGAAGAAGGCTTCACCCGCATCGCTGCCCAGATGGACATGGTTGCCAAGGTGGAAAAGGATCATGAGGAAAGATACCAGAAACTGCTGGATAACCTCAAAGCTGAAAAGGTTTTCTCCAAGGATGAGGAAGTTGTCTGGATCTGCGAGATCTGCGGCTACACAATGACCGGCAAGAATGCCCCGAAGGTCTGCCCGCTGTGCGGATATAAGGGATCCTTCTTCGAAGTCAAAAAGGAAAACTACTGAGATACGCCAGTCAGGCTGTGACAGTGAAAACTGACACAGCCTTTTCTTGTTGAAAAAACAGATTCACCCGGAATCTGTTTCATTGTGATCAGGTTCTGTATCCGGAATTTCGCAGGATCCGGAATCAGATGTTTCAATTGTTTCCGCGGCTTCTGTTCCGGCAGGAGCGTTTTCTTCTGCTTTGATACCGTAGACCGTTTCCCTTTGTTTCCTTGCCGTCTCCATGACGGAGGCTGTGATATTCCTGCGCTTTTCCTCCTCTGATACGGTCAGAAGGCGGAATCTTTTAAACAGGGCTTTTCTTTTCTTCCTGCTCATGTTCAGTCTCCTTTATTACTCTTTCCGGTGATCTTGCGGATGATCCAGCGGATCAGCTTGAAGAGCAGCCAGAGAACAAGAACAGCAAGCAGGATAAGTGCGCCGATAATCAGCATGATGTGCTTGCTGACAAAGCTCACGATCGAGCCCATGGAGTTTTCCGTGGCTGACAGTTCAAACAGCTTGAAGTCTTTCACAAAAGTCTGTCCTTTGCCTTCCACATACTTCTGCAGGTCGCTTTCGACCACCTCGAACGGACGGGGTCCATTGGTCAGGATCTGCAGGTGGAAGTCTTCGAGATTGAAGTCGTTGCCAAGAGAAGCGTGAACACGTTCGTTGTATTCCCACATCTTGCACAGGCCGAATCCGTACGGCAGGATCTGGCCGGGAGCAGCAGAAACAGTATCGATAATCTCCTGGAGATCTTCTTCTTTCATTCCGCTGAAACCGGCAGCTTCCATTGCGGCTGAGAGCTGCCTGGCATCATATCCGTAACCGTTGACCAGAATGTCGGCATATGCCTGCATTATATAGCCCAGATAGACATTGCAGGAAAGGAACTCGCTGTCGTCAGTGCTGAGCGGGGAACGCAGCAGCATGATTCTTTCCACATACTGGGCCCAGCCCTCAGTATAACCGGTCGCGTTGATGGTATGGCGCAGGGGATTGATATCCTGACTGTAATACCAGGTAAACTGATACATATGACCGGGCAGGCCTTCATGCGCCAGCGTGTAATACAGAGTGTTGGGATCGTCATTGACGATTCCGCCGTTGATGCGGATGACATTGCTGGTAACATCATCGAGCGGGGTCGGCATGTAATATGCCATGATGGTCGGCTGGGCGACACTTGGATCCAGATAGGACGGGTAATAGACGATGTCCGGTCCTTTCGGGAAATCTTCCATATGTTCCGCCAGATAAGCCAGGTCTTCTTCCGGATCATTGAAAGTATCGATCGTAACTCCGCCAAGGGAGTAATGGGAAATCGTGTAATCGAAAATGTCTGTCAGGCATTTGGCAAGATAATCCCTCTTTTCATCCAGGGAAATGCCGGAGGAACACTTATTGTTTGCCATTGCTTCATAGTATTCCCGGCCGTTTTCATATTCATAGACAGATCCTGTGACGCTGCGGCTTCCGCGCAGGGTCGCCAGTTCGTCTTTCGTGCTCAGGATCGCCGGATAGACGGTATTGAGAACAAGGTCACGGTTTCTTTCCTTATAAGAGGTCTTTTCTTCCTCGCTCAGGCCCGGCAGCTCATCGATTCTCTGGCTGTAGATGATGATCAGCGGGTTTTCTTCCTTCTTGTCGACGAAGTCCTGCATGGTTGTCAGCTGCTTGTCGAGCGCGGCATCCGTCATAAAGCAGCCTTTAGCCGCCTGCTGTCTGGTGAATTCCAGCATGTCTTTCAGCAGCCGCGGGAAGTCGGCTGTCAGGGTCAGATAGTCTTCGGCAGATTCCTTATCGTACAGCGTGAATTCTGTCATGTTGGTAATGACATCGCTGTATAGACCATTGTACGGACTGAAGCATTCATAAAAATCAGGATATTTATCAATGGCCAGATTGCATTGCAGATACCATTCATATGCCAGGTAGTCGTGCTGCTGTTTTTCGTTCAGGGCGTTGAAGTCGAACTGATGCAGTCTGTCCAGCGACGCCTGAAAACGGGCAGCTTCCGCGGCGAAGGCTTCGTAGGAAGCATCCGGCAGCCGGACCGCCGGTTTTGTAAAGCCGAACTTTTTGTAATCGATGACACCGAAATGGAATTCGGTATAATCACTGCTGTATATTTTCCGGTTCTCTTCCGTAAGGAAGGCATCGAAATCGTCTTCTGCCTTTACCGGAACGAAACATCCCAGCACCATGACAATGCTGAGCAGAAGGACGTGCAGTATACGGGTCGTTCTTTTCATACAGGTGAATCTCCTTAAATGATCAGTAGTAGAATTCTGTTGCTGTAATTAATTATATGCCATAATAATGCTTAGTTTATTAATATAATGTCCTGCCGCCGGAAAAGAATTTCAGGACCGGCAGGCGGAAGGAGTATGCATATGCAGGCAGGCAGTTCCGTGATTTTTCTTCCCTGCAGGGATATCAGTAAGACATTGCATTTCTATCATGATGTCCTCGGTCTGAAGGTCGAACAAAAGCAGGGAGACAGCCTCTATATATTCGATACCGGATATGGCTACTGGGGATTCTGTCAGTATGGTGACGGGAGAAAACCGCTGAGCGGGGAAAAGGGAGTATGTCTTTCCCTGAACCTGGCAGATGATGCGGCAGTAAGGAAACGCTATGAGCAGCTGAAAGACTGCTGCGATGTGTTCCGCGGACCTGAAAAGCATCCGCGGTTTCCTGTCTATTCCTTTTTTCTGAAAGATCCGGACGGATATCTGGTGGAGTATCAGAATGTCTATGGGACAGGCACAGATTCTTATGCGCAAAAATAAATTCCGGGAACAGAGATTGTGGTATACTCGGAAATATGTTTAAGGGGAGATAGTTTATGTTCGCTGATATCATTGACAAGATAGATTCGTTTGTCTGGGGATGGCCGCTGATTCTGCTGCTGTTCGGGACACATATCTTCATGACCGTCCGCACCGGCTTTATTCAGAAAGATATTTTCAAGGCAATCAAAATGTCGGTGACAAAAGACGAGAACGCCGAGGGAGACGTTTCCCAGTTCGGCGCTCTGACAACAGCGCTTTCCTCGACGATCGGCACCGGCAATATCATCGGTGTCGGAACGGCGATCGCCCTTGGCGGCCCGGGAGCCATTCTCTGGATGTGGCTGACCGGGATCTTCGGTATTGCCACCAAGTATGCCGAAAACCTGATTGCCGTCAAATACCGTGTCCGTTCGGAAAACGGAACGATGATCGGCGGTGCCATGTATGCCCTGGACAGGGGACTGAACATGCGCTGGCTGGGCATTGTCTTCGCTCTTCTGGCATCGGTATGCGCCTTTGGCATCGGCAATATGGTGCAGGCGAATGCCGTTGTGACCAATATCACGCAAAACTTCAGCATTTCACCGCTGCCGGTGGCTATTGTTCTGACAGCGGTTGTCGCGCTTGTTATTCTCGGCGGCATCAAATCCATTACCAAAGTAGCGGAAAAACTGGTTCCGTTCATGGCCCTGTTCTATTTCCTCGGCTGTCTCTGGATCCTGTTCGTCAATGCCGATGTCCTGCCTGAGACAATTTCGCTGATTCTCACTTCGGCTTTCTCGCCAAAGGCGATTGCCGGCGGCTTTGTCGGCGTCAGTATCTCGGTTGCCTGCCGTTATGGTTTCGCCAGAGGTCTGTTCTCCAATGAAGCAGGTATGGGTTCGGCCCCGCTGGTCGGTGCTGCTGCCCAGACAGCCAATCCGAAGCGTCAGGCTCTGGTCTCCATGACCGGTGTTTTCTGGGATACAGTCGTCATCTGTCTGATGAGCGGCCTGGTCATGATTTCCAGTATTATCAAATATCCCAACATTGACGGACTGAGCGGCGACGGAGGCATTGTTGCGACCGGTGCGTTCTCCGTCATTCCCTATATCGGTGTGCCGGTACTGGTGTTCGGACTGGTTACGTTTGCCTTCTCGACGATCCTCGGCTGGTATTACTATGGTGAAAGAGCCTGCGTCTATCTGTTTGGCGAAAAGGCGATCAAACCTTATAAAATTCTGTGGGTCATCTTCGTTCTTGTCGGCTCTCTGGTGGAACTCAACGTCGTCTGGAATATCGCCGATATCCTCAACGGGCTGATGGCAATTCCGAATATCATCGCAGTACTGCTGCTGCATAAAGTTATTGCCAATGAGACAGAGAAATACAGCGGTGAACATATCACCGATATTGATACGGAGGAAATCCCGACAATTAAGAATGCCGACAAGGGAATTCTTGCATAAACAATGACGGAACATCAGGACGAACATCAGGACGGTGTTCCGTTTTTCCTGCCTGCAGTGCGAAGGATGGGAATTTCGTATATAATGGATATTACGAAAAGAGAACAGCAATGAAGACATATACGATTATCAGCAGAGGAGACAGTCTGTCCGAGGAACTGAGCAGGCAGACGGAGGCAGAACTGCAGGAACACGGGTATACAAGAAACGATCTGCAGCCGGACACGGTTTTTGTCATCGGCGGAGACGGTACCTATATCCGCGCCATTCATGAAGTTCTGCGCAAGGCCGGCAAATGGTTTTCAAATGTCTGTTTCTACGGCATTCATACCGGAACACTTGGGTTCTATACCGATTACCGGGACAAGGACTACCGGGAGTTCATGGACAGTTTTTTCAATAACGAACTGAGAGAAAAGAAATACCGTCTGCTGCAGATGACGGCAGATGGCATGAAACATCATGCGGTCAATGAAGTGCGGGTGGAAAATCCCTACCGCACCCAGATCATTGAAGTATATATCAACGGTGAGAAATTCGAGACCCTGCGCGGCAGCGGTGTTCTTGTCTGCACTCAGCTCGGATCTTCGGCATTCAACCGCTCGCTGGGCGGGGCAGTGATCCAGGAAGGGCTGGACTTTATCGAACTGACGGAAATGAGTGTCATTCATCACAGTCTTTTCCGCAGTCTGCAGTCACCGATCATTCTGAAACCGGAAACAGTCATCGAATTCCGTTCCAATAATTTCAGCGGTGCCGTACTGGCCTGTGATCAGGACACCTATTCCCTGGAAGGCCTGCACAGCTTTACGGTTTCTTCCGCCAAAGACATTAATGTCAGAGTACTGAGCGGCCGGGAAGTCTCTTATTTCGACCGTCTCAAAACATTGTTTTAAGAATTGAGGTAATTGATGCGAAACTGGCAGTCATTTTATGAAATACTGAAATTTCCGCTCTGCGTGATTTTCTTTGCGGTCTGTCTGATTGGTCTGGGCAATCTGATCACCAATCCAGTATATGGATTCGCAGGTGTTTTCAGCGGGGATACATTGATTTCCTTCGGCGAACTGTTTATCAAAATCGGCCAGTTCCTGGTAGTCAATTTTCCGCTGCTGTTCCTGATCCGTCTGACGACAAGACGCGGCGGTTCAGCTACCACGATCATGTCGGCTCTGTCCGGCTATGTCACATTCCTTGCCACGACTATGTACTTTGCCGATCCGGGACTGCCCTCAACTGTCTACAGCAGTATCCTTGGCTTGAGCGTCAACCGCACAAGTGTCGTCTCGCTGACCGGGGCCACGCATTATCCGCTGCAGACCGGACTGATCGGTGCGATCATTGTGACAATGATCACCCTTTGGTCCTTTAATGGTTCCCGCCGCAAGACGGAATACGGTTTCTTCTCGTTTGTTTCGAAAGAAATGTCGTGTGTATTGCGGACGGTATTCTTCAGTATCATTGCCGGCCTTGCAATGTCGTTTGTCTGGCCGTATGCGGTACAGTTTATCCAGCGCGTTGTTCACTTCATTTCGGTTGACACCAACAACCCGATCAATCTTGCTCTCTATGGAATCAGTGAGCGGCTGCTTGGCGTACTGGGACTTGGCACGGCGATCCGTCAGCCCTTCTGGTATGAAATCAGCGGTGGTTCCTGGGTCAACGCGGCCGGTATTTCGGTTTCCGGCGACGTCAATATCTGGACGGCACAGCTCGCTGCCAACGGTGTGACAGGCATGGCGGGAAGATTCTTCACGCCCTATTACATCCTGAATATCTTTGCCATGCCGGCGATGATCTGGGCGGCCTTCTCGCTCGATACCAATCCGATGGAAAAACGGCGCATGATCCTGTTGTGCATCATTGGTACCCTGGCTTCCCTGCTTTGGGGAACACTGCTGCCGCTGGAACTGATTCTTCTGATTCTCTGCCCGCTGCTGTTTGCCTTCCATGTCTCATGCACCGGCATTCTGTATATGACCCTGCAGTCACTGCATATCTATCTTGGCTATCAGTCCACGGATACGATCACTTTGACAGCAAGACCCGGTTCCCTGCCGGAGTTCATCAGTTATATTCAGTATCCGGCGCTGGCCAGAAGTCTGATCGGAGTAGCTGTTGCCGGAATTATCACCGGGGCAATCTATTTCCTGGTTACCCGGCTGTACTTTCGGTATCTGGCAATGGATCTCTTCAAGACCGGCAGTAAGGACGAAGTGATCAGTGCTGTAATCAAGGCGGCCGGCGGAATCGAAAACATCAAAATGACCAATTCTTCGATTGCCAAGCTGACCCTGAGTGTCTATGATCCGGGCAAGGTCGATGTGCAGAGGCTGAGGAGGCTTGGGTCGCACAGGATCTATGAAAACCGTGCCGGCTTCAATATCTGTTTCGGTGCCCCAAGCACGATGATCCGTCTCGGTATCGACAGCGCCATGCGTGATGCCGTGCGGGAAGTCAACCGGATGTAAAAATATCAGCAGATGCATAAAAGTGCGTCTGCTTTTTCATATCTCCCTGACAAGGGATACAATAGAAGCATGATTGTTCTCAAGGATATCGATGACAGACATATACGGGAAATCGCCGGAGCATTTGCGGACTCTTTTCTTGCGGAGGAAGGTGTCGTTTCCTGGAGTCTGGATTATGACGATGCCGTGCAGTACTTTTATCATACGCTGAAGGAATTTGTCCGCTGCGGAAGACTGTTTGCGACGTCCGAGCAGGAAGAAGGATTTATTGTCTGGTACCGGAAAGGGCATGGTCTGCCGTGGTACAGGGAACTTCTGCTGACGGTGAAATACATGATGTACATGTCGCTGGAAGGCGTGCAGAAGATGATTCTGAGCAGGAACGGCTGGACGGATTATACGATGTCACATCAGTTTGACCGCGATTATGTGGATGTCTGTCTGGTCTGTGTCCGCAGAGAGTATCAGCATCAGGGTATCCTGAAGCAGCTGTTGCAGCAGCCGTTTCAGGAAGCGGATGAGAACGGACTGATCACTATCCTGGATACGGATGCCGGGATCAAGATGAAGAAGTATGAACATGAGGGAATGCAGGTAGAAAAGGATGCCGTCCTGAAAAGCGGCATCCATATGTATACTATGATCAGACGGGAGAGAAAAATATGAAGAAACTGATTATCCGGGCCGATGATGTCGGCTACAGTGAAGCGGTGAATTACGGAATCTGTAAAGCGGTAAAAGACGGTATGATAAGAAGCGTGGGCGTGATGCCCAATATGCCTTTTGCCCGGCACGGACTGGATCTTCTGAAGGATTTCGATCTTGCGGTCGGCCAGCATACGAACGTCTGTCTTGGCATGCCTTGCGCTGATCCAAAGAAGATTCCCTCTTTGCTGGATGAAAACGGGGAATTCAAATCGTCAAAGCAGTACCGGGCAGCGTTTCAGAACGGGGAAGATTTTGTCGATGTCGAAGAAGCGGTCATCGAAATCGAAGCCCAGTACCGGAAATTCAGGGAGCTGACCGGACAGGAGCCGGATTATTTTGAAGCGCACGCAGTTGCCAGTATGAATCTGTTCAAGGCACTGGAAATCGTGGCGGATAAGTACTCGCTGCCACTGCAGAAACTGCGTTTTGACGGCGGTGAGACAACATTCAACAGCAAGCCAGTCAGGATCCTGCCGATGAAGTCAGGTTCGCCGGATTACGATGCCTATGAATGCCTGAAGGAAGGTGTTCTGAATGTGGCAAAGGAAGACATGCCGAGCGTCGCAGTGCTGCATCCGGGATATCTTGATGACTTTATTCTCAATCACTCTTCTTTGACTGTGAACCGGACGAAAGAGGTCGTCATGCTGTGCGATCCGGCCATGAAAACATGGCTTGATGAACACGATGTCGAACAGATCGACTATCGGGATATCCGTTAAAAGATGAAGAAGCGTTACGAGTATGATGCCGTTCTTCACGAGATGGAAGATAACGGCGGTGCTTATGTTGAGTTTCCCTGGGATATCAGAAAAGAGAGCCGCAAAGGACGTCTGAAAGTCCATGCGTCATTCGATGGTATTCCTTATGAAGGCAGCATCGTCAATATGGGAGTGAAGAATGACGACGGATCGATCTGCTATATCATCGGGGTATTGAAATCGATCCGGAAGAGACTGAACAAAAAAGACGGTGACACGATTCATGTCGTGATCGAGGCAGAACTATGACAATACAGGAATATATTAACTCCCAGGAGGTAAACGTCCGGGAGCGTCTCAACGCAATCTATGAAACGATCCGATCAGCGATACCGGATGCAGAAGAACGCATTTCCTGGGGCATGCCGACATTCTGGAAAGGACGCAATATCATTCACTTCGCACCGGCAAAGAAACATATCGGTCTGTATCCGGGATCGGAAGCTGTGGAAGCTTTCCGGGAACAGCTGAAGGATTACAAAACCAGCAAAGGTGCGATCCAGCTGCCAAACAATAAGGAACTGCCGCTTTCGCTGGTTGCGGAAATCGCCCGCTGGAGTTATGAAAAGAACCGGAAAGAATGAGTGTCGGGAAACAGATATGGAAAGAATCGAAGCTTTTGAAAAAATGCTTTCGGATCTGCAGGCACAGGCAGAATTCGAAAGGCAGAAGATGGCGGAACTGAAAGCCGCCGGCAAGGAGAAAACTGCAACCTACCGGCAGTATTTCGGAAACCGGCTGTTTTATAAAATGATGCTGGACAAATATAAGCAATACGGTCTTTTATAGACAGAGTCATTTAGAAAGAGGTCGGAATATGTTCTATTGGGGCAACAGCGTATCAAGCATGCAGACAGAAGGCGGATGGAATGAAGGCGGAAAGTCACTTTCTGTCTATGACATCGTCGAACCGGCGGAAAACAGAAGCGACTGGCATTTCGCCAACGACAATTACCATCATTATGAAGAAGATCTGGATCTGATGAAGGACCTGGGGATGAATATGTACCGCATACAGATTTCCTGGTCAAGATGTGTCAAGGACGGCTGCGGTGATTTCAACGAAGAAGGGTTCGCCTATTATGACAGACTGCTTGATGCGATGATCGCACGCGGTCTGGAACCGATGGTGTGCCTGTATCATTTTGACATGCCGTTATATCTGGCTGAGAAGTACAATGGTTTCCTTTCCAGGAAAGTCGTGGATTACTTTGTCAGATTCGGCGAAGAGGTGGTCCGCAGATTTCATCATAAAGTGAAATACTGGCTGACATTCAATGAACAGAACCTGTACTGGAATCCGGATATTGCTTTCCGTATTGCCGGCTATCTGGAAGGCGGGAAGACGGAGGACGAACTGTATCAGATCGGTCATCATGTCATGGTAGCCCATGTGCGGATGGTGAATTATGTACATGAGCATACTGACGGAAAGATCGGCGGCATGCTGGCATATGCCGAGACTTATCCGGCAACCTGTGCTCCAAAAGACATCCTGGCTGCCAGAAAGACTGATGAGTTCCTGAATAAAACACTGCTGGATGTCTTTGCAAGAGGAGAGTATTCCCGGGAAATGATGCAGTGGGTCAAGGTGAAAAACATCAATATGGATTTCACGGAAGAAGACGCAAAACTGTTCCGGGAACATTGCGAGGATTATCTGGCCTTCTCTTACTACAGTTCTTCCACAGTCAGTGCTGAAAAGATTCCGGAAGGAACGACTCCGAATTACTACATGCATTACGGCAAGAAGGACAATCCGTTTATCGCTACGACAGAATGGAACTGGCAGATCGATCCGGATGGCTTCCGGGATGTGCTGAACAAGATGTATCAGACATATCATATGCCGGTATTCCCGATTGAAAACGGTGTCGGTGTTCAGGAGGAATGGGATGGTGTCAATGAGATTCAGGATGACTACCGGATCGAATATCATCGCAATCATATCCAGGCTATGAAGGATGCCATGAATATTGACGGTGTGGAAGTGCTTGGCTATCTCGGCTGGGGGCTGATCGATATTCTGTCCTCCCAGGGAGACATGCGGAAACGCTATGGAGTCGTCTATGTCAACCGCACGAATCATGATTTAAGAGACATGAAGAGAGTACCGAAAAAGAGTTATCACTGGCTGAAAAAAGTCATTGCATCAAACGGAGAAAACCTGTAATCAAACAACCGGATGAAGATCCGGTTTTCTTCTGTCTGACAGAGCCGATTTGACACAAATCCATGCAGGCATTAAAATGCAACTGAAAATCAGTTGCAAACAGGTAAGGCTTATGAATGTGCTGGAATACAAAGGATATCATGCAGTTGTTGAATATGATGTGCTGGACAAAATGCTGTATGGCAGAGTGGAAGGCGTCAACGATCCGATTCAGTTTGAGAGTACTTCTTCAAAAAACATTGAAAAGGAATTCCGCAAGGCAGTGGATGAATATCTCGATTTCTGTATGACAACAGGAAAAGAACCGGAAAAGGAATATACCGGATCCTTTAATGTCAGGATCGGGAAAAAACTTCACAAAGAACTCGCCCTTCAGGCACTGAAATCACAGATCAGTCTGAACGCAGCAGTGATTGAAGCAATCGAAATGTATCTTGAGCATTCGCTCTGATCAGTAAACGCAGTAGTATAAAGATATGACTTTCTGGGACAGCGGCGGTGACCGCCTGAAAAGAGAATATGAAATCTTCCGTTTTCTTTTGGATGAATATCGTCTGAGATACCGTCTGCATGAAACCTACCCGCGCCGGCACGATCCGGATATGGTAGCACTGTATCAGCCGGATGGACGGTGGTGCGCGGTTGGCAGACTGATTTCCTCCGAGGAAATTGCGATGGAAACGGACGAGCTTTACTATGCAATAGAGATCCCTTTTGATCCGGCAAGAATTCCGGAAATGATCATGTATGAATATTGCGCCTTGAGTTCGGAAATGGATCCGAAACAGTGGCTGATGCTGGTAATCGACGAACATGTGAAGATCGATGTATACAGAAGTCTGATGAATGAAGGATATGAATGGCTGCGGGACTCTTCCGGAAAACAGTCGGCTTCTCTGCAGGAAGGAACAGTATACCGGGATGTTTCCATTCCTTCACGGCATGAAATCAGAAGCGAAAACGTTCCGGTGCAGATCGCGGAAATGAAGAAGCTTTACCAGCCAAGAAGAAACATTCCCAATGATGAAGTGTTCTGTTTCTGGCGGCAGGCCGTTTTCATGAAGGACTATAAGGACAGTTATCATTTCCGGGGAACATTCATGAATATTCATCCTGTCTACCGGATGATGACAGACAGTCAGTTACGAGGATATTTCAGCTGGCGTACGGAACTGATGGAAAACGGACAGCTGAGTGATAATACACCGGTATCATTTCTGAAACTCTATGTCTATGAACTGCTGCATCTTCTCCACAGTAACGCCTGTGATACCTTTGCCCAGTTGTGTGCGATCGAGGAAATGTATTCCGGAAACGACAGACTCTTCATGCTGGAATTAAGAAGATGGATCAATGATTTTGTCATTTATTATGATCTGAATGAAATGATTCCGATGCGGTTTGAAACTGTCGATATGACAAACTGGAAGATTCTCGATGATACGGCCAGGGATCCCGAAAGCCATGATGAAGCGGAGCTTCAGAAAGCAATCGGAATGATCGCGGCCAGAGAGATCAGCCGCTCGGCTTTCCTGCGGGAGAATCTTGCGGATGTGATGGCGGTACTGGCGAAAGCCTGGCGCATGTACTGCAGAGAATACAGGAAACAGGGACGTTCGTTTCTGGAAGCGGAAGTGTGCAGTGTTGTCAATGAACCGTACCGGATGTTTTCCTCGGCGGTTTTCTATGAAAACGAGAAACATGCGGATACAACGGTCATGATCAATGAACAGAATATCTATTCATGCGAGAACGGCAGATGGACGAAGAAAAGTTATGTGCTGCGCAGCGAATGGTCGAAACTGATATCGGAAACCGACCGGCTTCTGCGGATTGCGACAAGGTATGGCCGGCACATCAAGCAGCGGACCGGACTGACCTTCGATCCGGAAACCATCAAGGAAGCGATCCGGGAATATCTGAAAGAAAAGAAGGAAGCTTCGAAACCCGTCGTTAATATCGACATGGATATCCTGACCTCCATCCGAGATGATGCGGCATTGACCCGGGACTCTTTACTGGTGGAAGAAGATATTGAAGAGGAAACGGAAGAAGAACTGTTCGCTGTACCTGAAGAAGAACAGTATGAAGAAGAATTTGATGATACACTGTTTACGAAAGAGGAGAAGATCCTTTTGAAGGCTTTGCTGGAAGGAAAGGATCCCCGCTCTCTTGAGACGTTGAAGAATGTATCTCTGTCGCTGTTGTGCGATGAAATCAATGAAAAGCTGATGGATGAGATCGGCGACACGGTCATCGAGTTCGACGGCGACGATCCAGTCCTGATCGAAGATTATATTGAAGATATCCGGGAAATGATAAAGGAGGCAGGCAAATGACAACTGAACGAAAAGCACCGAAGCGAATTGCGGCTTCCGTAATCAATTCCCTGAAGGGCGGTGTCGTGCCGAGAATCGGCCTGCCGTATATTACCGTCGGCCGGAAGAATGAAATCGCGGCACTTCTGAACGATGTGGATATTGTCGCAGAAGGAGGAGCTTCCTTCCGCTTTATTGTCGGCCGTTACGGCAGCGGCAAGTCTTTCATGCTGCAGACGATCCGGACTTATGTCATGGACAGAGGCTTTGTTGTCATGGATGCCGACCTGTCGCCGGAAAGAAGACTGCAGGGTACCAAGGGACAGGGCCTTGCGACCTACCGTGAACTGCTCAGAAACATGTCTACCAAAACCAGACCCGAGGGCGGTGCCATCATGCTGGTGCTGGACCGCTGGGTCAGATCGTTGAATGATGAAATCAAGGCAGCAGTCGGTGGGGATAACGAGACCGCTTTTGAAGAGGAAGCGCAGAAAAGACTGAATACCTTGATGCATACGATGAACGAGCTGGTACACGGATATGACTTTGCCGAAGTGCTGAAAATCTATTATCTGGCGGACCGGAAACAGGACGAGGAACAGAAGGCGCTTGCCGTCAAATGGTTCCGCGGCGAATACAACACCCGAACGGAAGCCAGAAGCGAACTGGGTGTGCGCAATATCATTTCCGATGATGACTGGTATGACTATCTGAAACTGTTTGCTGTATTCCTGAAGGAAATCGGCTACAGCGGTCTGATGGTTCTGATCGATGAGCTTGTGAATATCTACAAGATTCCCAACAGTATCACCCGTCAATACAACTATGAAAAGATTCTGACAATGTACAACGACACGATGCAGGGAAAGGCCAGGTATCTTGGCATCCTGATGAGCGGAACACCGCAGGCAATCGAAGACAGACGCAGAGGCATCTACAGTTATGAAGCGCTGCGTTCAAGACTTGCCGAGGGCAAATTTTCCCGTGACGGTGCAAGGGACCTTTTGGCCCCGGTCATCCGTCTGGAGCCGCTGTCGGCGGAAGAAATGCTGGTATTGGTTGGCAAACTGGCCGAACTGCACGAACGTCTTTATGACTATACATGCGGACTGAGCGATGAAGATCTGGCAATGTTTATCAAAATCGAATACGGCCGGATCGGTGCCGATTCCGCCATTACGCCAAGAGAAGTGATCCGTGACTTTATCGAACTTCTGGATATTCTCTACCAGCATCCGGATATGAATATGGAACAGTTGCTGAACAGTGACGAGTTTTCCTATGCCAAAGGCAGTCTGGAGGATGGTGAAGAAGTACCGGACGCCTTTGCGGAGTTTACGGTGTGAGGTGAATCAGAATGGATATTTTTTCCCGATATGCACCATTTATACAGGATTATATTTACAGTCATGAATGGGAAAACCTCAGGGCTGTGCAGGTGGCTGCCGCTGATGCCATATTCAATACAGAGGATCATGTTCTTCTGACGAGTTCCACAGCATCGGGAAAAACGGAAGCTGCCTTTTTCCCGATTCTGACACTGCTGTATGAAGATATGCCGCAATCCGTCGGGGTTCTTTATATCGGACCTTTGAAGGCTTTGATCAATGACCAGTTTATCCGCCTCAACGATCTGTGCGAGGAGGCGGGAATTCCGGTATGGCACTGGCATGGCGATGTATCTTCTTCCCATAAGGATAAGATGCTGAAACATCCTTCCGGTATCCTGCAGATCACGCCGGAAAGTCTCGAAGCAATGCTGATGCACAAGCATTCACTAATCCCGAAACTGTTCCATGACCTGCGCTTCATCGTCATCGACGAAGTACATTCCCTGATGCGCGGTGACCGTGGGTTTCAGACATTATGCCTGCTGGAACGCTTAAGCAGACTGGCGGATGTCAGACCGCGAAGAATCGGTCTTTCTGCTACGATCGGCGATCCGGAGGCTGCCGGCGAATTTCTGGCTGCCGGGACAGGCAGAAAGACGGTGATTCCGACAATTGCGTCTTCGAAGCAGAAATGGCGTCTGTCCATGGAACATTTTTATAAGACTGCTTTGGAGAAAAAGCAGGAAGAAGGCATCATTGACCTGCACCAGGCAACCGATACAGGAGTGTTTGCCATGGACGAGAAAAGCGATGATGCGCCGGTCGGAGCCGATCCCGGCATAGGCTATATCTTTGAACATACCGCTGATAAGAAGTGTCTGATTTTCTGCAACTCCCGCGAAGAGGCAGAAACTGTCACGGCAGTATTGCGGCAGTATTGCGAACTGAAACATGAACCGGACCGTTTCCTGATCCATCACGGAAATCTGTCGGTATCCTACCGGCAGAGCGCGGAAGAAGTAATGAAAGACGAGGAACAGACAATTTCCACAGTGACGACTTCGACACTGGAACTGGGAATCGATATCGGCAGACTTGAAAGAGCATTCCAGATTGATGCACCGTTTACCGTTTCTTCCTTCCTGCAGAGAATGGGCAGGACAGGAAGACGCTCCCAGCCGCAGGAAATGTGGTTCGTCATCCGTGAAGAGGAACCGGAACCGCGGACAATGCTGCCGGAGACGATTTCCTGGAAGCTGCTGCAGGCAATTTCCCTGGTCCAGCTGTATCTGGAGGAGAAATGGGTCGAGCCGCCGCGCCTGGACAGAATGCCATACAACCTGCTGTACCATCAGACGATGGCAACCCTTGCCTCAGGCGGGGAAATGACACCTGCCCAGCTGGCCGCAAGAGTATTGTCTTTATCGGTATTTCACAGAATCAGCCAGGAAGATTACAAGATCCTCTTACGGCATCTTCTGGATACCGATCACATACAGAGAACAGATCAGGGAGGATTGATCCTGGGCCTTGCCGGTGAAAGAATTACCAATAACTTCCGCTTCTATGGAGTATTCGTAGATGATGAAGAGTATACTGTACGCAGCGAGGCAAATGAACTGGGAACAATCGTTGCCCCGCCGCCGGTCGGTGACAAGATTGCCATTGCCGGCAGAGTGTGGGTCGTCGAAGAAATCGACCATCCGCATCATATTGTCTACTGCACCCTGGTCAAAGGCATTATTCCGGCCTACTTCGGCAACTGCCCCGGCGATATCCACACCCGCATTCTGGAAAGAATGAAGCAGGTTCTGGACGAAGACACCTACTATCCGTATCTTCTGGGGAATGCCAGGGAAAGACTGCTGAAGGAGCGTACAGCCGCATTTGAAAGCGGCATGACAAAACATCCGCTGATTCATCTCGGCGGCAATATGTGGGCACTGTTTCCGTGGCTTGGCACTTACAGCTTCATGGCACTGGAAAGGTTCCTGAAGATCCGCTGCAAGGAGCGGCTTGGCTTAAAGGGTTTCGATTCCGGCAAGCCGTACTTCATGCAGTTTACAATGAAAGTCACACCAGAGGAATTCTTCGAAATCCTTCTGGATGAAGCGTCACAGCCGATCGAGCCGATGGAACTGGTGTATCCCAAAGAAGTACCAATCTTCGAGAAGTATGATGAATATGTGCCGGAAGAACTGGTCCGCAAAGGATTTGCCTATGGTGTTCTCGATATTCAAGGTATGATAAAGAGGATCAGGGAGTGGGCGCCGTATGCCCGGATCGGACACCGGGAAACAAAGCCTGTCGAGGCAAGGTATCTCTATGAAAAAACAAAGGAAAGCAAATAGACTCGGCAACAGGAAACTGTATGTCGACGAGAATGGCAAATACATTCTCTACGGCGGAAAAAAGACAGCGGAAGAACTTGCGGAAATGCGCAAGAACAGAGCCAATGTCTATGTTGACCGCAAGAAGCAGAATAAAAAATACTCCTGCCGCAGCAAATCAAAAACAACAGAATAAAAGGGGGGGGGGGGAAAATATGGTTATTGTTATTGGAGCATTTATTGTCAGTCTGATCCCTGCAGTATTGCTGTATTTCTATCTGAAACTGAAATGCAGGGTGCCGGCGGATGAAAACTATCAGAAATCCTGCAAAGATGCATTGATCAAAGGTGTTCTTTCGACATTTCTGGTCATACTGTTGTCGGGAATCTTTGCCCTGATCGGCAAATTCACCGGATTGACACGGGGCGCATCTGTGTTGGGCTCGGCTTACCATACATTTATTGTCCTGGCGCTGATGGAAGAATGTGCCAAAGTCTTTATGTTTACGCAGGTCCTCAAGAAAGCCGAGTTTAAGTATACATGGCTGGATATCACTGCTCTGATGGTCATTGTCAGTCTCGGCTTCGAGATTCTTGAGTCCTTAGTCTATGTTTTCGAATCTGGTCCGATCCAGATTCTGGTCAGAGGCATTACCGTCATGCACGGCGGGTTCGGATTCATTGAGGGCTGGTTTATTGGAAAAAGCGCGTATACCGGCAACAAGACATACGGCATAGTGGGTTTTGTGCTAGCCTGGCTGTTCCACGGCTTCTATGATTTCGGTTTAAGCGAACCGTTCCTGGCTCTGGGCGACTGGACGGCGTTCCTTTCCGTCAGTCTGGCTGTCGTCGCCTTGATCCTCTTTATTTTCATGATCATCTTCTTTGTTAAGAAGGATAAGAAGGAACAGTATCTGGTGCCGGTTGAAAAAACCACAGCACAGAACTGACACAAGACAGCACTTATTTACAGCATAACAGGAGAAACAAATGGGTATTTTTTCAGACATTTTCCGCTTCCGGGAAGCCGGCGAACCGGTAAATATCAACAATCTGGAAGAATTCGGCGAACCGGAATACTCGCTGTTTACAAGCACGAAAGTGTTCTCGCTGCATCACAGGATCGAGATCACGGACGAGCAGGGATTTGTAAGATACAACGTCGAGACAAAGTTTCCGTCCCTGCATGACAAGACATATATTACCGATGCCCAGGGAGACGATGTGGCATATATTCACAGAAAGCTCTTTACCCTCCACGAGAGGCACTTTATCGACATGGCAGACGGTCTGTCATTCGAGATGGCGACTGAATGGTGGCATATCATCAAGGACATCATGAACATCGAAGGACTTGCCTGGCAGCTGCGCGGCAATATCCTCAGACTGAACTTTCAGCTGTATGACCAGAACGGGGAAATCGCAGCCTTGATTTCCCAGAAGGCAATCTCTCTGCATGACAAATACTGCATCGACATCTATCAGCCGGATTATGAAAAAGTCGTAGTCGCGATCCTGATCACCCTGCAGCATATGATGAGTGACAGACAGATCAATGACGCTTTATCTTCCGGCAGTTCATCAACATCCGACAACTGAGAACCATGAAACAGGAATACAAGGAACTATTGGCGGATTTTACTTCCAACGGAAAATCAGATGCAGCAGTAAGTGAAGTCAATGACATCCCTCTGCCGCAGGAGTATCTCGACTTCATACACGACTGTAACGGCGGCGAAGGCAATCTTGGCAAAAACGCATATATACAGATCTATCCATTGGAAGAACTGGCAGAAATCAACAGGGATTATGAAATACAGGAATACCTGCCGGGATATTTTGTTTGGGGCACGGATCTAGGCGGCATGCTGTTTGGATACAGTCATAAAACAGGCATGTATTCAGCAGTGGATTCTGTCTCTTTGAACGAAGATGATCTGATGTATGAAGAACCGTCGCTGCTGGCATTTCTCAAACGATGGGATGCGGAACTGGAGTAGGAAAGACAACAAAAAACCAGTCGGTGCAGAATTGCACTGACTGGTTTACTTTTCTGACAGGTTTTCAAACACAGGCAGGGACAATACGTTTTCTTTAAATACCGGATAAGTAAAGGTGTTCATATAGAAATCTGCTGTATGCTGGCGCATGGAAATGTCATAATTCACAACTTGTTCATAATCAAGGGAAGGCTGGACATTGAATCCGATCTTCTCTTTTTCTGTGAACGCCCAGGTATCGGCCTTGATCGTATTGAGAATCGGCAGTCCGGAAGCGAAATAATCCAGACTTTTCATAGTAAGACCGACAACGACAGTATCTTTCATGATGTTCAGACCGTAATGGCACTGATCCATGATCTGTTTCTTTTCAACCTGATCATAAACAATACCATGGTAGAGAACAGCAGCCCCGCTGCTTTGTGCGGACTCAACCAGCAGGTCGAGGTTTTCACCGCTGCCGATAATATGCAGAGTAACAGGTTTGTACCGGGAGATATTTTCTATGACTTCCTGGATTTTCGGAATATCGATGATATTGTTGATGGCACCAAGCCAGCAGAGATAAATTCTGTCTTCCGGCAGTGCTGCAGGCAGCTGTGGTTTTTGGATATCTCTGGCAAGATAGATCGTTTTTGAAGGTGTATCCTTGATGACCGGCTTCAGGTTGTCTTCAAACAGCTGGCATTCTGTTACTACCTGATCAGCTGCATTGATGTGGTTGTTTCGCAGGTCGCGCCAATAGGCCATAGGCCAGAGGTTTCTGGCTTTTTCTGCCGGCAGGGTTTCCGGCCAGAAATCATTGGCATCCAGCACCAGTTTGATCTGAGGATACTTTTCCTTGATTTTCGCGGCATCTTTGACAAAACTGTTGGGAGGGAAAATGACCCAGAGAACATCGATTTCATTGTGATGCTTGTCGACATAATTGAAGATTTTGCGTGACAGTCTGACATGGGAAATGATTCTGTCTATGGACAGATTTTTATAATACGGTTTCGCATGAAAAAGACGGTAGCCTTCCTTGGCTTCCACTCTTTTTACTTTTTCGAGATGTTTCCAGTCAGATGCCAGAACAATAACGGAATGGCCTGCTTCGAGAAATACTCTCTTCAGCATATCCGCTCTCTGTTCGTTGGTATCGAAAGCTGTAATAATACAGATATTCATTCTTCTTCTCCGCTTTCTGCTTTGTGAATTTCTCCTGTGCCGCCTTCAACAACACCTTCTGCTTTTGCAACCGAAAACAGAGTGCCGAAGAAGCATTTTACATCCATCAGGAAACCGCTTCTGCTGTCTTTGCGCAGTTCCTTTACATAATCACCGTCCAGTTTTGCCTTGACGGGAATTTCCAGTTCATCTCTGCCGTTGATCTGTGCCCAGCCGGTTAGACCGGGAACAACATCGTTGGCATCATATTTATCGCGTTCCGCAATCAGGTCGTCCTGGTTCCATAGTGCAGGTCTTGGCCCGATAATGGACAGATTGCCGGCAAAGATATCCCAGATCTGCGGCAGTTCATCCAGACTGTATTTTCTGAGGAACTTTCCGACTCTTGTAATATACTGATCCGGATTGTCGAGAAGATGCGTAGGGGTATCATGCGGTGTGGACATCTTCATTGAACGGAACTTGTGCAGTTTAAAGTGTGTCTTACCCGCACCGACTCTTTTCTGAGTGAAAAAGACTGGTCCGGGATCATCGATATAGACAGCAGCTGATATGGCCAGCAACACCGGGCTGAGAATAATCAGCCCTCCAAAGGATAATATAGTGTCCAGAATCCTTTTTCCGGTTTTTTCATAGGAAGTTCTTGCGGCTGTACTTGCAACAGGATGATTGTCATATTCCTTATCCTGCTTTTTATTCTGTATGACAGCGGCAGTTTTCAACACTGCATAGGTGCCGCAGAGAAAAGCCGCGCATCCTAATATTTTTAATCCGGTGTTTTTTTTCATATATCTGATTCACTCCGATTCAATTTTAACATTGAATAGTATAAAGAATAGCATCCGCAGGGAAAACGGAGGCTGTTATTACTATGTCTTTCTCAGCGCAAAGACTGATCCATGCCTGCAATCATCCGTTCGTACAGCATCAGCAGATCCCCTGTAGGGCGCCAGCCAAGTGCTGTCAATGCGCTGATATCAAGATTCAGATAGGATGGAGCAGGATATTTTGAAGTGTCTCCGTTCTCTGCTGTACGGACAGAAATCCTGTTGCGGCCTATTTTTTCAGCAACCATTTCTGCCATCTCATAAATAGAACAATATGTGTCCGGGTTTGCAGCGTTGTATACGGAACCGGGAACACCCTTAAGAAGCACAGTGAGAACAGCAGTGACAGCCTGGGCAGTATACAGATAGGAATGTCTGCTGTTGCCTTTTGTCTGCAGTATAATGTCTTCTTTTGCCAGCGCATTGCGAGCCATCATGGCAAAGACTCTCTGATCATTACGGGAAATGCCCGGGCCAAAAGTCTGGGACAGCCGGACAGAACAGGCAGGGACTCTGTATTCTGTTGCGTAAGCGTGGCACATTGCCTCGCACATGCGCTTGCATTCCGGGTAGCAGCTTCTGGTTTCGGCCGGATTCAGATATCCAAGATCAGCCTCTTTTAAAGGAGCTTCGCTCAAGACGGTTCCATAGGCTTCCATGCTGGAAAGATATACAAACCCCTTCACGCATTTTTCTTTTGCAAGCCCAAGAAGGTTCATTGTTCCGAGCACACCGGCCTGAATCGTTTCGACAGGCTGATTCATGAAGAATCTGCTGGAGGTAGGGCTGGCGGCGTGAACGATATAGTCGACAGGTTCTGTTATTACCGGCAGATTTTCAACGGACCCTTTCAGCAGAACAAGACCTTCATCCTGCCTGAGCATGGATTTTGCTTTTTCCGAGTTTCTAACGACTGCAAGTATGCGGGTATGAAACCCTCTGGTCTGGTTTGCATACAGCAAAGCATTGATCAGAGTTGAACCGATCAGTCCTGTTCCACCGCTGATCAGTACAGTTGCAGTCTGCAGATTCTCAAAAGGGATGAAATCCGACTGCAGGATGTATTCATAGTCTTCAATGTAAACAGAAGTATTACTCATTATTATTACTCCAGGAACTGTTTATTCTCTTTGGCATCGATCATTGCCCGGAAAATATAGAAATCCTCAGGGGTAGTGATCTTAATATTTTCAACAGGACCGACAACAGTATAGAGGTCATGACCGTAATGCTGCATCATACTGGCAGAATCAATAAAGGAAAGGCCATCTTTAATTGCTTTCCTGTGGGCTTCAAGGATTTCGCTGAGATAAAAACACTGCGGAGCTCTTGCCAGCATGCATTTGGAGCGGTCTATGATTGTTCCGACCTTATTGTCGACAGCGTCTGTTGTGATTGTCTCGATTGCCGGTGTAACTGTAATGGCAGAGTGATACTGTCTGGTACAGTCGATTGCCCTGAGGATGGTATCTTCATTGATCAGCGGACGCACTCCGTCATGAATCAGAACAACAGCCTCATCTGGGTATTCTTTTCCGGCGGCACAGAGGCCGTTATAAATGGATTCCTGTCCGGAGGATCCTCCTGCCACAATCGTTTTAACCTTGGACAGTTTATAGCGCTCGACCAGTTCGTAACAATAACCGATCCAGTCTTTCAGGCTGACCAGAACGATACCGTCAATTGCATCACAATCCTGAAATCTTTCCAGAGTATAGACCAGAATCGGTTTTTCGTGCAGCTCCAGGAATTGTTTCGGTTTTGATTTTGAGTTCATCCGCTGTCCGGTTCCACCGGCAAATATCAAAGCTATGTTTTTCATATTCATTTTCCGTGTCTTTATATTATAAAGTATTATACAGCAAATACAGGTTTACTTCAGTTTATCGGTTTTTCAAGGATGTTTTAAAAAACTTTGAATAATGTAGTATTATTTATAATATGCTGCAAATCAGAGATAAAAAAGAAGATGTATACAGAAAGCACAAAACAGCATTCGCATGGCGTATTTTGTACTTCAGTGTCTGTTTCTTTTTTTTGTTTACCGTTGAAGCAAACGCTTATATTGATCCGTCTGTCATGACCTATGCCATCCAGGCGATTGCCGGCATTGCGATTGCACTGGGTACATTTTTCAATATCTACTGGCGCAGACTCTGGAAAAGAATAGGCTGGAACGGATTGTTTTCAACTAAATATGAAAAAACAGAATCCGATGAACTGTACTTTGATGACCCGGTGTCCCGGCAGCGAATCCAGCCGGAATACAAACCAGGAAATGACGTACAGGTTCAGAAGGAAAAAGAGCCGTTCCTTCGGAAACTGTGGAACGAGTACAAGTATGCGCTGATTCTTGCGGCGTGCGGAAGCTTCCTCATCATGATCTTCAGCCCGCTTGATCTGTATTTCAATAATATGAAGGACTTCTGGTTTGATTTTGGAATTGTCTTCCCGATTCTGTTCAAATCATTTATAAAATGTTTCCTGACATTATCAGCGCTTTTCCTGGTATGCCTACTGCTGTTTGATGAACTGTATCATGTGGTCTATATCGGCGCTTTTGCGGCTTTTGTCTGCGCGTATATACAAGGAAACTTTCTGGCCGGAAAACTGCCGTCACTGGATGGTTCGGCGATCGACTGGTCACTTTATCACATACAGATGCTTCAGTCCAGATATCTGTGGAGCCTTTTGCCACTGGCTGTTTTATTGATTGCCCGGTTTGTCAGAATGAAGGGCTTTTATAAGATTACAAAGTACGTGAATCTTCTGATTACGGCAATGCTTGCTGTATCCCTCCTGACAGTCGGAATCAGGAACAAAGGATTTTCGGACAAGAACTACCGCATTGCCACATCCGATCATCTATTCGAAATGTCAGAGAAGCAGAATTTCATTATTCTGATGGTCGACGCTCTGGATGCCCGGATTTTTGGGCAGATCATGCAGGAAAACCCTGAATACGCGGAATACTTTGAAGACTTTACATTTTTCCCGGATACTGTCGGAGCCTATACTTTTACGAGTTATGCGATGCCGCAGGTTCTGACAGGAGAATGGATGGAAAACCAGACGGATTACCAGACCTATTTTTCCGAGGCGATGGACAATTCTCCGTTGTTTGCGGATCTGAAGGAGAAGGATTACCGGATGGGTATGTATGAAACAAACCTGTATTATGACAGCGATAATATCTATCAGTTTGAAAACATCCATGACGCAGAAGTCGACTTTAAATCAAGAGATGAATTCATGGAGACAGAAAAAGAACTGTTTATATTCAAATACGCACCGTATCAGCTGAAAAGAGATCATGTTCCGGATATGCTCACTTTTTACCGCACTCAGCAGATCAACGGTGATATGGACATATTCTCGGACAACAACGAGAACTTTTATAATAAGATTCACTCCGAGCCGATTGTCATGACGCAGGACAAATGTTTCAAATTCATCCATATCGAAGGTGCTCATGTGCCGTTCCGCTATAACAAGGATGTGGAGCGGATCGATACAGAAGACGGTTCTTATGAACAGAACGTACTATGCAGCATCACGATCATGAATGCGTATCTGAGCGCTCTGAAAGAAGCAGGTGCTTATGACAATACGGCAATTATCATAATGGGAGACCATGGATTCAATTATGACAATGATGAATACTGGGGTCGCTGGAATCCCGCACTTCTGGTCAAAGGCATTGACGAGCATCATGAGTATACTGAATCACTGGCACCGCTTTCCTTTGATGATCTGCAGGAAGCATACAGAAGACTGGAAGAAGGACAGCCAGCAGAGGCGTGTTTCGATGCTGAAGAAGGCGATATGAGAGAACGCCGGTATATGCATTTTATCCGGGAAGCAAAAATCACCGAATACATACAGACCGGTTATGCGGCGGATGAAGAAACACTTGTTCCCACAGGAAGGGTTTTTGAAAGAGCCGTCGATTATCTGGCAGAATTCCATATCAACTGATATCCGGCAATATGGTCCGATAACCGGTTATCAAGATCGGAAGCAGAAAGGAGAACGCCGATGAGCCTGACAAGGAAACAGTTTGATGTTCTGGAAGTATTGGCCACATCAGAAGAGACTCTGACGCAAAGAGAACTTGAGGCTGACACCGGACACAGTCTGGGAACGGTAAACCGTATTCTCAAAGAATTGAATGAACTTGGTTATGCCGGAAACGGAAAGATCACCAATGCCGGCATGACAGCTTTGGAACCATATCGTGCGAAAAGAGCGGTTTTTATTGCGGCCGGATTTGGTTCCCGCCTTGTTCCGATTACTTTCAATACTCCCAAACCTCTGATTCGTGTTCAGGGTGTTCGCATTATTGACCGTCTGATTGATGCATGTCTGGAAGTTGATATTGATGATATTTACATTGTCCGCGGACATCTCGGAGAACAGTTCGACCAGCTTCTCTATAAATATCCGATGATCAAGTTTCTGGAAAATCCTATGTATAACGAGACAAACAATATCTCCAGTTCCTTGGTCGCGCGGTATCTGCTTTCCAACGCATATGTGTTCGAAGCAGATCTTCTGATATCCAATCCAAAGATTATCAGGAAGTATCATTACACTTCCGACTTCCTGGCAATCAAAAAGGAACGCAGCGACGACTGGTGCCTTCGGGTCAGAAACGGTGTGATCGTTGAAGAAATGGTCGGCGGAGAAGGCGACGATATCTGGCAGATGGTCGGTATATCTTACTGGAATGAAGCAGACGGCAATATGCTTGCCCAGGATATCCAGGAGGTATATGCATCTCCCGGCGGAAAGGAACGTTATTGGGAACAGGTGCCGCTGGTATACAGAAAAGAGCGGTATGCTGTCAGGGTTCAGGAATGCTTTGAATCAGATGTCGTGGAAATCGACACCTTTACCGAACTGAAGGCAATTGATAAAACATACGACGTGTAAACCTGGCAATTTGTGACAGTTGACATCAGATCAAGGAACGATTGTTCAAAATTTCAAATATTTCTTCTAAAATGGAACATATATATTGACGTTTATAGTTTGCGTTATTAAAATTATGTTCAGTTCTTGTTAAAAACACAGTTCAACGTGAACTGTGTTATGTGTTTCTGAAAAGGATATGTATCAAAACGTGTTCAAAACAGGCGGTAAGCACAGGCAAGAAGGAAAAAAAGCAGGAGAATTAACGTTATGAAAAAGAAAAACATGAGCATGGCTGCGTTTCTGTGCAGTGCGGCACTTGTACTGACAGGCTGCGGTTCTTCCAACAGTGCGTCCGGTACTGAACCGGCTTCCAGCGGCGGAAAAGACCGCGTAGTCATCTATACAGCTGCTGAAGATGAGCGGATTGAATATATTCAGCAGGAACTTGATAAGCAGTTCCCGGATACTGAAATCGTGATTCAGTCGCTTGGAACAGGCCAGCTTTTATCGAAACTGCAGGCAGAAGGTACAAACAGCGACTGTGATATCTTCTATGATCTGGAAGTTGTGAATGCGGAAATCATTCTGAACGCATCTCCGGATCTGTTCGCGGATCTTTCCGAATATGACTTCTCTATTTACGATGCGTCTGTTACCGGCTATACTGATCGTCATCACCAGTATGCAGTCAACGGCAAGACAGCTGGTGCGTTCCTGGTCAATACCAAGGTTCTGGAAGAGAAAGGTCTTCCGGTTCCGGAAACATATGAAGACATGCTGAAGCCCGAATATGCCGGTCTGATCTCAATGCCGAGTCCCAAGTCTTCCGGAACGGGTTACAGCTACTACAACGGAATGGTTACTGTTCTTGGTGAAGAAGCAGGTATGAAGTACTTCGATGACCTGAACCCGAACATCAAGGAATATACAACTTCCGGTTCTGCTCCGGCAAAGGCAGCTGTCCGCGGTGACGTCGCAATTGCTTACGGTCTGCTCTGGCAGTGTGTCAACTATGCCAACGAGAATGAAGGGCTGAAAGTCATCATTCCTGAAAACGGGCTTGCCTTCGATCTGTTTACCATGGGCATGATTTCCGGTCATGAAACAAAAGGCAGCGTCAAGGAAGTGTTCACTTATCTGTATAACGAACTGAACAAGCCGCAGTGTGCGAAGTTCAATCCGGATAAGATCTACGTAGATATGCCGGCTGCTGAAATTGCAAACTACCCGGAAAGCTATGCAGAGATTACCATGAACGGTCTGTTCGATTTCAACTATAAACAGAATCTGCTGGATCAGTGGAAATACTGATTTCTTAAGAAAGGCTCAGGAATAGCAGGGATGCCTGCTATTCTTTTCTTAATTATGTCTTTATGAAATACCAGGAGGAAACAACAATGGCAGAACCTATTATTCAGGCAGTCAATATAAGTAAAAAATTCAAGTCCAAAACGGTCCTGGAAGATATTTCCTTTGATATCATGCGGGGAGAATTCCTGTCCCTGCTGGGACCTTCAGGATGCGGCAAAACAACGATTCTGCGCATGCTGATCGGTATTGAACAGCCTACGGCTGGCAAGATATTGAAAGACGGCGTGGATATCACAAATGCTGCACCGAAAGACAGAAACATCGGTATCGTTTTCCAGAATTATTCTTTGTTCCCGAATATGGACGTTTACCATAATATTTCCTATGCACTCAGCGCAAAGAAAATGGGAAAGGAAGAGATTGACAAAAAGGTCAAGGAAATCATCGAAACTGTCGGACTTGAAGAACATATCTATAAAAAACCAAAACAGCTTTCCGGCGGCCAGCAGCAGAGAGTGGCTATCGCCAGAACGCTGGTTCTGAATCCGGACGTGATTCTGTTTGACGAGCCGATGTCAGCTCTTGATGCGGAAATCAAAGTCATTCTGCGTCAGCAGCTGAAAGAGATTCAGAAGAAGCTGAAAATAACGATGGTGTATGTCACTCATGACCAGGAAGAAGCGTTTGCGCTTTCCGACCGCATCATGGTACTGAACGACATGCGGATCATACAGATGGATACACCGTATAACCTTTATCACAACCCGACCGATCCGTTCGTAAAGCGGTTTGTCGTCGATCATCTTGATTTGAAAGTCAAATCGATAGAGGACAGCATCAAATGAACACGCAGATCAATCGTGCCGGCAGAATCATCAAGCATGAATACCTGAGGCTCATATCAATAGGATGTATTCTGCTGTTTGCCATTCTGCCGCTGCTGACACTGGCATTTCATGTGACCGGGGAGGACTGGAGTTATATTCTGCAGGATGCAACATTCTGGGCAGCTGTCAAAAATTCCCTGATCTATACGACTGCAGCAGCCGTGACCACCACGGTGCTTGCCCTGGTTGCGGCATATCTGCTGAATACATCAAGTCTGAAGAGGAAAAACCTGTTTGTCATTCTTCTGACACTTGGCATGCTTGTACCGACGATTTCCGTCGGTCTTGGTCTGAGAGTGCTTTTCGGTACAAACGGGTTTATCGATCTGCTTTTCGGGGCGGAGATCGAAGTCAGAGGCTTCTCAGGGCTGATCATGGGTTCAGTAATGACCTCGTTCCCGGCAACGTTTTTGATTCTCTATGATGCCCTGAACTATGAAGACAAGGGACCTTATGATGCAGCAAGCATCATGGGCATCGGCCGGCTGAGCACTTTCTTCCGAATGACCGTTCCCTATCTCAAGATTGCCTTGATTTCAGCTTTCTTTGCCTGTTTTACGCTGATCTTTTCCGACTATGGAATGCCGATGGAAATTGCCGGTAAGGTAAGCACCTTACCGATGTATCTTTACGATCAGTTCATGAGTAGCTTTCAGTATGGAAGAGGTTCGATTGCCGGCTTTGTTCTGCTGGTGCCTTCCATTGTTTCCTTTGTATTCGATTTGATCTTCAAGGATCAGAGTGAAAGCGAAAAGCAGAAAAAACTGATCGAAGCGGAAAAGAGTTTCAATATCGGCACAGCCGTGGTCATTACGCTGCTGTGCCTGGTTCTTTTCCTGCCGCAGCTGGCATTTATCAGCCTGTCTCTGACAAGGGCATTCCCGAACGATCTGTCGTTCACCTTTGAACACATTGCAAATATCTTCTCGAACACACACGGAGTGGGCCTGACGGCGTATATCTGGAATTCCCTGTCGCTGTCACTGCTTACGGCACTGTTCGGTACCGCATTTGCCTATCTGCTCGGTTATCTGAGTGTCAGAAAAAGCGGCAGAATGGCAAAGGTCGTCAACCTGCTGGCATTGAGTACGATTGCTATTCCCGGTCTGGTACTGGGTATCGGTTTTATCTTCCTGTTCAAGGGGACAAACGGCTATTTCTATGGGACCGTTCTGATCCTGGTTGTCGTGAATATCTTCCATTTCCTCGGATCACCGTATCTTCTGGCAAAGAACTGTCTCAGCAAGATCAACAGTGATTATGAGATTATCGGTGAGACACTGGGGATTTCCAAGGGACAGATCATCAGAAATGTTCTGATTCCCAATTCAGTGTCCACTCTGGTTGAAATGTTCTCGTATTTCTTCCTCAACAGCATGATTACGATCTCGGCTGTTGCCTTCCTGTGCAGTTATGACAACCAGCCGCTGTCCATCCTCATCACAACATATGAGAAAAACAGCAACTACGAGATGCAGAGCGTTATTTCTCTGATCATTCTGTTCCTCAACGTTGTAGCCCGGACCGGATTTACGGCAATTGCAAACACATTACGTAACGCTGAAGCTAAAGAAGTTGACGGCGGCATCGGTCTTGAACGCCATGAATTTGATTTCCTGACATATCTGGAGAAACAGGGCAGAGGGCAGTACAGTCTTAGAAAAATGGCTGATGATCTGACAATTTCCCTGAATAACGTACAGAAATATCTGAAAGAGCTGAACGACAGGAACTATATCAATATTTTTGCGGACGGCAGTATTGAAATCAGCGAAAAAGGACTTAAGGCGCTTGAACCGTACAGAGTCCGCAAGGCAATCATCCTGGCAGCCGGCTTCGGTTCCAGACTGGCTCCGGTCACGCTGGATACACCTAAGTCGCTGGTCAAGGTCAACGGAGAAAGAATCATCGATACATTACTTGATGCTCTGGTTGCCAAGGGTATTACCAACATCACAATTGTCAGAGGCTACAAAAAGGAACAGTTTGATGCCTTGCTGGAGAAGTATTCTACGATCCGGTTCATTGACAATCCGGAATACAACATCACCAACAATATTTCTTCCGCTGTCTGTGCAGCTGACCTGATTGACCGTTGCTATATCTGCGAAGCTGATCTGTATATCACCAATCCGGATGTCATAAACAAATATGAATATCAGTCCAATTATCTCGGGGCAAAGGTATCCGAAACGGATGACTGGTGCTTCAAAAAGATTAACGGTGCGGTTGCGGATTATCAGATGGGCGGTACAGACTGCTATCAGGCATTCGGTATCTCATACTGGAACAGTGAGGATGCGGAAAAACTGAAAGCAGACCTCCGCAAGGTATACGCCAGCAGAGGCGGCAAGGAAAACCTCTGGGAAATCGTACCGCTGAGAATCATGAAAAAGAAGTATCATCTGGAAGTCCGCAAATGTCATAAGAGCGACATTATCGAAATCGACAACTTTATCGAACTGATAGCGGCAGACAGTTCATATGCCCATTATCCGGGATATGAAGGTTTCCGGGTAGAATGACACGTCGGTTCTGTTACAAAGCATATTGGCCATGGTGAAAACCATGGCTTTTCTGATGATTTAAGTATGTTAATAGTTTGGAAAAAAGAGTAAGTTTCGTTTACCTTACTGCATACTGTGCGGTAAAATGAAGCGGATACAACAAAAGAAGGAGTTGAGTATGACAAAAGCAATTTTAATGGCAGCAGGTCTGGGTACGAGAATGAGACCGCTGACAGAAACGATGCCGAAGCCGATGATAGAGGTGAACGGTACACCGATGGTCGAAACTGTTGTAAAGGGACTTCTGGAAAACAATGTCGACAAACTGTATGTTGTTGTCGGCTATCTGAAGGACAAATTCGCGCCTCTGGCGGAGAAGTATCCTGAGATTGTCCTTGTCGAAAATACCGAATATACCATCAAGAACAATATTTCTTCGATTCACGCAGCAGCAGATTACATGCATGGGGATGATTTCTTTATCTGTGAAGCAGATCTGTATGTATCGGATCCTTCTATCTTCGCAATTCCGCATAAACAGTCCTGCTATTATGGCGTCATGGTGAAAGGCCATTCCGATGACTGGGTATTTGATCAGGATGAAAACGGACGGATCATCCGTGTCGGTAAATGCGGAGATGATGTATATAACATGTGCGGTGTTTCCTGGTTCAACCAGAACGATATTGAGACTCTGCGTGACTGCATTCTGAAAGAATATGAAAATGAAGGACACGAGCAGCTTTTCTGGGATGATGTTGTTGACAGGAATCTGGATGTTCTGAATCTGACAGTATGTCCGATCGACAGAAAGCAGATCATCGAACTGGATACTGCTGATGAACTGTATGAATTTGAAAAAACACTGAACAAGGATTAGACAGAAGGCTGCTTAAATGAGTACAAACAAAAATGACAAACAGCCGGGTCTGCAGAGACAGCTGAGTCCGATGCATGTATGGGCAATCGCCTTTGGATGCATTATTGGCTGGGGCTCCTTTGTAAACCCGGGCAAAAAGTTTCTTCCTAATTCCGGTGTAGCCGGAACTGCAATTGCCATGGTGCTTGGTGCACTGGTCATGATGGTCATTGCCTGCAGTTATGCCTACATGGTTCCGAAATATCCGAAAGCCGGCGGCGAGTTTACCTTTACCAAGGCCTGCTTCGGCAAACGGGCGGCATATGTCTGCGGCTGGTTCCTGGTTGCGGCATATCTGACCAATGTTCCGATGAATTCCACCGCAATCGGACTGATCGTGGACGGTCTGGACGGAGCTGCGGATATTCTGAAATTCGGATTTCATTATACGATTGCCGGCTTTGACGTCTATATGGGAGAGATGCTGTTCGCAATGTCGATTCTGGTGTTGTTTGGCTGGCTGAATATTGTCGGTGTCAAAAAGGCCGGCTTTGTTCAGACCGTATTGGCTGCATTGCTGGCATTATCAGTCGGCACGCTGACCATCGCAGCAATTATCAGTTCCAAGACTAGTACTGCCAACATGGCTCCGCTCTGGGGTTTTGACAAAGCATCCGCGATTGCGGCATACAAAGCCGGAACCTATACCGGAGTGGATGAATTTGCCAATACCAATATCATGTCGGCGATTCTGGCAACCTTTGCCATTGCACCATGGGCATATGTCGGCTTCGACACGATTCCCCAGGCAGCGGAAGAGTTCAAATTTTCCTATAAAAAAGTCAGCATGATCATGGTTGTTGCCATTGTCTTCGGCTGCTTTGTCTATACGGCAAACAATACGATTACTGCAGCTGCCCTGGAGAACTGGCCGGATCTGATCGTTGAATCGTCTTCCACTCCGTGGCTGCTTCTGGCTGCGGCGGAAAGACTTCTGGGGACACCGGGCAAAATTCTTGTTGGCGTTGCTGTGTCGTGTGCAGTTCTGTCGGGTATTATGGGATTCTATCTTGCGTCAAGCCGTCTGATGTATTCCATGAGCAGAGACGGATATCTTCCTGATTTCTTCGGAAAGATCGATGAAAAACACGGAACCCCGAAAAATGCGATGCTGTTCTGTATCGCTGTATCCCTGACCGGACCGGTTCTCGGCCGTGAGGCACTGGGCTGGTTTGTGGATATGTCCGCGATCGGAGCATCGATCGGCTTCATGTTCACCTGCATGTCGACAATCGTTACCATGAAGCGCAATCAGGACAGGAGTCCGTTCCTGAAATGGATGGCTGTCCTTGGTGCGACATTCTCACTGGCGTTTATTGTTCTGCAGCTGGTTCCGATTCCGGGACTGGAAGGGGTACATTTCGGCGGGGAATCCTATGTACTTCTGGTCGTCTGGATCGTATTGGGAATTATGTTTTATATCTATCAGGTTGATGAAATCAACGCATCATAAGCAGACAGTAAAGGCATGGATGCGCAGAAATGCGTAATAATCCATGCCTTTTTGAGCAATATCATATATTATATATAGGTTAGAGCATTAGTTGAAACAGGGGTATAGTTATGGGCTTTTTGGGACAGATACTGGGACCGTTCATGAGTTTTTGTTACAATCTGACAAAAAACTACGGCCTGGCAATTATATTATTCACTCTGATCAGTAAGTTTATTCTGCTTCCGATTTCGGTGTGGGTGCAGAAAAACTCGATTACCATGGTGAAGATCGAGCCGGAAGTCAACCGGATCAAGATCAAGCATTTTGGTGACAAGGATACAATTGCTGAAGAACAGCAGAAACTTTATAAAAAGGAACATTATAATCCGCTGGCATCCCTCGTACCGCTGATCGCCCAGATTGTTTTGCTGATGGGTGTTGTCGAGGTTATTTATCATCCTCTGGATTATGTCCTGCGGGTACCGCAGCCGGTTGCTCAGGACATGATGAAAGTGACTCTGGAGAATGTGGATTTCCTGGATGAAGAATCCAGTTCGATTCAGATCTATACAGTAGAGGATATTCAGGCGGGAAATGAAGCCGATTATCTGCAACTGCAGGAAAAATACCCGGATACGGATCTGCAGCCTGTCATCGATTCCTGTAAGAACTTCAATATGAAATTCCTGGGAATCGATCTGGGATGGATCGCATCTGAGGTCGGCGGTATTGCCCTGATTGCTCCGCTGCTGGCGGGTCTTTCCTCCCTGCTGCTGGCAATTGCCCAGAACAAAATCAATCCGTTGCAGGCAGAGCAGTCCAACGCCAATAAATACGGCATGCTGGCATTTTCTGTTGCGCTGTCGTTATATCTTGGCATGTTTGTTCCGGCCGGTGTCGCACTTTACTGGGTTGCCAGCAACCTGATGGCGATCATCCAGCAGTGGCTGATGAACAAAGCCATTAATCCGGAGAAATATGTTGACTATGAAGCTTTGGAGTCGACACGCGAAGAACTGAAATCGCTGTCCGGCGGAGACAAGAAACTGAAATTCAACGATCCGCTGGCGAAACGTGCGAAAGCAGACTATAAACGTTTCTTCTCGATCGAAAACAAGCACCTTGTTTTCTATTCAGAAAGCAACGGTTTCTATAAATACTTCAAGGGTATGATCGAATATATCCTGAAGTATACGAATATTCCTGTTCATTACATCACCAGTGATCCGAACGACCAGATCTTTGAACTGGCAAAAGAGAATGATCAGATCAAGCCGTACTTCATCGATCCAATCACACTGATCACATTGATGATGAAGATGGATGCAGATGTTGTCGTCATGACAATGCCTGACCTTGAAACGTATCAGATCAAACGTTCCTATGTCCGCAAGGATATTGAATATATCAATATTTCCCATGGAATGGGATCCCTGAATATGACTTTCCGTAAGGGTGCCCTGGATCATTTCGACACAGTATACGCATCCGGAAAGCATCAGAAGGAAGAACTGGAGAAACAGGAAGAATTCTATCATCTCCCGAAGAAGAATATTTTCGAAGGCGGCTATCCGCTGCTCGATGACATGCGGGCCAGTTATGCTGCTTCAGAAAAGCCGGTTCATGAGAAAAAACAGATTCTGATTGCTCCGTCATGGCAAAAGGACAATATCGTTGACAGCTGTCTGGACGAAATTCTCGAGCAGTTGAAAGGACATGGCTATCAGATCACGGTCCGTCCGCATCCGCAGCATGTACGCCATATGCCGGAAAAGATGGAAGCGCTCAAGCAGAAGTTTGCCAACGATCATGATATTGAGATCCAGACCGACTTCTCCAAAACCAGCAATGTCTTTGAGGCCGATCTGATGATTACCGACTGGTCGGATATTTCCCACGAATTTGCCTATACGACATACAAACCGGTTCTCTTTATCGATACTCCGATGAAGGTCATGAATCCGGAATATCAGAATATCGATACAGTTCCGATCAACATCTGGGTAAGAGATGAAATCGGTATGGTTGTCGGACTGGATAAACTGGACGAAATACCTGAAAAGGTTGAATACATGCTGTCGCATACAGAAGAGTATCATGAGCGCATTGATAAACTTGCGCACGAATATGTATATCACCTTGACGAAAGTGTGCCTTATGATGCCCGCTATATTATCGAGGCGGTATTCAGAAAAGTAGAAGAAAGAAACGGTGTAAAAGCAGAAAATGTACAGACTGCTTAAAACGACATTCAAATATCTGTATTTCTCAGCAGCATTCCTGCTTCTTTTCACCGTTCCTGTTCAGGCTTATATCGATCCTTCGGTCATGACATATGCCATCCAGGCACTTGCCGGTATCGCGATCGCTCTGGGTACATTCTTCGGTCTTTACTGGCGTAAGATCCGTAAGCCGGTACTGAAATTCTTTAACCTGGATGAAACCGTCGGACGTGAAGAAGAATCGGATGAACTTGTCTTTTTCGATCCCTCTGTGATGAAGGAAGAAAAACGGATCATTCTGCCGAAGACTGCCGAAGGAAAGACTTCCGAGGACAGAAAGAAAGGAAAACTGCGGGAAATTGCAGAAGATATGATACCGGCGCTGTTTATTACGCTGTCCGGTTGCTTCATGGTGTGTATCTATGCACCGCTGGATCTATTCTTCAACAATAAGAATGAATTCTGGTTCAATGCCGGCATTCTGGTGCCGCAGCTGATCCGTATGTTCTGTATGTTTGTGCCGGCTGTGCTGCTGATATACCTGCTTTGCCGGCTGATCAGCAAAAAGGTTTATTCCGGCGCTCTGTTTATTTCCACAGCTGCATTTATCTGCTCGTACATACAGGGCAATTTCCGCATCAGGAATCTGCCGCCGATGGACGGTTCGTCTGTTGACTGGACGATTTATGACACAGAAAATGCCATTACGGCAATAATATGGGTCATTGTGATTACTGCTCTTCTGTATGTTTACAAGTATGTCAGGGATAAAGGATTTAAAGCTGTTGTCGAAGTGGTAAGCTGTCTGCTGCTTGTAATTCTTTCCGTTTCTCTCTTTACTTCCTATCTGGGCTCCCGGAATATTGTGGAGAAGAGCGTGTTCGTTTCTACCAAGGACCATGAGTTTGAGGTATCCGATACAGAGAATTTCTTTATTCTGGTGGTGGATGCCGTGGATGCCGACCGATATGCTGATGTATTCAACAGTCATCCTGAATATCAGGAATGGTTCGAAGATTTCACATTCTTCCAGAATGTCACCAGTATCTATCCGTTTACATCCAGAGCCATTCCGCAGATTCTGACCGGAGAAGTCTATGAAAACGAAATGGACTTCACGGAGTTTGTCACCCAGGCTATGGACAGGTGTCAGTTCTTTCAGACACTGGAAAATGACGGTTACCGGATGGGAATATATGAATGCGAACTGCCATATAACGGCGACAAGCTTCACCGGTTTGAAAATATGAAAACCGACGATGTCGATCTGAATCCGGCTGCGAAAAACACCTTCATCAAAGAACAGTTCAAACTGACACTGTTCAAGTACCTGCCGTACTACTTCAAGAAATTCATTCACTGCAACACAAACAGTTTTTCCAGCATGATCTGGCCGGAACCGTTCCTGATGGTCAACCGTGATTTCTATGAAGATCTGCTGGAAGACAATGTCGGGCATACAGGCGATAAGGTTTTCCGTTATTACCATGTGGAAGGCGGACATGTACCGTTTGTCTATGACAAGGATGTAAATTCGATTCCTGAGGAAGAAGGTACATACCGTCAGAACGTGGAAGCCAGCATGACGATTGCCGGTGCTTTTGTAAACAAGCTGAGAGAGGCTGGGGTTTATGATAACGCGACCATTATTATCATGGCCGACCATGGATACAGCGATGATGTCGGCGGAATTATGGACCGTTTCAATCCGCTCCTGATGATCAAGAGTTTCGGAGAGAAACATCCGTATGCAGTATCCCAGGCGCCGCTTTCCTATGTGGATCTTCCGGAAGCGTATAACCGGCTGCTGGAGCATAAAACTGCTGAAGAATGCTTTGATGCCCGGGAAGGCGACGCAAGAGTCAGAAGACTGCTGTGGCTTGAATGGCTGAAAGAAGAATACATGGTTGAATACTATCAGGACGGTTATGCATCGGATTATCAGAATATCAAACCGACCGGTAAAGAATTCAGATTGGAGCAGTGAAGAAATAACATGAGAAAAATGCTGAAAAGCGGAATACGGTATGTTTATTTTTCAACAGCCTTTCTGTTTCTTTTCACAATCCAGGCAAATGCATATATTGATCCTTCTGTCATGACCTATGCAATTCAGGCGCTTGCCGGTATTGCGATTGCATTAGGCACATTCTTCGGACTGTACTGGCGAAAGATCCGGAAACCGATTCTTCACTTCTTTAATCTGGATGAAACCGCCGGAAGAGAAACAGAATCGGATGAACTGTATTTTTATGATGCTTCCTGTATGAAGGAAGAAAGGCGTATCACACTGTCTTTGGACAGTCCGGATAAAAAGTCTGTAAAGGATAAAGGAAAGTTCGGACAGATTCTTTCCGACCTTGTACCGGCACTGTTCATTACTCTTTCCGGATGCTTTATGCTGTGTATCTGTGCGCCGCTGGATCTGTATTTCAACAATAAGAATGAATTCTGGTTCAATACAGACATTCTTGTTCCGCAGCTGATCCGCATGATGTGCATGATTGCACCGGTTGTGCTTCTGGTGTATCTGCTGATCCGGCTCATCAACAAAAAAGCATATTATATTTCTCTTGTCGTTTCTGTGATTGCCTTTGTATGTTCCTATATTCAGGGAAATTTCCGCATCAAAAATCTGCCTCCGATGGACGGCTCTTCTGCCGACTGGTCACGCTATACAGGCGAGAACATCATAACGCTGCTGATATGGATTGCTGTCGGAACAATAGTGGTATGGATTTACCGGAAGGTAAAGGACAAAGGTTTTGCGTCCGTTGCGGAAGTGGTCAGTGTGCTGATGGCGGTTATTCTTTCCATTACACTTGTAACAACTGCCATTGGATCCAGAAATGTTATCAAGAAAGCATTGTATGTAGCAACAAAGGACGGTGAATTCAAAGCCTCAAAGCAGGATAATCTGTTTATTCTGGTTCTGGATGCGCTGGATGCGTATACCTATGATGAAGTGGCACTTGCTCATCCGGAGTATAAAGAATGGTTTGCGAATTTTACGTATTATCCGAATACGACCAGCGTGTTTCCGTTTACGACCCGCTCCATACCGCAGATGTTGACGGGAAAGATTTTCGAAAACGAAACGGACTTTACAGAATACAGCACGGATGCACTGGACAATGCGGAATTCCTGCGGCATCTTGAAGAACGCAATTATCAGATCGGTATTTATGAAACCGAATTATCCTATAACGGAGATAAACTGTCCCGTTTTGAAAACATCCGGACAGATGATGTTGAACTGAACATGGCTGCGAAGAACACCTTTATCAAGGAACAGTTCAAGCTTGTTCTCTTCAAATATCTCCCGTACTGTTTCAAGCAGTATGTTGACTGCAATACCAACAGTTTTATCAGTATGATCTGGCCGCCGCCGTTCCGTACGGACAACTGGGATTTTTACAATGATATCCATACAGCGGAAACCGAATATATCGACCAGAACAATTTCCGGTTTATTCACGTGGAAGGAGCACATGTGCCTTTCAGATATGACAAGGATATGAACTGGATTTCTGAAGACGAGGGATCATATTACAAAAATATCGAAGCGAGCATGACGCTTGCCAATGCATATATTCAGAAACTGAAAGATGCCGGAGTGTATGATAATTCCGCAATCATTATCATGGCTGACCACGGCTCCAGAATTCTTGATGAAGAGGAAGATGAATTATACAAATTCAATCCGATCTTCATGGTCAAGGGAATCGGAGAAAATCATGAGTACCGTGTCGATCAGGCACCGCTCTCCTATGAAGATCTGATCGAATGCTATGAAAGGCTGATGGATCATAAGCCCGCATCAGAATGTTTTGACTGGAAAGAGGGAGATCACCGTGTCAGACGGCTGATCTGGTCGGCATGGCTGCAGGAAGACCACATGATCGAATATACATTGGACGGACATGCTTCAGAATTTGAAAAAATGGAACCGACAGGAAGAGAATTCAACCGATAACGAAACAGCAGACCGCAATATGATTTTTGAATCCTGTTGCGGTCTGTTATGATTAATAAGATAAACAGGAGTCTGATATATGAAGGTGTTTGTAACAGGTGTCGGCGGCCAGCTGGGTCACGATGTCATAAATGAATTGTATAAAAGAGGATATGAAGGTGTCGGCAGCGATATTCAGCCTGCGTACAGCGGTGTACAGGATGGAACGGCTGTAACAACAGCACCGTATTTCCCGCTGGATATTACCGATCCGGAAGCAGTCGGGAAAGTAATCAGGGAAGTAAATCCGGATGTCGTCATTCATTGTGCCGCCTGGACGGCAGTGGATATGGCGGAAGATGATGACAAGGTGGAGAAAGTACGTGCGATCAACGCCGGCGGAACGCAGAACATTGCCAATGTCTGTAAGGAACTTGACTGCAAGATGGTCTATATCTCCACGGATTATGTCTTTGACGGCCAGGGAGAAACACCATGGGATCCAGACTGTAAAGACTATAAGCCTTTGAATGTCTACGGTCAGACAAAGCTGGAAGGCGAACTTGCTGTGGCAAATACACTGGATAAATACTTTATTGTCCGGATTGCCTGGGTATTTGGCCTGAACGGGAAGAACTTTATCAAAACCATGCTCAATGTCGGAAAGAAGTATGATACCGTGCGGGTCGTTAATGACCAGTTCGGAACGCCGACGTATACTCTGGACCTGGCCAGACTGCTTGTCGATATGATCGAAACTGAAAAATACGGGTACTATCATGCGACCAACGAAGGCGGATATATCTCCTGGTATGACTTCACCTGCGAAATCTTCAGACAGGCGGGGTATACAACAAAAGTCGTTCCGGTTACAACTGAAGAATACGGCTTAAGCAAAGCAGCCAGACCAACCAACAGCCGCCTGGATAAATCCAAGCTGGTAAAGAATGGTTTTGAACCTTTGCCGACATGGCAGGATGCGCTGGCAAGATATTTAATACAGATAAAAGACTCTGAATGAAAGGTAAGTGATGGAGATGCTTAATTTTACAGTCGGACCGGTAATGAGCAACGAAGAGGTCCGTGCAATTGGCGGGGAACAGGTACCGTATTTCCGAACAGCAGAGTTTTCGGAACTGATGCTGGAAAACGAAAGACTGATGAAGAAATTCGCAAAGGCAGATGAAGGTGCGAGAGTAGTTTTCATTACCGGCTCAGGAAGTGCATCGATGGAAGCCAGCGTAATGAACAGCTTTACGCAGCAGGACAAGGTGCTGGTTGTCAATGGCGGCAGTTTCGGTGCCCGTTTTGTAAAACTGTGCTGTGATGTTCATGAGATTCCGTTCTCTGAAATCAAACTAAGACCGGGACAGAAACTGACGGAAGATCATCTGAAACCGTATGACGGACAGGGATATACCGGTTTCCTGGTAAATGTCGATGAAACATCTACAGGTGTTTTATATGATATGGAAATGATCGGCAGATTCTGCAGAAGGAACAACCTGTTCTTGGTGGCAGACTGTGTCAGCGCGTTCCTGGCGGACCCGTTCAACATGGCAGAAATCGGCGCTGATATTATGATTACCGGCTCACAGAAGGCACTTGCCTGTCCGCCCGGCATTTCGGTAATCGTTCTGAGCAAAAGGGCGGTCGAGCGGGTCAATCAGATGCATGTCAGGTCACTCTATTTCGACCTGAAGGATTCGTTGAAGAACGGGGAAAGAGGACAGACTCCTTTTACTCCGGCAGTATCTGTACTCCGACAGATCAATGCAAGACTCAGGGAAATAGAAAGAAACGGCGGCGTGGATACGGAAACAGCCAAGATTGCGGCTCTTGCGGCAGATTTCAGGGAAAAGATCAAAGAACTTCCTTTTGAGTTTGTTTCCGAAAGCCCGGCCAACGGTGTTACTCCGCTGCATCCGTTGAATGTATCGGCATATGACATCTTCCTTGAACTGAAAGACAACTATAATATCTGGATCTGCCCGAATGGGGGCGAACTGAAAGATACGGTGCTCAGAGTCGGTCATCTCGGCGACCTGGCACCGGAAGACAACACAACTTTGATCAATGCACTGAAAGACATGCAGAGCAGAGGATTGTTATGACGAAAGTAATCACTTACGGAACATATGATCTGATGCATTATGGCCATGTCCGTCTGCTTGAGCGTGCAAAAGCGCTGGGAGACTATCTGATTGTCGGTGTTACCGCTGAAGATTTCGACAAGCAGCGCGGCAAGATCAATGTCAAGCAGTCGCTGGAAGAAAGAATTGCCAATGTCAGGGCGACCGGGCTTGCGGATCAGATCATTGTCGAAGAATATGAAGGTCAGAAAATAGATGACATCAAACGATATGATGTTGATATTTTTACAGTAGGATCTGACTGGGTCGGTGTGTTTGACTACCTGAATGAATACTGCAAGGTTGTATATCTTGACAGAACCCAGGGTATTTCAAGCACACAGCTGCGCCAGGAAAACTCCGTGAAAATCGGTATTGTCGGCGCATCCAGAGTTGTCAATAAATTCGGCAATGAATGCGGATATGTGAATGGCATCGAGGTCGCCGGTGTATGTACCGATAATACCAAGGTGCTGTCCGAAGAACTTCAGGGAGCAGAACTGACAGGCGATTTCACCCAGCTTCTGACCAAGGTTGATGCTGTTTATATCTATTCCACGCCGGAACTTCATTATGATCAGGCAAAGCAGGCGCTGCTTGCAGGAAAACATGTATTATGTGAATCCCCGATCGCATTGAAGAAAGAGCAGTGTATTGAACTGTTTCAGATTGCGAAAGAAAAAGGACTTGTTTTGCAGGAATCCATTAAAACAGCATATTCGCTGGCATATTCCCGGCTGGTACTGCTGGCAAAAGGCGGGAAAATAGGCAAAATCGTTTCAGTGGATACAAGCTGCACAAGTCTGAAGGATCTTCCGGAAGGCTGGGGCAGCCTGGATGACTGGGGACCGACAGCAATGCTGCCGGTGCTTCAGCTGCTGGGCACAGATTACAGAAGCATAGAAGTTCTGTCGCAGTTCAACGAGGAAACCGGATTTGATTCATTTACAAAGGTTAATTTCCGGTATGACCATTCAGTTGCATCTGTTAAAGTCGCAAACGGTGTTAAGTCCGAGGGAGAACTGATTGTGTCCGGTACAAAGGGATATATTTATGTTCCTGCTCCGTGGTGGAAAACAGACTATTTCGAAGTCCGGTTTGAGAATCCCGACAACAACAAACGCTATTTCTACCAGCTGGATGGAGAAGGAATCCGGTTTGCAATTGTTTCCTTCATAAAGGCGATCGAAGGAATACAAAGCACAGGATATATTGAAGAGAGCGTTTCGGAAGCCATTTCAGGCGTTATCGAGTATTCAAAGGAAAACGCAATAGTACTCTGAACAGGATGAATATCACCGGAAAGTAAATCTGCTTTGACTGCAGATTTATTTTTTGAGTCGTACAATCAGAAAGTCAGAATCAATACAGACAAGAATAAAATATAGGTTTAGGGTACAATAGAGGAGATAAAGAGGTAGTTATGGGACAGATTGCAGTAGAAAAAAACGTAGGAGGCATTGAAGGCCTTTGCATAATCACCCCGGCAGTACACGGAGACAGCCGCGGGTACTTTATGGAAACATACAGTCAGCGTGATATGGAAGAAGCAGGAATCAACATCATATTTGTGCAGGACAATCAGTCGATGAGTACAAAAGGTGTTTTAAGAGGTCTTCACTTCCAGAAGAACTATCCGCAGACCAAACTTGTCAGAGTCATAAAAGGTTCTGTTTATGATGTTGCGGTCGATTTGAGGGCTGATTCCGCAACATACGGCAAATGGTTTGGCGTGGAGCTGACGGAAGAAAACAAGAAACAGTTCCTGATTCCGCGCGGATTCGCACATGGTTTTCTGGTATTGTCCGATACAGCTGAGTTCTGCTACAAATGCGATGACTTTTATCATCCGAATGATGAAGGCGGCATGGCATGGAACGATCCGGAAATCGGTGTGGTATGGCCGCAGCTGAAAGGTGAGTATAACGGTACGGCAAGCGCTGAAGGCTATACCATGGAAGACGGAACGTTGCTGAATCTTTCAGAAAAAGACCAGAAGTGGCTGGGGCTGAAAGACACTTTCAAATTCTGAGGCAGAAGATGGATCATTCGTTTGTAATATGCGCATATAAGGAAAGCCGGTATCTTGAGGAATGTATTAAATCGTTAAAAGAGCAGGTGGAAGAATCTGTTGTTTTAATGGTTACCTCAACACCGAATGCGTATATTTCCGGTCTGGCTGAGCAGTATGATATTCCTCTTTATATCAATGAAGGAGAATCCGGGATTACCCAGGACTGGAACTTCGGCTACAGTAAGGCAAAGACAAAATATATAACGATTGCCCATCAGGATGATATTTACTGCAGAACATACTCCAGAACGGTTCTGCAGCGGCTGCGCAGCAATCCGGATGCTCTGATTGCCTTTACGGATTACGGAGAACTTCGCGGCCAGCAGACTGTTGAAAGCAATATCAACCTGATAATCAAAAGAATTCTGTTATCCCCGCTGAAAGTAAAAGAGTTCAGGAAAGTCAATTCCATAAAGCACAGAGTGCTGTCACTGGGCAATCCAATCTGCTGTCCGGCAGTCACTTTCAATTCCGAACTGCTTCCTGAACAGGTGTTTGCAAATCATTTCCGAAGCAATGAAGACTGGGAAGCGTGGGAAAAGATTGCCCGGCGGGAAGGTTCGTTTGAATATATTCCGGAAGTTCAGATGTATCACAGAATTCATGAAGAATCAGAGACCTCAGCGATTATAGGTGATAACAGCAGGTCAAAAGAGGATTATGAAATGTTTATAAAGTTCTGGCCGGAGCTTATTGCAAAAGGACTGACAAAGCTTTATTCTCTGAGCGAGAAATCAAACCAGTTATGAGGGAACTGATATGAGTGAATATGATGAAATAACATTGAAAAGACTGCAGAGCATAGAACTGATGATCGTAAATGACCTGAAAAGGCTGTGTAAGAAACATGATCTTCAGTATTTTGGCTTTGCAGGAACCGGCATCGGAGTTCTGAGACACAAAGGTTTTATTCCCTGGGATGATGATATTGACATTGGGTTCCTCCGGCCGGATTATGAAAAATTTATCCAATATGCAAAGGAAGAACTGAACGACAAATACATTGTCATGAACGCTGAAACAGATCCGGATTATCCGCTTATGACGACCCGTCTTATGCTGAGAGGGACCAGATTCAGGGAAGAGGCTCTGAAAGATCTGAAATGTGAACTGGGTGTTTTCCTGGACCTGTATGCTTTTGATCAGGCCAGCGATGATGAAAAAGAGTTCAGAAAGCAATGCCGGGAAGCGTGGTGGTACAGTCATCTCATGATACTGAGAAGTATTCCTTTCCCGGTGCTTCCTGTGAAAGGGATAAAGGCAAAACTCGCTCATGCAGCTACTGCTGCAGTGTATGGCGGACTGACCCTTTTCCATGTATCCAAGACAAAGCTGGCACAGAAAGCCAAGGAGGCTGCCACAAGATTCAATAACGGACCAAAAACAAAAAATGTTAATTTCTTTTTTGACACACTGCCTGATATGTGTGTGTACGGATACGATGAACTGTTTCCGCTGGTAGAACTTCCGTTTGAAAATACGACATTATCATTCCCGAAAGAGCAGGACCGGTATCTGCGCTCCTTTTACGGCGATTACATGCAGCTGCCGCCGGCGGAGAACAGGAAAAACCACTATCCTCATGAACTGGATTTTGGTCCGTATAAAGATGTTCCGCTTGAAGAACTGAGAGATCCTGATAAGTACATCGATCCGGCAAAACTCTAAGAATTTATATGGCTGAAAACGAAGTAAGAGTAAAAAAATCTGTTACCAGAAACGCAATGCTGAACATTATTAAAACGGTGATGTCTTTGGCATTTCCTTTAATAACGTTTCCGTATTCAGCGCGTGTTCTGGGCCTGACTGCTGTAGGCAAGTATAATTTTGCCAGTTCAATAGTAAGTTATTTTACTCTGCTTGCTGCACTTGGCTTTACGATGTATGCAGTCCGGGAAGGCAGTAAATACCGTGACAATCAGAAAGACATTGATGAATTCAGCAGCGAAGTATTCTCGATTAATATCTATTCCATGCTGTTTGCCTGTTTACTGCTTTTAATAAGCATTCTGTTTATAGACAAACTGAAGGATTATACGATTCTGCTGCTGATCTTCGGATTCAGAATCGTATTGAACACAATCGGTGTCAACTGGGTTTTTACAATATTTGAGGATTTTACTTTTCCGGCAATTGCTTCATGTATTATGGAAGTCCTGTCGATTTCAATAATGCTTCTGTTTGTACATTCGCCGGAGGATCTTTATATCTATGCCATCAGTTCGGTAATTGCCTATAACGGGGCGCATCTGCTGATGTTTCTGAATGTGGGGCGGTATGTAAACCTCCGTTTTATTCCAAAACCGCCGATAAAGCATCTTAAACCGATTCTGATTATTTTTTCTCTTGAATTGGGTATGTCTATCTATGTCAATTCCGATCTGACGATTCTTGGCTGGATGGAAGGTGATGACGCGGCAGGACTATACAGTACAGCGGCAACGATATACAGAATACTGAAGCAGATTCTCAACGCAATAATCACGGTTGTTCTGCCCAGAATTGCCTATCATGTCAGCAAGGAAAAAGAAGCAAAGGATGCGGAAGGGTATGAAGTAAACCATAAAGAAGTGGTAGATCTGAGCAATCTGCTTGTTAATACTCTGGTCACTCTGGCACTCCCGATGATGGTCGGTATCTATGCTCTTGCCGAACCCATTGTCACATTGTTTGCAGGACCTGCATTTCAGAACTCTGCGGAACCGCTGCAGCTGCTGTCGGTTGCAATTATATTTGCGGTACTGTCTACGTTCTTTGGAGAGAGCATATTAATGGCTTATAAACAGGAAAAGGAGTTTATGAAAGCCACTGCAATTTCGGCAGTGATCAATATTGTTCTGAATCTTCTTCTCATTCCGCATTTCCATATAAATGCCGCAGCATATACAACCATTGTTGCTGAAATGTTCATGCTGGTTTATACATATATAGAAGCAAGAAAACATGTAAGAACGAAAGTATCCGGTAATGTATTGATTTCAAGTGTTATCGGATGCGTTGCCATATATTTCATCTGCATGGGAGTAAAAACAATTATTGACTCTTCTGCTTTGTATATTTTGGTAAGTGTTGTTATCTCGGTGGCAGTGTACTTCGTTGTGCTGCTGCTGTTCAGGAATGATGCTCTTAGAGAACTGCTGAAGTTCAAAAATTAAGTGCGGCAAAAAAACAGGGAGATTTATGAAACTATCTGTATGCATGGCAACCTACAACGGTGAAAAATATATACACGAACAGCTGGAATCCATTCTGAAACAGTTAAAGGAAAATGATGAAATCATCATTTCTGATGACGGATCCCTGGATGGTACGCTGAATGCTGTCCGTGCTTTTGACGATGCCCGGATACAGATCATTGAGAATCATGGTGAACACGGTTATACCAGAAATTTCGAAAACGCTCTGACTCATGCGACAGGCGATATCATCTTTATCTCTGACCAGGACGATGTCTGGATGGATAACAAGGTGGAAAGATGTCTGGATGCTCTGAAAGATCATGAGCTGGTGATTCATGATGCCACGATGACGGATGAGAATCTGAACGTGACTGCTGTTTCCCATTTTGAGAAATATAATGTTCAGGACGGTTTCTGGAATACTCTGCTGAGAACAAGGTATACCGGCGCCTGTATGGCTTTTACAAAGAAATTTCTGGTAGAGCGGGTACTCCCGTTCCCCGAGGAACAGAAGTATTGCCCGTATGACTACTGGCTTGCCTATCTCGGCCTGTACTATAAAGAGGCTGTTGTGCTTCATGAACCGTTGATTCTGTACAGAAGACATGAAGGAACAGCTCTGAATGCCGGTGAGTACAGCACAAGGACAGCCTGGGAAAGAATCTATACCAGAATCTACTGCATGAAGGAAGTGCTTGGAAGAAAATGAAATATCGTTTTGAAAGTATCGTATTTAAAGACGGACAGTGTATGATCAGCGGATTTGCATTGGGAAATGATCCCGATGCCGTTTTGTCGTATACAGTCATGGATGAATATGACAATGTCATCAAAGCAGATATCAGAAAACTGGTCAGAAACGATGTCAGCAATAAATACCTTCATAGAATCACAGACAATGAATACGGTTTTTCAGTTTCCTTTCCGGCAGACCCGGGCAGAAAATACCGCATGCTGGTTAAGGCCGGTATGGAACAGAAGATTTTCAGGATCGATCAGAACAGTGCCGCTTTCCATAATGGACTGATGAAACTGCGGAAGAATGCATTTCTCAGAAATCTGAAGGATAAAATCAGAAACGCCGGCAGCGGCGAGCTGACATATAACGATTGGTATAACAAAACAAAAATCACAAAAGAAGAACTGAGTGAGCAGAGAAAACTGATCATTACAGATGACATGCCTCTGTTTTCAATTGTGATTCCTCTGTACTGCACAGCTGAAAAATATCTGTGCGAACTGATTGAATCGATATTGAATCAGACTTACGGAAAGTTTGAACTGTGTCTTGCGGACGGAAGCCCGGAAGACAAAAAAGTCGAACAGATCGTCAGAAAATATCCGGATGAAAGAATCAGATATACATTCATTGGTGAAAACCGCGGTATTTCCGACAATACCAATGTGGCTGTGGAAATGGCATCGGGAGATTTTATCGTCTTATGTGATCACGACGATCTACTGCCGGAAAATGCATTATATGAATTTGCCTTGGAAATCATGAAACATCCGGAAACCGACTGCATCTATTCTGATGAAGACAAGATCAACCAGAACGGAACGGTGGTTTTTGAACCGCATTTCAAGCCGGATTTCAATATCGATATGCTTAGAAGCAACAACTATATCTGTCATCTGTTTGCGGTCCGGAAAACTCTTGTCGATCAGTACGGCGGTTTTGACTCCGCCTATGACGGATCACAGGACCACGACTTTATCTTCCGCATGACAGAACATGCCAGGTATGTTGCACATGTTCCGAAAGTGCTGTATCACTGGCGGACCATTGAAGGCTCTACGGCTCTGAATCCGGAAAGCAAGATGTATGCAATCGAAGCCGGAGCCCGGGCGGTACGGGCAAATTATGAACGCACTGTACCTGAAGTCAGAATTGGTGAAATCACCAAAGGAGCACATTACGGTCTGTATCATGTGCACTTTGTCTTTGACGAGTATCCGCTCGTTTCCGTCGTAATTCCGAACAAGGATCACCGGGAGGATCTGGATAAAGCAATCCGTTCATTATTCAATATCGGCACATGGCCGAATCTGGAAGTGGTCGTTGTTGAAAACAATTCAACGGAACCGGAAACATTCACGTATTATGAAGAGATTCAGAAAGAATATGGGAATGTCAGGGTGGTAACGTATCCGGATACCTTCAATTATTCCAAAATCAACAACTTCGGCGTAACATTTGCCAAAGGTGAATATCTGCTGTTCCTGAACAATGATGTGGAAATGATCGAACCGGAATCCATTCAGGAAATGATGGGCTACGCCCTGCGCCATGATGTCGGAGCAGTCGGCTGCCGTCTGCTGTATCCGGACAAAACCATCCAGCATGCCGGAGTTGTTGTGGGGATCGGTGTGGCAGATCATGCCTTCAAAGGAACATATTCCGGGGATGGCACATATTTCAACAGAGCCATGACACCGCAGGATGTCTCGGCGGTAACAGCCGCGGCGATGCTGACAAAGCGGAGTCTATTTGACGAGGTTGGCGGGTTTGACGAGGAACTGGCAGTTGCCTTCAACGACATCGATTACTGTCTTAAAATCAACCGGTCCGGCAGGAAGGTCGTATATAATCCATATGCCTGTTTCTATCATTACGAGTCCAGATCGAGAGGACAGGATACGACGGACGAAAAGAATGCTAGATACATGCAGGAGCTGACACTGTTTACAGAACGGTGGAAGGAAATCTATCAGAACGGGGATCCGTATTACAATCCCAATCTATCCCTGACAAAGACGGATTATTCCCTGAAAGAACTGTAAACCGGCATATTTGGTGAATTTGCCGGTTTAGTATATAATCATAGCGTTTATATAAGGTAGAACGATGAATCCAGGAAATGCAATAGAAGTCAGAAATATGTATAAGAGTTTCAAGATCAGCACCGACCGTGCCGGTACTCTGAAAGACCTGCTGGTCATCAGAGGCAGGAAGAAGGCGAAGCGTCTTGAAGTTTTGAACGATGTCAGTCTGGATATTAAAAAAGGTGAAACAGTTGCCCTGATCGGAACCAATGGTAGCGGTAAATCCACCCTTTTAAAACTGATGACACGTATTATCTATCCCAACAGCGGCACGATCGAGACAGACGGAAAAGTCACTTCCCTTCTCGAACTCGGCGCCGGCTTCCATCAGGATTTTACCGGCCGGGAGAACATCTATTTCAATGCGGCTGTTTTCGGCCTGACGGAAAAAGAGATCAATGACCGTCTGGACGACATCATTGCCTTCTCGGAACTGGAAGAATTCATCGATGAACCGGTCAGAACCTATTCTTCCGGTATGTATATGCGTCTTGCTTTCTCGGTTGCCATCAATGTCGAAGCAGATATTCTTCTCATCGATGAGATTCTGGCTGTCGGCGACCAGCATTTTCAGGAGAAATGCTATGCCAAACTGTACGAACTGAAAGACCAGGGCAAGACGATTGTCTTCGTCTCCCATGATCTGGAAGTGGTCAGCGAACTGTGCACCAGAGCGGTATGGATCTACAAGAGCCATATCAGGATGGATGGCAAACCGGATGAAGTCATTGCGGCATACAGAAAACAGATTGCCGAAGACCATAAGGTGCAGAAAGCTGAAGAAAAGGCAAAAGGTGTCAAACACGAAGGAGAGCTGTTCATAGATCTGCCGCAGGAAGGCGATCTTGTGGATATCGACGGCGATGTGGTTCTCAGAGGCTGGAAAGTCAGCGACAGTTTTGAAAACAAGATCGAGGTATATCTTGGCGACCGGCTGATAGAAACTGAGCCGGAACGCAGACAGGATGTATTCAATGTCAAGTTTGAGAAGTACGGACAGTTTATCGATGTCAACACTGTCGGCTGGACGAAAACCCTCAAAGTCAGGGATTTTGAGGACCAGATCAGCAAAATGGGCACGCTGACCCTTCGCGTCATTCTGAAGGACGCCAACGATTTTGTCATCAGTGAAAAGGCAGTCACCTTTATGGTGTCTTCTGAGGAGGATGCTTGATGTTTAAAGAACTATATCAGTACAGGGAACTGCTGAAGACAAGCATAAAGAAAGAGATACGGGGAAAGTACAAGGCGTCTGCGCTGGGTGTCCTCTGGTCATTTATCAACCCGCTGCTGCAGACTCTGGTCTATGCTCTGGTATTCCCGCATATTCTGGGCAACCGGGTAGATAACTATATCGTTTATCTTGTCTGCGGTATTATTCCCTGGACATATTTCCATACAGTGCTGAATCAGTGCACCGGATGTATCCGCAATAACTACGGCATTATCAAAAAGGTATATTTCCCACGAGTGATCCTGCCGATATCCGTCATGGCAAGTGCGCTGGTCAATTTCATGATTTCATGTGTGATTATCATTGCATTCTGCCTGTTCTATGGCGTGGGTGTCAGCTGGCATATCGTGTTTGTGCCGCTGATCGCAATTCTTGAAGGTCTGTTCGGACTGGGAATCGGCATGGCACTTGGTGCGGCGGATGCCTATTATCAGGATCTGGAATATTTGGTAACATTCATTCTTCAGCTGATGTTCTACGGATCGCCGATCGTATATCAGCTTTCGCAGTTTGGTTCTGAGAACATTATTGTCAAGCTGATCGGGCTGAATCCGATTACCATATTTATCACCAGTTATCGAGACTGTTTCCTGTATCATCAGATGCCGGACCTTACCGCTCTTGGCTATGCCGGCCTGTTTGCTCTGGCAGTTGTGGTGATCGGCTACTTTGTGTTCAAAAAGCTGGAAAGAGGATTCGCTGAACAATTGTAAGAATTATGGATATTAAATACAGTATCGAAAAGTTCTGCATCAACCGTTTTGATGAAGAGATCTATATTTCAGTTGACGGCTATGCTGTAGATTCAGATAGCTGTTTTCCTGATATTGAATTTCATGTCAACGGTGAATCTGAAGAGTATCTGCTGAGCAGAAGGGAACGCCCTGATATTGTTGCAAAATATCGTCTGAAACCATCCGCATTAATGTGCGGATTTCATATTGTTGCAAAGCCTGCCGTCAAGGAACTGCATCAGATTGCCGTGGACTTTTTCAGCGGCGGTACCGGAAAAAAGTGGTCTGCAAATCAGGAGCAGATCGAAAAGACGGTCGTCGATACACCGCTGCTGTATTATGTGGAACATGTGACCTATGAAGACATCGACAGCACCATCACTCTGACCGGCTGGGCAGTATCCCTGGATCATTTGCCGGTATCGTTAAGAATACTGGATGCGGCTGGAAATAAGGTAGACGATGAACACCGCTTCTTTTACCGCAGAGACATGAGCGATCTGTACTATTCAGGCAATACGAAAGAACAATACGGATTCAGCATCAGTTTTAAAGGAGAGCGTCATAACCGCTATATTCTTGAACTGAGCACTGATAAAGCAACTGAGTCCTTCGAGGTGTTTTCCCAGGGTGTTGAAGAGGAAAATCAGGGACTGCTCAAAAGAGTCCTTGGCTTTGTCAATGCCGGCAATTTCGCGAAGGTTGGCAATTATTTCAAAACCTACGGAGTCGGGCAGACGCTGAAGGCGGTAGTCCGCAAGATCAAAGGCAGGAATTACTATCACGAGTGGTTTAAGAAACACAGTGTCACAAAGGCGGCTTTACAGCAGCAGAGGGAAACTGTCTTTTCCTATGCGCCGAAAATCAGTCTGCTGGTTCCGGTTTTCAATACGCCGGAGCAGTATTTCCGGGAAATGGTGGAATCGGTACAGAATCAGTCATATTCCAACTGGGAACTTTGCCTTGCGGACGGCAGCCAGGAAGGACATCCCGTCAAGCAGTTGATCAGGGAATATGCCGCATCGGACAGCCGTATCAGATACACATTCCTGGATCAGAATTACGGCATTTCCGGAAACACCAATAAGGCCCTTGAACTTGCTTCAGGGGATTATATCGGCCTGTTCGATCATGATGATCTCCTGGAAGCTGATATTCTGTTCGAGATTGTAAAGTCACTGCAGGAAGTCCGGCATGATGCAATTTATACGGATGAAGACAAATTTAACAGCCGTACAAAACAGTATGAAATTCCGAATTTCAAACCGGATTTCGATATCACGCTGCTGAGATCGGAAAACTATATTACGCATTTCTTTACGGTCAAAGCAGAAATTCTTAAAGGCGTGGGCGGATTCCATTCGGAATATGACGGTTCACAGGATCTGGATGTCATTCTGCGGTGTGTGGAAAACGCACAGAGTGTACATCATATTCCAAAGCCGTTATATCACTGGCGAATGCATGCGGCTTCGACTGCGGAAGATCCCGCCAGCAAGCTGTATTGTTATCAGGCCGGTGAAAGAGCGGTGACAGACCATATGCAGAGAACAGGTCTGAAGGGATCTGCGAAATTCATGGAAGAACCGCTCTGGGGAACATATCAGGTTACCTATAATATTGATGAAGCACCATTTTTGTCGGTGGTTCTTCTGAATGGTGATGATCAGCAGGCCTTTGAAGAGATGCTGGACAGTCTGCAGAATATCAATGATCTGCCTGGTTACGAGATTCTTCTTTGCCAGGCGGAAACAACGGAATTCACACCGGCAGAAGAACATATCAGGATATTCCGCTATCATCAGAAGATGAAGGGGAAAGATCTGAACCGGATCATGCTGCAGACAAGAGGAGAGTACGTTCTTTTCCTTGATAATGTAACCTGCAGGGATGCTGATGCAATACGCAGAATGCTGGGCTTCTGTATGCAGAAAGAAACTGCGGCAGTAGGCGGCAAGGTGCTTTCGGAAACCGGAGAGGTCAGAAGTTCGTTCCGGGTTATCGGTCTGGATGATTTCAGTGCTGATGTTTTTGTCGGACTGGCCGGAAATGCAGCCGGACATCTGAACCGTTCCGTTGTTGCCTGCGAGTGTTCGGCTATCGGTCATACCTGCATCATGATGAAAAAGGAATGCATCAAAAAGAGCGATGGATTCCCTGAGGAGCTGAGTCTGGATGAAGCCATCATCGATATGTGTCTGCAGTTCAGAGAAAAGAATGAAAAAATCGTTTATCTGCCGTATTCGGTCTGGATCCGGCATAGCAGCAGAAACGAACAGGAAGATAAGGAAAGTATTGGTACCCTGAAAAACAGATGGGCAGAAATCCTGCGGGAGGGAGACCCGTATTATAACGTAAATTTCGATTCCAAAGCAGGACCGTTTGTCTTCCGGTAATGAGGTAATTCAATGACAGGAAGTATTCAGCGCCGCAATCTGATTGCTCTGCTCATTGTCAATGCCATCCTGGCAGTGATTTTCAGCAGAGGAGAAGCTTGGAACTTCAATGACGGTGTCGCCAGAGAAGTTCTGTTTTTGGCGTTTGACTGTTTCCTGGTGATTCTTCTGCCGCTGTTCTTTGTCTTTAACAGAAAAGCCATGGTATTGCTGAATACAGCTGTGGACAGAATTTGGGAAGCACTGCAGAAATTATGGGAACAGCGGCAGCTGATCTTGAAGAATGCTGTTGTATGTGTACTTGGAATACCGGTTTCACTGGCAGTATCATATGGCATTTCAGCAGCAATGCAGATAGAGAACAATATGATTCTGCAATGGTCGGCAGCAGCAGTCGTATATCTTGCCATAGCAGTATATCTCTTGCGAAATATGCTCGGAAAAAGACCGGAACTGGTTTTCTTTGCGGTAACGATGATTCTTGGCATTTATATGATCGAAGTCAGGCCATGCGAAGTCGGCTATTCCTGGGATGATCAGGATCACTTTGAACGCTCAGTTTCACTGGCAACGCTGAACGGTCCATATTATGAAGCGGACGAAGCAGTTTATCTCAATGCCTGGGAACCGGCAGGCAAAGCTTCTGAAGCAGAGCGTATAGCGCGTATGGAATTTCTGAATACATCATATGAAAACAGGATCGTGAAGGATGGCCTCAATCACGGCAACCTGCGCCATATCAGCATCGAGAGCTATTTCCCGTATGCATTCGGCATCGTATTTGGAAGGGGCCTGGGATTCAGCTATGTTTCCTCCCTGCGATGCGGTCTGTTTTTCAATCTGTTATTCTATGCCGCTGTGATGGCATGGGCAATGTCGAAGCTCAGGTTCGGCAGGATCCTGATTGCTGTAATTGCCCTGTTTCCGACAAATATGTACATGGTGACTTCCTTTTCCTATGACCCGTGGATCACGGCATGGATCACACTGGCTTTTGCATATTTCTTCTCTTATTTACAGGAGCCGGGAAAAATACTGACAGGAAAAGATACAACGATTATTCTCTGTGCGTTTATTCTGGGCTGTCTGCCGAAGGCAATTTACTTTGTTCTGATGTTCCCGCTTCTGTTTATGCCCAGGGATCATTTTGCCGGAGAGAAACAGCACAGGAAATATCTGACAGTTGTATTTGTGACAGCTTTCTGCCTTGCCGGAACGTTCCTGCTGCCGATGCTTGTCAAAGGAGCCGGCAGCGGAGATTCCAGAGGCGGCAGCGAAGTCGATGCGACCCAGCAGATCAAATACATTCTTTCCCAGCCGCTGGATTACGCGAAAACCCTGCTGAACTTCATGGCATCAGAATTTCTGAATATTACGCACGCTGATCAGTACATGGTCAATTACGCATATATGGGCATGGCACATGAAATGTTCCTGCCGATATCAGCTGTGCTTCTGTTCGTGATGTTCACCAATCATAACGGCAAAACAGGGAAGACAAAACCGGTCATTGCCGCTTCGATGTTTGCACTCTTCTGCATGGCGGCACTGATAGCGACAGCAATGTATATTTCCTATACGCCGGTCGGTCTGAACACGGTGAACGGATGTCAGCCCCGTTATCTGATTCCGATGGTTTTCCCGGCATTGTATATTCACAGTTTCGACCGGTTTGAAAACAGAATGAATTCGTCGTTCTACAATCTTCTGCCGATGCTGATTATGGCAATGACGATTATCATTTCCCTGGGAAGTAGGCTTTATGCGATGTATTGATGAGGTATGTAATGGAACAGCAGTCTTATAGAAGAAATGTTCTGGTCTGTCTGATCACTAATGTGATCCTGGCTTTTCTGCTGATCAGGGCAGAACATTGGAATTTCAATGACGGATATTTTCATGAAGTGGTTTACGGAGCTGTGATTGCGACTCTGGTTTTTGTCATTCCTCTCCTGTATCCCCGCTTCACATTCCTGCAGAACCTGTATCAGAAAGCAGAAAACCTGGGAACAGCTGCAGGGACATATCTGAAGGAGAATTACAGACAGATCCTGATCAATATGGCTGTTTATGCCGGTGCTGCCCTGATTGGTCTGGCAGCAGCGCTGATCATCAACAAAAACGAAATCATCACACTCGGAATCATTTCCGGATGTCTGGCAGTCGCATCGGTCTGGGTCTGCAGATCTTCCCTGGGAGACCATCCGGAGAAACTGTTTGCGGCACTGGCTTTGATTTCCGGCATGTTTTTCATTCAGGCGGCTCCGACACAGGTCGGCATCTGCTGGGACGACAACTTCCATTATGACGGAACGATCGCTCTGCTGACTGTCAACGGGGCATGTTACAAGTCAGATGCCGAAATCATCGATAACGTTGGTGATGTTGCTTTGGATAAGGAAGGCTATACACAGGCGGAAAGACAGACCTGGGACAGCGAACTGAATTCCCTGTATACAGAAGAACAGATGATGCCTTATAATCACCGCAACTTCGGCACAAACACCATTGCCTATATTCCGTATTCTCTGGGATTGTATTTCGGCCGCGGACTCGGACTTCCGTATACAGTTGTATTCAGGATGGAAAAACTGTTCAATCTGCTGTTTTATATCGGTATTTTCTGTCTGGCAATCCGCAAACTTAAATTTGGCAAGATCCTTGTGGCATGTATCGGACTGGTGCCTACCAATCTGTTCATGGCAACGAGTTTCTCTTATGACCCATGGATCATCAGTCTTTCGGTTCTTGGCTATGCCTATTTCTTCGCGGCACTGCAGGAGCGGGATAAAAAGCTGACCAACAGCGAGATTGCAATTATGCTTGTGGCATTTGCCCTGGCCTGCATTCCCAAAGCCCTGTATGTGGTATTGATGCTTCCGCTGCTGTTCATGCCGAAGGATAAATTTGCTTCACCAAAGCAGAGAAAAGGATATCTGATCGGCGGTTTTGCAATTGCAATCCTTCTGTCTGCATCGGTATTGCTGCCGATGTTTATCCACGGAGCAGGCGAAGGCGATACAAGAGGCGGCAGCAATGTCAATTCTGCCGAACAGCTCCGGTTTATCGCTTCCGAACCAGCAGCTTTTCTGAAAATCATTTCTTCCTTTATTCTCAAAGACTATATTAATCCTCTGGCGACACCGCAGTATTGTGTCAATTATGCTTACCTTGGTTTTGGCCGGTTCCTGTACGTGGCACCTGTGACGCTTCTGCTTACCGGACTTCTGGACAGAAAAGGAATCAGCGGCAGAACTGTGCCTGTAACGATTGGAACCATGATAGCTGTAATCCTGGCAATCATTCTGATTCCGACAGCCCTCTATATTTCCTATACTGATGTCAGGGCGACAACGGTATACGGGTGTCAGCACCGCTATCTGATGCCGGTTGTTTTCCCGGCTTTGTATATCAACGGCTTTGACAGTTTGAAAAACAGGATCAGTCCATATATCTTTGCATCCGTTCCGATGCTGATCATGGCACTGCTGTTTATCAGCGACCTGGCTGTCATTCTTGCAGAAATGTATTAAAACCATAATTATCACACAAAGTTTACAGATGAATATGGTATTATTACTGAGTTATCGAATCAATTGAGCAGAAAAAGGGGTGTCTATGAGTGAAAAAAAGCGAAAGACAAAGACAAATGCCAGAATCCACAATACCCTGCTTGTATTGCTGATTCTGACAATTATCGGTATGCTCGGAGCCTTTGTCTGGAATATATATAAGATTGCCGCAAAAGAAGCAGAGGCAGAAGCTGTCAAAACGGTGGAAACCGAGAAACCGGAAAATGAGTTTATCAATGAGTATTACACGATCGGTCACAACGCTACAGACCTCAACAAGGAGTATTTCCGTGAGCTGAACAAGGCCTTGGATGCCAATGATCAGAAAGCGGTCGCGGAAGCAGTTGCCAAGTGTTTTGTCACAGAGTATTTTACCTGGACGAACAAGGACGGCAACTATGATGTCGGTGGAATGCAGTATATCTATACCGAAGATCAGAGAGACTTTGAAATCAAGTCCCGCTACAGTTTTTATCATGACATGGACCTGTACATCAGTCAGTTAGGAACACAGAGTCTGATTCAGGTCTCCGGAGTGACCGTCAACAGTATTGAAGAGACAACATATGATATTGATGATGAAACAAGTGTCAAAGCATATGACATTGATCTCAGCTGGACATATACTTCCAACGGAATGTCAACTGAAGACGTGCAGAACAATGCGGTCATTACTGTTGCAGACCATGACGGCAGAATGGAAATCGTTGAAATAGACTGAGGAGGTGGAAAAGATGACAATGAACAACAACATGAATCATACTGAGCAGCTCCCGGTCATTGATCCTCGGGATCCGAGGTATACGGACGCATCGGATGCATTTACGACAGATGTTCCGAAATTCCAGAGCAGGGAGAGTACACCTGTGCAGCCACAGCAGTCGCAAAGAACAGCTCCTCCAACTCCTCCGGCACCGCCGCAGGAACCCAAGAAAACTCCGAAAACAAGCGGAACAAAACAGAAGAAAAGAAAAAAAGGTGTCTTCCAGAACAACATGACACCAGCATATATTGCCCTGACAGTTCTGACAATCGGCGTAAACTTCCTGTTTGTCTATATGCTGTTCTATACAACACGGTTCTCAGCTGTCAGCAAAGACATCTTTACAAAAGTCAATCTGGCTGCCATGCTGGCGCTGCTGTTCCTGGATGTAATCGTGTTTATTGCAATCCGCAGCAAAAAAGTCTGGGCGTTTATTCTGTCCTGCCTATGTCTTGTCCTGGCAGTTGGCGGCGGCGGTTATGCCGGATATATGCTGACAAGAGTTGATGAGAATCTGGAAAAGATCACCAGCCGTGAAAAGACAACAGAAGTCAAGACCAGTCTGGTAATCTATGAAAACACAGCCGGCGAGCCGATCATGGATATCAATGATCTCAACGGCCGCAAAATCGGTATTGTGCCAGGCACCAGCAATGCTGATCTTGCCAAGGCAAAGCTTGAGGCAGAAGGTATCTCGGCCGAATATGTGGAATACTACAGTTTCGCAGATAACTTCTCAGCTTTGATCGGTGGTGATGTCGACTGTGCTGCACTGCCGGCAGGATATGCCGCAACGATCGGCACGGAACCGGAACTGGAACCATACATTGAAGAAACCTCAGCGTTACTGACATTCTCCGAGAGTGTCACAACAGAAAACGACGGCGGCTCTGATAAAGACCTGACCAAAGAACCGTTCACCGTACTTATAACCGGTGAAAATGAAACTCTTGCGGATACGATCATCGTTGTATCGGTCAACCCGATCAGTATGAAGATTACAATGACTTCGATCGCCCGTGACTCCTATGTTCCGATTACCTGCTGGGGCGGTGGATTAAGCAAGATCAACAACGCTCATTCCGTCAGCGAAGAATGCATGATCAGTACCGTCGAAGCCCTTACCGGTATCGATATTGACTATTTCGTAGAATTCAACTTTGCATCTGTTATTCAGGTCGTTGATGCCGTCGGCGGTGTCGATGTCTATAACGAAGTGGAATTTGAGGGACAGTGCTGGGATGTCGAGGAAGACGAACTGGTCGTTCTTCCGATTGAAGCAGGATATGTTCATCTTGATGGCCAGAGAGCACTTGGCTTTGCCAGAGAACGTTATGCGTTTGAAGACGGTGACTTTGCAAGACAGAGACACCAGCAGGCAGTCATTGAACAGGTTGTAGCGAAAGTCATGGCTACCAGGGATCCGAATACATATCTGAAGATCCTGGATGCTGCCGGAGCAAATATCCGTACAAATCTGTCTACAGATCAGATGGTCAACTTTGTTGCATATGCAATGCAGAAAGCCAACAGATACTATGCCGGCGGCAGCAATCCGGCAGGTGTTCTGGATATTGTAAACAACCGTATTACAGGTTACCCGGCACAGCTGTGGAGTGATGGTCTGGATATGTATCTGTATATCTACCGTGTCTATAACGGATCACTTACGGATACATATGACTATGTCATGAGAAATCTGGATATGAATTCTGAATATGACACACCGGAATCCATCAGCTGGGCAGCTGATGATGAAGACTATGTCAAACCGGAAATGTCCTATGATTACTATCCTGAAGGCGGCGAGACAACAATCGGCGGACCGCCGGCAGAGACATATACGGAACCCGCACCGGAAGAAGAGTACTCGGAACCTGAACCGGCACCGGAACAGGAATATGTTGAACCGGAGCCCGAACCCGAACCTGAACCTGAACCACAGCCCGAACCGGAACCACAGCCGGAACCTGTCGATAACGGAGGCGGGGAAGGCGGAGAATAATCCGGAAAACCGACGAAGAAAAAAGGCGAACTCATCAATGGGTTCGCCTTTCAATAAGTCTTATATTCTTTATCCAAACATCCTTAACAGCAGGAACTGGACAATATAGAGTGTTGTAACAAACTGCAGACAGATGGCAGCTTTGTCAAATCTTTCATCTGCCGTTATAGATGGCCCGCGGAAGGACAGCAGGAACGGGAAGAGAACAGGAAGGAAATACCGGCCTTGAACACCGTCGATGATGGTGTTTCCGATTTCTGTCCAGGTAACAGCCATTCCAACCATGATCAGCAGCATGCTGAGAACAGACAATGCTCCGGATGAAAACCGGAAGAGACCGGGAAGAACAACCGGTTCATATGAACGCCGGAAGGTATTGACTATAAGACAGATGATAAGAAGATAAACCAGAATCTCATAATAGCTTACGTCCAGCCATCCCAGCCAATAGCCCAGAGTTGTTTCAACGTACCATGCTGCCTTGAGCCAGAATGTATGCTGGATCATGGATATGATTTCCAGCGGATGGTTGATGAAATACTCTTTGGAATAACTTTGCGCGGAATACCACTGCAAGCCGAGATGCGGCTCTTCAATGATGTTTTCCGGATGAATGAACTGCTTGAATATGATATAGCCAACAGCCAGAACGATTGGGATTGCGACGAGAATAGTCAGCCGTTTTTTGTTCAGAATTCCTTTCCGCCAGCAGATCAGGCCGATTGGCAGCAGGAGCAGAACAGAATAGATATAGTTTCTTAACGGCAGCAGCAGAATGCAGCTTGCAGCCAGCAGGATCAGCAGAACAGTATCGTTATTCTTTACCTGTTCTGTTTCCGGATTGTCAGTATCTTCTTTCTGATGATAGAAAACGCGGAGAGTCAAGGCGATCATCAGCATGGCGCATACGATCCGGAATGCATCACGGGATGCGGAAGCTGCCAGCTGCATAGGCATCGGAAGAAGAGCGATGGAGTACAGCAGCGACTTGCCGACAGGTGCGATTCTGATGGCAAAATATACAGCCAGAATGTAGAACAAAAGATTGAAGAACCGCCCCAGCATATAAGTCACAACAGTATTGGCATGAAACATTCTGCCAAGAGTGATTCCCAGAGCGGTAAACGTGTACTGATACCACTCGGTATTGAACACAAGCGGCCTTCTGGTGTAGTCAAGTGTTGAGGAGTATTCCATCTCATCTTTGACAGTGACAAGTGAAGCATCTTTCAGCGGCTGGGACATTTCGGTCAGATACTGATCAAAATCTTCAGTGGAATACGTGATATAGTCCAGATACCTTGATTCAAACTCCGCATCGTCTTTACGCATCAGTATTCCGTCATCCGGGCTTTTGATTCCCATGAAGATATTTGACAGGTTGTATGCGGTCCGCAGATGCTGCGGCTCATCGGCAATGGAATATACCGGGAAAATCATGTTCAGTACGGTTCCGAACACAAAAGCCTGCACAAGAAACAGTCGGGCAAAGGAATGCTCTCCTTCGCGGAACAGGAAGTAGAAAACGGAAATGCCGTACAGAGTCAGAAATGACAGAATCATGCCCATCCCGGCATACGGAGATGCGGATGATCTGGTAAAGCAGTGCAGCAGGGTAAGGCCGGCTCTGGCCAGAGTCAGCACGAGTGTGAATGTCAGAGCCTTATGACCGGTGACCTGTTTCCAGATTTCTGAAGGACTGGGACTGAAATAAAAAAGCAGGAAGACCTGGCAGATCAGAAAAAGAACCAGTGATGCCAGGAATGATAATGTGGAATAATGCATGAATACGAGCACGAACAGTGTAACAGCATAAAGAAGGATATTCATGCATACCATAAGAAACAGTTTATTGTTTAGAATGTTCTTTACGTTCTTCATAAAACCTCAGTTATAATGACAGAAAAACAGCCGGACCGGCATTCTTCTGGTGATCGGCGAATTGCCGCTGATTTGTAATCATTATTAATGATACAATAGCAGAGGGTTCATATACCAGTTTAATCATTATGGCAAAATCAAAACTTCTGGCAAAACTGGAACTCATCAAAAAGGCATTGTACGTATGGGTTGTGCAATACCATTTTGTTATTCCCAGGGACATTCTGGAAATGTATATCAGAAAGTTCAGACACGAAAGCGATAATATTGCCAAATATGCAAACCGCTATTATGACCCTGAGGATGCTGAAGAGTATCAGCAGTGGCTTTCCTACCAGACATATAAACAAACATACAAATATCTGGCAGATATCTCATACCTGAACGAATCAGATACATTGTCATTGTCAGATGTAGACACCGACTATGTCTGTCTGTGCGGCAGAAAAGTGACTTTATATGACGAGTTCTATCCGTATGCGGATGAATGCGAAAAGTTCGATGTCCTGTATTTTGATCATGACCGGAAGGATAAAGACGGAACTAGACATGACCCTGTCATGAAGCCGGATTATTCATACAACACCCTCAGAGGGTTCAACTATATAGGCAACTGCTTTGTTGTCAGAACAGATCTTCTGAAACAGTTCGACGGACAGAAATGGAATCCTTACAGATGGCTCTTGGAACTGTCTGATCAGAACATGTCATTCGGTCATGTTCAGAAAGTCCTGTACTCGGACAATGCTGCTGATCAGGACGAATCAGAGACAGTACGGGAATATCTGAATGAACATCATATCAAGGCATCTGTCACGGAAAATGAAGATGGCACTTCGCATACTGTTTACTATGATGTCACCGGTGAGCCGAAAGTATCCCTGATTATTCCCACAAAGGATGGAAAGAATGTCCTGAAGACATGTATTGATTCCATCTTTGAGAAGACGACGTATAAAAACTATGAAATTGTCATTGTTGATAACGGCAGCAGAAAAGAGGAAACCCTGCAGTATTTCCGGGAAATAAAGGACGAACACGAAAACATCAAGGTGATGCGTCTGGATTGTCCGTTTAATTTTTCGCTGCTCAATAACCGGGCTGTAAAGGAATCTGCCGGGGAGTACATTGTTCTTCTGAACAACGATACTTCGGTCGTAACAGAAGGCTGGCTGGAGAAGATGCTTGGATATGCTCAGAGGGATCATGTCGGATCTGTCGGTGTAAAGCTCTGGTATCCGGACGGAACGATTCAGCATGGCGGCATTATTGTCGGAAAGGGCGGAGCAGCAGCGCACCGGTATTATCGCTGTGAACATGACGAGGAAGGCTATATGCATACCCTGGATGTTCCTAATGATGTTTCCTGCTGTACCGCGGCCTGCCTGATGACAAGCAGGAAGCTCTGGGATGAACTGAATGGACTGAACGAGGAACTGACAGTACAGTTCAACGATGTGGATTACGGATTGCGGTTGCTGGAAAAGGGATACTTCAATGTATTCCTGCCGGGTGTGGAACTGATCCATTATGAATCCAAGTCCCGGGGCCTGGACAAAAAGAAAGAAGCGGTTGACCGCTTCTTCCAGGAAGTGAACTGGTTTCAGGAAACATACAGCAGATATATCGAGCATGATCCGTTCTATAATGACGGTTTTGACAAGAGTTATGATTACAAGCTGAAAGTCGGAACAGGAAGTAACTGAAACGGGAGTATGATACACTGAATGTGTATACAGGAGATAATACTTTTATGAAGGGAATTATATTAGCAGGCGGATCCGGCACAAGACTGTATCCTTTGACAACAGTGACAAGCAAGCAGTTATTGCCGATATACGATAAACCGATGATCTATTATCCGCTGAGTGTTCTGATGAATGCCGGCATCAAGGATATTCTGATCATCAGCACGCCGCAGGATACACCGAGGTTTCAGGATCTGCTGAAAGACGGCAGCCAGTTCGGCATCCAGCTGTCCTATGCCGTACAGCCCTCACCTGACGGACTTGCCCAGGCATTCATTATCGGTGAAGAGTTCATCGGTGATGAAACATGTGCCATGATTCTCGGCGACAATATCTTTGCCGGTCATGGTCTCAACAAGAGACTGAAGAATGCTGTCGAAAATGCAAAGAATGGCAAGGCAACTGTATTCGGATACTATGTGGACGATCCGGAACGGTTCGGTATTGTCGAATTTGATGAAAATGGAAAGGCAATATCCATTGAAGAAAAGCCACAGCAGCCGAAATCCAACTACTGTGTGACAGGACTGTATTTCTATGACAAGAGAGTCGTGGAATATGCAAAGAATCTGAAACCGAGTGCCAGAGGAGAACTGGAAATCACCGATCTGAACAGAATCTATCTGGAAGACGGCACACTGGATGTTGAAATTCTCGGTCAGGGATTTACCTGGCTGGATACCGGAACCCATGAATCCCTGGTAGAAGCAACAAATTTCGTCAAGACAATGGAAGATCACCAGCACCGCAAGATTGCGTGTCTGGAAGAAATCGCGTATCTTAATGGATGGATTTCCAAAGAAGAAGTGCTCAAGACATATGAGGTTCTGAAAAAGAATCAGTATGGACAGTATCTGAAGGATGTCATTGACGGCAAATACAGAGATCCACTGCATTAATACAAGGAGATGAATTGATATGAATATTATTGTGACCGGCGGTGCCGGATTTATCGGAAGCAACTTTATCTTCCATATGCTGAAGGAACATCCTGATTACAGGATCATATGTCTTGATAAACTGACATATGCCGGCAACTTATCCACACTGGAACCTGTCATGGATAATCCCAACTTCCGTTTTGTGAAACTGGATATCTGTGACCGTGAAGGTGTATATAAACTGTTTGAAGAAGAATACCCGGATATGGTAGTCAACTTTGCGGCTGAATCCCATGTTGACCGTTCCATTGAGAACCCGGAAGTATTCCTGCAGACAAACATTATCGGCACAGCCACACTGATGGATGCCTGCCGCAAGTATGGCATTCAGAGATACCATCAGGTATCCACCGACGAAGTATATGGTGACCTGCCTCTGGACAGACCGGACCTCTTCTTTACCGAAGAAACACCGATCCATACATCTTCTCCATACAGTTCCTCCAAAGCCGGAGCGGATCTACTGGTACTTGCATATCACAGAACCTATGGTCTGCCGGTAACGATCAGCAGATGTTCCAACAACTACGGACCGTACCATTTCCCTGAGAAACTGATTCCGCTGATGATCATCAACTGCCTGCACGACAAACCTCTGCCGGTATACGGTGAAGGTCTTAACGTTCGTGACTGGCTCTACGTTGAAGATCACTGCCGGGCAATCGATCTGATCATCCACAACGGCAAGGTCGGAGAAGTCTACAATGTCGGCGGCCATAACGAAATGAAGAACATCGACATTGTCAAACTTATCTGCAAGGAACTCGGCAAGCCGGAAACACTGATTACGCATGTTACAGACCGCAAGGGACATGACATGAGATATGCCATTGATCCAACCAAGATTCACAATGATCTCGGATGGCTGCCCGAAACGAAGTTTGCGGATGGCATCAAGAAGACTATCCAGTGGTATCTGGATAACGAAGACTGGTGGCAGCCGATCGTTTCCGGTGAATACCAGGATTACTACGAAAAGATGTATAAAAACAGATAAATCATATCTGAATAAATATCATCAATTATGGTGAAAATAACCGGTTGATTTCTTTGTGAAAGAACCGGTTTTATTATTGCAACATAAAGAATGCGATGTATTAACGTTACGGGAAATTGTCGCCCATGTAGAAGTGAATTCACAAGCAGAAAAACTAGCCTCGGAAATAATCAGAGAAGTCTTAAAGAACTTTCAAATCGTTAATGAGATGACTTTTCTTTCTTTTTCATTCAAAAGCACTTTGACATTATTTTTACCGTACTACGTTCGATCCATATTAACCGTTGACAAGAGGCCAAACAGAGTTGTTCATGTACAGATAGTTTGGAACAGAATAGTATTAAACAGATAAAGATAGTAAAACAGAATCACACGATATTTTAGGGTCAATATTCTATAGTGGAATCAGAGAAAAACATCATGAAGTGTTTTTTATAGGAAGTCTTGAACCAAATAACTAACCCGATTAACACATCGGACGCAAAAGAATAACGTTGTTATCACATGCTTGGAAAAGTATAATTCTCTTAGATTATCTTCTTCAATTTGATTAGTATCTGTTAAGTTCAGAATGAATGAAAGTCATGGGTACGAGAAGAATAGAAACTATTGATCGAGAAACAATATATAGTAAAAAGAATAGTTTTTAAGTTCAAAGTAGGTGGTCTGCTTTCATTAGTTTATGTAATTCAGGTCATTAAAACTGTGAAGAAAGATGTTTCTGTTGAATACACTCCAGATTGGTTTATTCAGATTTTAAGAAAGCCATGGTCTGGTTGGGTAAAGAGATATTAAATAATTTTGCATTACCTTATTACTATATCAGAGATGAGCACAGTGAATTTCTGAGAGCGTTGCAGTATAAGGTTTTGAAAAAGAATACTATGATTTGCGAACACTAAAAGTGTCAAAATAAGTGTTGTTTACCAGAAAAAGGTTTTATTAAAGCTTGTTTATACAGAGGAGACGGCAGTATATGAACAATCACGTAATTACTAGAGCAGTATCAATATTTCTTTCTGTCATGCTAACAATTTGTACTTTAGACATACCTTATCAGGTATATGCAAAGGAACCGGAGACAGACTTTTTAACAGCGAAAGTATCACCGGAATCGGATACAGAAACTGAAGATTCTTTTTCAGAGGAAAATGAGGAATCGATCGAAGAAGATGAGCAAGAATCAGAGACAGATATCGAGGATAATGTTTTAGAGGAACTGCCAGGAACCGAATCCAACGAACAACTGGAATCAGAAACAGAAAATAATGAAACAGAAGAAAACATTGCTGATTCAGCAGCTGAGGAAGTCGAAGAATTTGACACATCATATAACAGTGTTAGTTCTTCCGGTGCATGTGGTGAAAATGTGACATGGGAATTAACATCAATTGATTCAGAAGATCATCTCCAGTTAATCATCGCAGGCACAGGAGATATGAACGGATATAATTCGCAGAACATGCCGTGGTATCAACAAAGAAATCAGATCGTAAGTGCAGTCATTAATGAGGGAGTAACAAGTATAGGAAACTACGCATTTTCCAATTGCAAAGCACTGACTGAAATCAATCTGCCGGACAGTCTGACCAGTATAGGCCAGTATGCGTTCTCTAACTGCACCGGA
>CACYXJ010000003.1 GCA_902778375.1 uncultured Erysipelotrichaceae bacterium
TTGCCTATGAAATTGACCAGGAAGTCCGCAAGATCATCAACAGCTGTCATGACAAGGCCAGAGTGATTCTTGAGGAACACCGTGAACAGCTGATCGCGATTGCGGAAGCATTGATCGAATACGAAACACTGACGGCGGAGGAAATCCAGAAGATCGTCAATGGTGAATCGATCGAAGAAGAACATGCAAAAGCAGAGCAGCCTGTTTCTGAACCGGCAGCTGCGGTAACCGAAACACCGGCAGAAAATGCCGATGAGGAAGAATCCGACTGGTAATCAGATTCAACAGGGAAGACTGATGACATGGTCAGTCTTCCTTTCTTTTGGTAAAATACCACTGATATAAAAAGTGAAACGGAAAGGAATGCGGAGGGAAACATGAACAGAACGAATATATCTAGTATAGCCGCGGGTATGCTGGGCGGTGTTCTGATGGCGCTTGTCATGCTGTATATGATGATTCATATGTCCTTTCGTCTGGAAGGTTTTTCTGCTGTAATCGCAGTGATTCTTTCGGCTGCTTTGCCGCTGTGTTTCGGTTTTGTGAAACGGCTGAATCTTTCCGCTTCTCTTTTCGAGACAGCGGCGGTCGTCACATCCTTTCTGATCACGCTGCTGTACGGGATGGTTGCCGGCAATCCGGCGGATCTTGCGGCTGAAAACACATTGCTGCAGGAAGTGCTGCCGATGAGTGCCATACTGCACGGATGCGCCTTAGCTGCAGTGGTGTTCTGGAACAGTATCCCGGGCAGGGAATGAACAGGGATGTATGGTACAATATTGAAGAATAAAGAGGAATTATGGTGCTGTTGAGCAAATGGGGAAAACAGCTGGATGAGAAGAGTCCGTTGCAGGACTATCCCCGCATGCAGCTGCAGAGAGACAGTTATTTCAATCTGAACGGTGTATGGGAATACCAGATCACGGGACTAAAGGAAGAACCGAAGCCCGGAAAATGGAAAAAGATCATCGTTCCTTTTGCGCTTGGCTCGAAACTGTCCGGAGCTGATGACATCCTGCAGCCCAATCAGGCGCTGTGGTACCGTAAACAGTTTGCCTACAAGCCTTCTGTCGCCCACACATGGCTCAACTTCGAAGCCGTGGACCAGGTATGCACGGTCTATCTCAACGGAATCAAGGCCGGTTCGCATATCGGCGGTTATGCGCCTTTTTCGCTGGACATCACCGATATGATCAAGTATCAGAATTCGCTGATGGTCAAATGCACGGATGATTCCGACATGGGAATCCTTGCCTACGGGAAACAGAAACTGGATCACAGCGGCATGTGGTATACACCCTCAGCCGGAATCTGGCAGAGTGTCTGGATCGAAGATCTCAATGAGCATGCGATCCATGACCTCAAGATCACACCTGATTACGACGAGCAGAAGGTATATATCGATCTCGCCGGGAATTTCTCCCAGGCGGCAATCACGATCGGAGCTGCCGGGGAAGTCGTCCACCGGGGATTGACGAATGATATGCACTATGAAGCGCCGATCGATCCGATGCACCCATGGACACCGGAGGATCCGTTCCTCTATGACCTGTATATCCAAACCGAGGATGATGTGGTCAAAAGCTATTTCGGCATGCGCAAGTTCAGTGTCGGTCATGACGCTGACGGAACGACCCGGTTCTGCCTGAACAACAAGCCTCTCTTTCTGAGCGGTCTTCTGGATCAGGGATATACTGTCGACGGACTGATGACCTATCCGGACGAGGAAGCCATTACATATGAACTCGCCAAAATCAAGGAGATGGGTTTCAACATGCTGCGCAAGCATGTCAAGGTGGAATGCCGGCAGTGGTATTACAACTGCGATAAACTGGGTATTCTTGTCATGCAGGACATGCCCAGCGGCGGCAAGTTCAATTTCCGGGAAATGGGAATCAAGCCGACACTGGGATTCCGCCATCAGAGCGATATCGACAACCCGGCTCTCGGCCGCTCGACCGAGGATGAAAAGCAGCTCTATTACCACGAACTGGACGAGATGCTGGATAATCTGTACAACTTCACAAGTCTGTTCGCCTGGGTTCCGTTCAATGAAGGCTGGGGCCAGTTTGACAGTGCGAAGGTGACGGAGCATATCCGCGACTACGACGCAACACGACTGATCGATTCAGCCAGCGGATGGCACGATCAGGGAGCGGGAGACTTCGACAGTATCCATGACTATTTCTTCCCGTTCAAGGCAAAGAAACCAAAAGACGAAAGAATCCTGATCCTTTCCGAATTCGGCGGCTATTCCTATGTGGAACACGGTCACAGCGAGCCGCAGAAGACATACGGATACAGGAAATTCAGCGACCGTATCGATCTCGACAGTGCCGTGAACAAGCTGTACGAGAAGATGATCCTGAACAATATCAAAAACGGGCTTTCCGGCTGTATCTATACCCAGGTCTCGGATGTCGAGGACGAATGCAACGGTCTGTTCACTGCTGACCGGGAAATCGTGAAGATCGATATCCGCAAGATGAAAAGGATGAACGAAAAGCTCTACAGGAGATGTGCAAAATGAAAAAAGACGGAATCGTCATTGCATCGGCAATGAACGGACAGATCAGAATACACGCAGCCAGGACGACAGAACTTGTGGAAGCCGCAAGAATCGCCCATCAATGCATGCCGACCAGCGCTGCAGCGCTCGGCCGCACCCTGACGGTCACAGCCATCATGGCCAGCGACCTGAAAAATGAAAACGAAAAGATCGTAGCTGTAATCAATGGCCACGGACCCTCCGGCACGATTCTTGCCCAGGCAGGCGGAAACGGGGACGTGCGCGGCTTTATCGGTGATCCGGGACTGTATTATGCAAGAGAAGACGGTCACCTGGATGTCGCCCGGGCAGTCGGAACCAACGGCACGCTGACCGTTACCAGGGACATGGGGCTGAAAGATACCTTCTCCGGTGTGTCGGCTCTGCAGTCAGGCGAGATCGGCGATGATTTTGCCTATTATTTTGCCATCAGCGAACAGACACCCTCAGTCGTCGGTGTCGGTGTGCTGGTGGATACGGATCTGACGATCAAGGCTGCCGGCGGACTGATCTATCAGCTGATGCCGGGAGCAGGCGAAGAAGCAATCAGCAAGTGCGAGCAGGTGGCGGCACATATGAAGCCGGTATCGGTGCTGATCGAGGAAGGAAATGATCTTGAAGACATCATAAAGATGTATTTCGAAGATGCGGTGATTCTCGATCACCGTGATGTCAGATGGCACTGCGGCTGTTCCCGTGAACATTTTTTCAGTGCACTGCTGACATTGAAGGAAAGCGACCTGCAGGAAATGATCGACGACGGAGAAGGGGCAGAGATCCGCTGCCAGTACTGCAACTCCGTTTACCGGTATGATACGGAAGATCTCAAGCAGGTCCTGGAGAAGCGGCGTGTGGAAAATCGGTAATGTCACAATCGGAAACCGGATTGTCGCAGCTCCGTTGGCAGGTATTTCAAATCCGGTATACCGGAAGATGTGCCGCGACTACGGCGCCGGGCTGACGGTCAGCGAGATGATCAGCGACAAAGCCCTGCACTACGGAAACGTCAAGACACAGGAAATGTGTGCGACAGTCGAAGGCGAACACCCGGTTGCCCTGCAGCTCTTTGGCTCGGATCCGGAAACAATGGCGGAGGCGAGTGAATATCTGACTGCCAATACTGACTGCGATATCATCGATATCAACATGGGCTGCCCCGTCAACAAGGTGCTCAAGGCCCATGCCGGCAGCTGGCTGATGCAGTATCCCGGGCTCGCCTATGATGTCATGAAGGCTGTTGTCGATCATACAGACCGACCGGTTACGGTAAAGATCAGAGCCGGCTTTGACAGCCGGCATATCAACTGTGCCGAAATCGCCATGGCGGCAGAGAAAGCAGGCATAGCGGCAGTTGCCGTTCATGGCCGGACCCGGACCCAGATGTATTCCGGATCTTCCGACAACCGCTATATCCGGATGGTCAGGGAAGCGGTATCGATCCCGGTCATCGGTAACGGCGATATCCGTACTGTGGCAGATGCAAAGCGGATGTTCGATGAAACCGGCTGTGATGCTGTCATGATCGGTCGCGGGCTGATTGGCAGGCCGTTCTTCCTGCAGGAACTGAATGCGGCACTTTCCGGCGGGGAATATATCGAACCTTCCTGTCCCGAACGGCTCGACCTGGCTCTGTCCTATGCGAAGGATCTCTGCGCCTATGAAAGCGAGGGAACCGGGATCCGCATGATGCGGGGAATCGCATCGTGGTACATTGCCGGCATGCCGCATGCGGCAGGTTATAAAAACCGTCTGTCGATGATGAAATCGCTGGCGGAAATGGAAGAAATCATCAATGACTACAAGCAGAAACTGATGTCGATGTAATAGGCATTAATATCTGCTTTTTTTATATATTGAGGTAAAATGGGTCTATGAAAAAAGGATTGATTATGGAAGGCGGAGCGATGCGCGGTCTGTTTACAGCCGGTGTCATGGATGCCTTTATGAAGAACGGTCTGACATTCGACGGGGCGATCGGTGTCTCGGCTGGTGCGGTGTTCGGCTGCAATTACAAAAGCAGACAGCCGGGAAGGGTATTGCGCTACAATACCCGTTTCGCCCGTTATCCCGAATACGGCAGTGTCCGCTCGCTGATCAGAACCGGTGATATCTTCGAGCGCCAGTTCTGCTATGTCGACGTGCCGGAACGGCTGGAACCGTTTGACACAAAGGCCTTTATGGAGGATCCGTCGGAATTCTGGGCGGTCGCGACAGACTGCCGGACCGGCCTGCCGGAGTACCGGAAACTGGAAACCCTGCAGGGCGATGAGATGGAATTCATGCGGGCTTCAGCATCGATGCCGGCCGCATCCAGACCGGTGCAGATCGGTGACAAAGCATATCTTGACGGCGGCATCAGCGATCCGATTCCCTTGAAAGCATTCGAGGAAAGAGGATATGACAGAAATGTCGTGATCCTGACCCAGGCGGAGGACTATGTCAAAAAACCGCAGCAGCTGATGTGGCTGATGAATGTGGCTCTCAAAGACACACCGGCTGTGGCAGAAGCAATGAAAAACCGCCACGAAGTATATAATCAGGAACGCGAATATATCCTGAAGAGACAGGAAGAAGGAGCCGCTTACCTGATTTTCCCGCCGTATAAACTGCCGATCGGCAGAATTGAGCATGACGCCAACAAGATGCGGGAAGTCTATGATATCGGTTATGAGACCGGCATGAAGCATCTCGAAGCCGTCAGAGAATTCCTGGAGAAAGAATAACAAAAGCCGGGTTTGAAACCCGGCTTTCAGCGTTCTTTCGATACCCGGATCATGTTCTGCAGATGCATGCGGTACAGCAGCAGATCGTCCTCGCCGGGATTGACAACACAGGCGGCGACTTTTTCGTTGGCATGCAGGAAATCGAGAAGATTCTGCTTGTCGGCAATCAGGATCATTTCCCTATGCTGCAGCTGCGGTTTAAAGGTGTGAAGTCTGTTCAGGTCGGTAAAGACCGGAAGATAGCGTTCCTCATCGCTTGCATACATGATATCGACACGGTCGATATCGCCGGCGCCGATTGTTTCCTTTCCGGCCGCTTCGTCTTTGATGAAAGCAGCCAGAAGTACCTGAAAACTGCCGGTGATATGCCATGTCAGATCCTGCAGGACCTGCTGCATCGCAGCTTCCGTGAGCGGTGCTCTTCTTTTCTGCAGCAGGGATGCAAGGGTGGAATCGGAGCGGAATTCCACTGTTTCGTCGTACTTTCTCATACCCGGAATTCTACCATGAATCTGCCTCTGTGAAAATCTGCACGATTAATGTTTCAAAACATCTGCAAACAGGTTTACAATGACAGTAATGAGAATGTTGGAAGTCCCACCTTTCCGAAAGGAGACATGCAATGGTTGATAAAAGTGCGTTTCTCTTGAACCTGTCGGTTTTATACAGAAATACCCAGAAATACTTCGACAAAGTGCTCGTTCCGTATGAAATCGGCTCCGGTCAGCTGATCTTTCTGCTGTGCATCAATGAGAACGAAGGCCTGACGATGCAGGAGCTGACCAATATGACGGAAGTGGACAAAGGGACGACGACCAAGAGCGTACAGCGTCTGATCGACCAGGGATATATCCGGGCGGTGCAGGATGAAGCCGACCGCCGCGTCAAGCGTTTGTATACAACTGCCAAAGCGGCTTCGATCATGAATACGATCTACGACTGCCGCACGGAAATGCGTTCCGCCCTGGCAAAAGACATGGATTTCCGCAGCTTCGAAAGCATGCTCGCCCAGGCTGCCGACAACGCCCGCACCACACTGGTGCCTGCTTCCGGCGACATCAGTCCGCTGAAGATCGGCGGCCTCATGCGAATGAGCCTGCTGGACTATCCGGGCGAGGTGGCATGTACTCTCTTCATGTCCGGCTGCAATTTCAAATGCCCGTACTGCCACAACCGTGATCTTGTATTCATTCCCGAAAACTATGAATTCCTGGATCCGGAAGAGGTGCTTTCTTTCCTGGAAAAACGCCGCAGTCTTCTCGATGCCGTATGCATCACCGGCGGCGAGGCATTGCTGCAGAAAAACCTGATTTCCCTGATCCGCCGCATCCGTGAACTGGGATATCTGATCAAACTGGATACCAACGGCAACTATCCCGACCGGCTGAAGGAGGTTGTGGAAAGCGGTCTGATCGACTATGTGGCAATGGATGTCAAGAACACACCGGAAAAGTATGCCGAAACCGTCGGCATGAACGAGAGCGCGTTCGATATCGGACCGCTGCAGCAGACGATGGACTATCTTAAGAGCGGTGTGATTCCGTTCGAATTCCGCACCACGGTCGTAAAGGAACTGCATACACCTGAGGATCTGGAAAAGATCGCCGATTGGATCAGTCCGTGCGAACATTACTATCTGCAGAAATTCGAGGATTCCGGCAACACGATCCAGCCCGGTTTTACCGCTTATGAAGATGAGGAAATGGAAGAACTGCTGCAGATCGTCAGAAAGCATATCCCCACAGCCGAACTGCGGGGCGTATAAAGAAAGAGGATAATACTATGACAGACACAAGACTGCCGGAGGGTTTTCTCTGGGGCGGCGCGACAGCTGACTTTCAGTACGAAGGCGGATTCAACGAAGGAGGAAGAGGCATTCTTTCCCACGATTACGAAACCGACGGAAGCATTGAAAATCCAAGACATCATACATTCCGGATGCCGGACGGAACGATCATCACCCCGGCCAGCAGCTTCTTTTTCGCCGATCCTGTTCCGGCCGAGGCAGAACCTGTATTCCTTGAAGATCAGTACTATCCGTCCCACCAGGCGGTAGATTTCTATCATCATTACAAGGAAGACATCGCCCTGATGGCAGGAATGGGCTTCAACGTGTTCCGCTTCTCAGTCTGCTGGAGCCGCATTTTCCCGACCGGTGATGAAGAAACACCGAACGAGGAAGGCCTGAAATTCTATGACGATGTGATCAATGAGATGGCAAAATACAACATGGAGCCGCTGATCACGATCTGCCATGACGAACTGCCGGTCGAACTGGCACTGAAATATGACGGCTGGAGCAGCCGCCATGTCATCGACTGCTATCTCAGATACTGCCGCACCTTGTTTGAAAGATACGGTGACAGATGCCGCTACTGGCTGACCTTCAACGAAATCAACGCCGTCCGCGGATTCGGTCCCTGCGGCACAAGGGAAAGCACGGGAAAAATACATTATCAGGCAGTTCATCACATGTTTGTCGCCAGTGCGAAAGCGGTGATCATGGGTCATGAAATGATGCCTGGTTCGATGTTCGGCGCCATGTATGCGATGAGCGGTCTGTATCCCGCCACCTGCAAGCCGGAGGACATGTTCCGCCACATGCAGGTCAGAAGGGAAAACTGGTACTTCATCGATACAATGGCCAGAGGCTATTATCCTGCCTATGCCAACGATCTGTATAACCGCAGGGGCTTCGACGGCATCGAAATCCCGGAAGGGGATACGGAAATCCTGAAGGAAGGACAGCTCGACTTTGTTTCCTTCAGTTATTACCGTTCCGCCACAGTCAAGGACGGCGATGCGTCCTTCACGGTCGGCGGTTCACCCAATCCGTATCTTAAGAATACCGACTGGGGATGGCCGATCGATCCGCTCGGCCTGCGCTATGTCATGAATGAAATCTATGACCGTATCCAGAAACCGATCTTCATCGTCGAAAACGGTCTGGGCGCGGTGGATGAAGCAGATGAAAACGGTTATGTGGAAGATGATTACCGGATCGCATATCTCAAGGATCATCTGACGGAGATGGCGAAAGCCATCAATATCGACCGCGTACCGTGCATCGGCTACACGATGTGGGCACCGATCGATCTGGTATCCCTGTCCACCGGCGAAATGAAGAAGCGCTATGGATTCATTTATGTCGATATGGATGACAAAGGCAACGGCACTCTGAAGCGTTCGAAGAAGAAGTCCTATGACTGGATGAAGCATGTCATTGAGACCAACGGCGGAGCGCTTGATGAGTAAGGAAACCGGCCGCACGCTGGACTACTACGATCAGAATGCCCGGGCATACCGTGATGACACTGTCAACGTCCCGATGAAATATTCCTATGACCGCTTTCTGTTCTACCTGCCTGAAACCGGCAGACTGCTGGATTTCGGCTGCGGCAGCGGCCGGGACACGAAGTTCTTTCTGGAAAAGGGATTCGAGGTGGATGCGGCTGACGGTTCGGCTGAGCAGGCGAAAATTGCCGAAGAACTGACATCCCATCCGGTCAGAGTCATGCGGTTTACGGAACTGGATGCCGAGGATGCATATGAAGGAATCTGGGCATGCGCTTCGATCCTGCACTGCCCCTGGGATGAGCTGACTGAGGTTTTTGGCAGAATGCTGAAAGCCCTGAAGAAGGAAGGTGTGATCTATGCCTCCTTCAAACTCGGCGATTTCGAAGGATACAGGGGCGAAAGATACTATACCGACCTTGATGTCGAAAGACTTTACCGGCTGCTGAGCCGGTATGAGAACTGCCTGCTGCTGGAATGCTGGAAAAGCCATGACGGCAGGCCGGAACGTTTTGAAGAAATGTGGCTGAACTTTATTGTCCGCCGCATTGTATAAAAAATATCAGGAGGAAAAGATTATGGAACAGACACTACAGCAGATTCAGTCACTTCTGGTCAATGCCGGCGGCAAAATATTGCTGGCACTGGCTGTCTGGATCGTCGGCAGATTCGTCATCAGCAAAATCACAGGTTCTCTCAACAAACTTCCGAGCGTCAGAAAGATGGATGAAACGGTACGGAGTTTCCTCAACAGTTTCGTCAAGATCCTGCTCAACATCATTCTTGTAATCTCAATCGTATCGATCCTCGGCGTGCCGATGACCAGCGTGATCGCCGTACTGGCTTCTGCCGGCGTGACGATCGGCATGGCCCTGCAGGGAGCGCTGGGCAACCTGGCCGGCGGCATCATGCTGCTGATCTTCAGACCGTTCAATGTCGGTGAATATATCTCCGCTGCCGGCGCAGCCGGAACAGTCAGGGAAATCACGCTTCTCTACACGATCCTGACAACACCGGACGGCCGTAAGGTAACGATCCCCAACGGTTCGCTGATGAATGCCAATGTCGAGAATTTCTCGAGCGAGGATGTTCGCCGTGTCGACCTGAAGTTCACCTGCGACCGCTGCGAGGATTTCCGGAAGGTACAGGAAATCGCGATGGCTGCCATGGAAGCCAACGAGAAAGTTCTGAAAGACCTGGCACCGTTTGTTTCCCTGGGCGGGGCAACCAACGAGGCGCTGGAGTTCGATGTCCGTCCGTATTGCAAGAGCGGCGATTACTGGGCAGTCTACTACGGCGTGATCCAGGATGTATCGGAAGCTCTCGGCAAAGCCGGAATCAAGTCTCCGAAGGTCCGCATTGTTCAGGAAAGCGAATAAGAAATCTCAAAGTGCACACACCACGTGCACTTTTTCTTTGTGTCCGGCGGGTTATGGTATGATGGAAACAATATGAGAGGAAAACAGTATGCTTGAGAAAAAACAGCTGGAAAAGTATCTTTCCGCATGCATGCGCTCGGAAGCGGATTTCGCGGAGATATTTGAACAGTCAGAAAAAGATGAAACGATCTCAATGCTCAACGGCAAAGTCGAAGACGTCAACCGCATTACCATCAGCGGTATCGGCATCCGTCTCTACAAAGGCGTGCAGTCTGTCTATGCCTATGGCAATGAAACGGATGAAGAGTCTGTGATGAAGCTGATCGACGATCTGAGAACAGCGCTCGGTGCGAAAGAGGAAGGGCCGGAAGTATCGTTGCAGAGAGTCGAGTATGAAAACCGTCATCCCGTGAAGATCGATTTTGAACAGGCCAGTCTTGAGGAAAAGGCGGATCTTCTGAAACGGGCCAATGATGCGGCATTTGCGGCTGATGAAAGAATCGTCAAGGTAACCGGTTCGCTGCTGAACGTCAGACAGCTGGTGCAGATCTCCAATTCCGAAGGACGTCTGATTTCCGATACCAGAGTCAGGACCCGTCTGATGGTGGAAGCACTTGCCCAGGAAGGCGATAACGTTCAGAGCGGATCCGACCGTCCCGGTGCCGGTATGGGTCTGGAATTCTATGAGCAGAGAAAACCGGAGGATTCCGGCCGTGAGGCAGCCCGCGAAGCGCTGGTCAACCTGTCTGCCAGAGACTGCCCGTCCGGACAGATGCCGGTCGTAATCGACAATGCTTTCGGCGGTGTCATTTTCCATGAAGCCTGCGGTCATTCCCTGGAAGCGACATCGGTTGCCAAAAACATGTCCGTTTTCTGCGGCAAGCTTGGCCAGCAGATCGCCAATCCCTGTGTTTCCGCAGTCGATGACGGAACGATTCCGAATGCCTGGGGCTCGGAGAATATCGATGACGAAGGCAACTTCCAGAAACGCCGTGTCCTGATCAAGGACGGCATCCTGACATCCTATATGATCGACAGGCTGAATGCCCGCCGCATGAACATGGAGGGCACAAACAGTTCACGCCGCCAGTCATATCAGTACGAACCGACATCCCGTATGACCAACACCTTTATTCTGGAGGGCAATTCGACATTCGATGAACTGTTCGAAGGAATAGAAAAAGGTCTCTATGCGAAGAAGATGGGCGGCGGCAGCGTCAATCCGCAGACCGGTGAATTCAATTTCGCAGTCAATGAAGGCTATATGATCGAAAACGGCAAGATCACATACCCGGTCAGAGGTGCTTCCCTGATTGGCAACGGCCGTGACATCCTGATGAATATCGACAGGATCTGCGACAACCTGACGACCGGCCAGGGCAACTGCGGATCGCTCAGCGGCAGTATTCCGACCGATGTCGGACAGCCATCCTTAAGAGTCACTTCCATTACCGTAGGAGGTACGGCAAATGAATAAGCAGAGATGGATCGATTATGCCCTGCAGGAAGGGTTTGAAGATTTTGAAATCTACCAGTCCCTCAGCGGCGAAAAGACAGTCACATGGTTTGACGGCCAGATGGACACCTTCGTGACCAGCAGGGTACTGGGAACGGCACTGCGCGGAACCTATCTGGGAAAGATGGTCAATCTGGCAACGGAAGATACATCCGACGAGCAGATTGAAGTTCTCGTCAGCCAGATGAAGGAACAGGCAAAGACGATCCAGGCCGAAGAGACTGCCGTGATTTCCGCACCGGCCGAATGCGAAGAGGTACAATCTCAGAAGCACTGGGTTGAACCGGACAATGTCCTGATTCAGAAAACCCTGAAAGCAGTCGAGGAAAAGATCATGGCAGCGGATGAAAGAATCATTCAGGCCAGTCATCTGCAGTGGGTCGAGGAAACCGGCAGCCGTGAAATCGTCAATTCGAAAGGTTTGCATATCCATGATGAAAGCAGGGTACAGGCAATTGTCGCCGGTGCGGCTGCCGCATCCGGCGAGGAAGTAAAGAACAGTTTCGGAATTGAAGTTGTAGAGAATCTGGAAGATTTCGATCTCGATGCCTTCGTAAAGAAAACGACTGACGAAGCACTGAACAAGCTTGATTCCGTACAGCTGACAAGCGGCACCTATCCCGTCATCTTCGAAAAGGGAGCGATGACAAGTCTGTTTTCGGCTTTGACTGGACTGTACAGCGGCGATCTGATCGGCAAGGGTATTTCTCCTCTGAGAGACAAGCTGAACACAAAGATTTTCTCGGACCTGATTACCGTCGTGGACGATCCCCGCAATACGGACGCGGTATCCCTGGCAAATTATGATGATGAAGGCACACCGACAAAGCGTAAGGTGCTGGTGGATCACGGCGTCTTCACGACGATTCTGCACAATACCAGAAGCGCTGCCAGAATGAACGCGGAAACAAGCGGAAACGGCTTCCGGAGTTCCTATACTTCGCCGATCGGCGTATCTCCGTTCAACTGCTATATCGAACCGGGCGAAAAGAGTCTCGATGAACTCTGCGCGGATATGAAGGACGGCTTTGTCATCACCGACCTGGCCGGCCTGCATGCCGGCATCGACTTCGTCACCACCAATTTCTCCCTGCAGTGTTCCGGCTACTGGGTGAAAGACGGGAAGCGCGACCACAGTGTCTCACTGGTGACCGTGGCTGCCAATTTCCTGGAAATGATGAGCAATGTCACTGCTGTCGGCAGTGATCTGGAATGGAAACAGCATTCCGTGGTAACCCCGAGCATCGCCTTCAAAGGCTGTGCCATCTCCGGCAAATAAGACAAAAAGAAAAAGACTGGTTCAATCATGAGAATCAGTCTTTTTATAATGCTTTAGAGTTCTTTGCCGTAACGGGAGAAGAGATTGACATAGAATTCGACGTTGTCAGAGAGGACAGCCGTGTCGATGTGTTCATTGACCGAATGAGCGCCGCCGGATTTTCCGTCATAGAAGATGCCGGTGAAGCGGTAGACGCTGCGGGAAGGCGACAGGTCGCTGTAGTAGCGGGAGTCGGTGCCGCCGGCCATCATGCTGGGAATGAATACGATACCGGGGTATTTTTCCGCCATGATCTTCTGCAGCAGTTTATATCCGTAGCTGTCGACTGAGGACACCGGCGGCGGATTATGACCTTTGATCAGCCGGAACTGTACTTCCTCAGGCAGGACGGAACGGAAATGTTCCTCCAGCTGTTCCAGTGTTTCTGTCGGCAGGATGCGGCTGTTGGTGATCACCGAAGCATGTTCCGGAAGAATGTTTGCCTGGTCACTGCCTTTGGCCATTGTCGGGGTTGTTGTCGTTCTCAGCATCTGGTTGATGAGGGCGCTTTCCTCTGCCAGTTCCTTCAGAGTGTCTTCATTTCCTTCCGGATCTGCAAACAGCGTTCGTACCGTTTCGTCCTTGCGGAAAGGTGCGTCTGCTTTCATCTGGTTGATCACCGGTTCGCAGAGTTTCGGTTTCATACGATTGCTTTCCAGATCGTAGATTGCCTTGCCGAGTCTTCCGAGGGCGTTATGCACAGGCGGGTAGGCGGAATGGCCGCCCTTGGCATCGATATAGATTTCATGATCGGCATAGCCTTTTTCCGAAACGAAGATCTCGGCGACATATTTTTCTTGCTTGAGGGAGACACCGCCGCATTCATCGATCGCCATGCCGAGCTGTATGCCGCGCTTCTGCAGTTCGTCATGGAGAATGGCACCGGCCGCACCGGGACCGCCCATGATTTCTTCGTTGTAACCGAAGGCAAGATACAGGTCGTAATCTGGTGTGAAGCCGTCTTCAATCAGGAGTTCTATGGCGTCCATATAAGCCTGGATATTGCATTTGGAATCGGTTGTGCCGCGGCCGTACATGATGCCTTCCTCATCGACATGAGCAGAGTACGGCGGATATTTCCACATCTTATGATCGCCTTCCGGAACGACATCCTGGTGGGCTGTCATAAGCAGAGGCAGCTGACTGGATTTTCCCGTTCCTTTCCAGGTATACAGCAGGGCGCACTTGCCGATGATCTCCCGCTTCAGTGTCTTATGGACCAGCGGATAGTTTTCCTCGAGACAGCGGTGCAGTTTTTCGAATTCTTCAACTCTTGTCAGTTCGGGATCGGCGCTGGACACGGTCGGAATCTGAACCATGGCCTGCAGATGACGGATAAAACGTTCCTTGTCATATGAAATCATAGAGACGTACCTCTTTCTTTTTCCATTGTTAATTGTACTGAAAAACAGAAGGAAAAGAATCATAAAAAGCCCATGCGGATATGCGTTCATGTTGAATGAGTGCCAGAATCATGTAAAATCATACGTAAAAGAAGGGGATAGATTATGAAAAAAGTAGTTTTATGCGGAAAACTGTTCACAGCCGAAAACGATGACGTGCAGAAGAACATGGCCGTTGTCGTTGAAGACAATCTGATCACTGCTGTACTGCCGGCATCCGAGGCTGATACGGACGGAGCGGAGGTCATCGATCTTTCCGGCCGGTTTGTCATGCCGGGGCTGATTGACGGCCATATGCACTGCACATCCAACGGGGATACAAGGGAAATTCCCGGCTACTATCCGACAAGTGCCGAAGCAACGCTCAACGGCGTGGTCAACCTGAAGAAAGACCTGATGGCAGGCTTCACGACAGTCCGTGATGAAGGCTGCAGCGACTTCGAGGACGTAGCGCTGAAGAAAGCAATCATTGCCGGCAAGATCGACGGACCGCGTATGATCACTTCCGGAAAATGCCTGACTGCGACCGGCGGCCATGCCGACAGCAGATATCCGTATTACCTGGAACCGGGACAGCATGAATCGCTTGTCTGCGATTCACCTGACGCTGCCCGCAAGGCAGCCCGTATGGTCTTCAAATACGGAGCCGACCAGATCAAGCTGATGGGAACCGGCGGCGTCATGTCGATGGGTGATGAACCGGGTGCACCGGAATTCACTTTTGAAGAGATGAAGGCTGCCCTCGATGTCGCGAACTCCCGCGGCCGCATGTCATCCGTACATGCCCATGGCGCGGAAGGCATCAAGATCGCCGTCAGAGCCGGAATCCATTCCGTGGAACACGGCATGCTGATGGACGATGAGGCAATCGACCTGATGGCTGAACACCATACCTATCTGATTCCGACGATCGTAGCCGCCAAGGCAATTGTTGAAAACGGCGTCGCTTCCGGCATTCATCCGGAAAACGTCGAAAAGGCAGCACGCTGTGTCGCCAATCATTACGAAAACCTGAAGAAATGCCTGAACAAGGGTGTACCGATCTGCTTCGGTACGGACGCCGGAACACCGGGCAACTATCATGGAACCCAAACCAGGGAATTCGGCTTCATGCAGGAAGCAGGACTGCCGACAGCCTATATCCTGCAGGCAGCCACCAGCAGAAATGCGGAACTGGTCAGAATGAACGACTGCATCGGAACAGTGACCGCCGGCAAGCTGGCTGACCTGGTTGCTGTGGACGAGGATCCGTTCGACAATATCCATACCATGGAACATGTTTCCTTCGTCATGAAAGACGGCAAGGTATACAAGAACAACTGAGAAACATGATCAGGGTGCGGGAAACCGCACCTTTTTCATGTTTCAAAAAAGATTGAACAGAATGATTCCGGAGATATATAATCAAATGCTGCGGTATTTTTGCGGCGAAAGGAAGTGGAAAGAATGAAGAAACTGAAAAAACTGATTCTTGCCGGTATTATGATGTGCGCACTTTGCGGCTGCAGCCCGAAGGCTGAAGACGGACAGAATCCCGTCATGAACTTCGTCGGCAATTACGCAAGCGGCAGAGCTTCGATGCTGGTGGAGGCAACAGACATGAACCATGGCACAAAGATTTCCGTGACATGGGGAAGCAGCGCTGCCGAGCACAGCGAATGGACAATGTCCGGTGAATTCGATGAAGAAAGTCTGACTGTGACATACAGCGACTGCACCAGAAAAGATGTTGTGTTCAATGAAGACGGCAGTATCAAATCCGAAACCGTGGGATATGAAAACGGCAAAGGAAAAATCATCTTCAGCGAAGACGGCGGTCTGTCACTGACATGGCAGGATGACACCGAACATGCGGCGGACGATATGGTCTTCGAATATGTTTCACAGCCAGTCGAATAACGGCAGAAGAGAAACGGCAAACGTGCCGTTTTCTTTTTGATGGTCAAACATTCCGGCTGATCGGACCAGAATGTATATAATAGTCATAAGAACTTTGGAGGATATCATAATGACAAAGAAGAAACTGCAGCCGATTGAAATTACTGACCTGCTGGATTACCGGTTCCCGGGAAATCTGCAGTACAGTCCTGACGGAAAGTATATTGCTTTTGATACCAGCCGTTCCGACAAGGAGAAAAATGAATACCGCCATGATGTCTGGGCGGTCATTGACGGAAAGGCAAAGCAGCTGACATACAGTCTGGATACGACTGTGGCTTTCTGGGAGAATGCGGAAACGTTGGTCGTGCAACGCTCCGTTCCGGATGTGAAACCCGGCACCACAGCACTGTTTACTCTTGACATGCAGGGCGGGGAAGCACAGCCGTGGCAGGTACTCCCGTTCCCTCTGAAGCAAATCAAGAAAGTCCGTAACGGAGTTTATGCGGCGCTGGGTATGATCGATGCCAACGATCCGGACGGTTATCTGGATGATGAAGAAACAAAGAAACAGAAAGCTGCCGCAAAGGAAGCGGAGAAGGACTATACCGTCGTTGACGAAGTGCCGTACTGGTTCAACGGGGCGTACTTCACCAACAAGATGAGGACTGCGCTGTTCCTGGTCGACTGCGGAAAGAACAAGATCAAGCGGGTCAGCGATCCGTTTGAGAACGTACAGAGCATGCTGGTCGTTGAGGATACAGTGTATTTCACCAGCGAAACCTTTACCCGCAAGAGTACAGTTCCCTGCAATTCCGTTTATGCAGTCAACACCGTCACAAACAGAAGAAGCAGTGTTTATACAAAGAACGGCATGGCTTTCAGCAGTCTGTTTGCCAGAGAAGGAAAACTGTATGCGATGGCTTCCAATATGCAGGAGATGGGATACGGTCAGACACCGGATATCTGTCTGGTTGAAAAGAACAAGGTCACCAAGCTGCTCGATCCGCACCGCCAGTTCGGCAACCATGTTGCCAGCGACATGCTGATGGGTACCGGAACCGTCAATGCCGAGACAGACGGCGAATGGTTCACGGTCGTCACCGATTTCGACCATGCCGGAATCTGGAAATATGACAAAGATTTCAACAAGACGATCGTCCATGAACAGCCCGGTGTTGTTTCCCTGCTGGATGCCTGCAACGGCAAGGTTGTCTTCGCCTGGACAGGCGCGGCCGCACCGACGGAAATCTATGAAATGAGTGCCGATGGTTCGGATATCAGGCAGCTGAGCAATCTGAACACGGCGGCAATGAAAGACAAATATGCCGCTCTTCCGGAATCTGTGGAATTCACCTCCACCGGCTGGGAACTGCGCGGCTGGGTGCTCAAACCGATCAATTATGATCCGAAAAAGAAATATCCGGCAATTCTCGAAGTTCACGGCGGTCCGCGTGCTGCTTACGGCGAAACGTTCTATCACGAGATGCAGGCAATGGCATCGAAGGGTTACTTCGTATTCTTCGCGAATATCGTCGGTTCTGACGGACGCGATGATGAATTCGGCGATCTGCGCGGGAAATACGGTGAAACCGACTATCAGAATGTCATGGATTTCACCGACGCGGTCGTGAAGAAGTATCCGGCAATCGACGAGTCCAGGCTCTGCGTCACCGGCGGCTCCTACGGCGGATTTATGACCAACTGGATCATCGGCCATACCGACCGTTTCTGTGCCGCTGCTTCCCAGCGCTCCATTGCCAGCTGGATCTCGATGACATTCATCGCTGATATCGGTCTCTGGTTTGATGGTAATGAAATGGGAATTCCGCTGAATGACAGTCTGTTCGACCACTTCGACACGATGTGGAAACATTCGCCGCTGAAATACATGAAGGGAGCCAAGACTCCGACTCTGTTCATCCACAGCGACCAGGACTGCCGCTGCCCGCTTCCGGAAGGAATGCAGATGATGCAGTCGCTGGCATATCAGGATGTCGAGACAAGACTGGTCATCTTCCATGGCGAGCATCACGGACTTTCCCGTGTCGGCAAACCGCTGCACAGGATCCGCAGACTGGAAGAAATCATCGGTTGGTTCGAAAAGCACGCAAAATAATACAGTATGAAAAGATCCGGCTTATCTGCCGGGTCTTTCTGTTCTGTGCTATTTGTTGAAACGGAGCGTACCGCCGCTGCCCCAATGGTCATGTTCCAGGAAGGTCATATACATCCTGCTGGCGGGGATATCCAGTTTCCCGCTCAGATACTCCATCAGTTTTTCTGTGAATTCCTTTCTGGCGTCATCGTCACTGTGCATATACAGCTCGACCGTGATCTTCAGGCATTTTTCGAAACTGCTGCCAAAGTAAAGACAGCATTCATCTTCAAAGCAGACCATGGTATGGGAGGGCAGCTTATTCGGCAGGACAGGAATCATTTCGGTAATGTAACGGCAGATTTCCTTTTTGGTTTCACCGCAGACCTTTTCGCTGCAGTCGATTCTGATATATGGCATGACACAATTCCTTTCTTTCCGGATCATGTAATTCTGTACTCATTATAGCAGGAGAAAAAAGAAAAGCCTTTTTTCAAAGGCTTTTCAGCAATGGTGACCTCTTAGGGACTCGAACCCTAGACCCACTGATTAAGAGTCAGTTGCTCTACCAACTGAGCTAAGAAGTCATTCCTTAGTGCTAATTGATTATATATCCCATTGTTTTAAAATTCAAGAATAAATATAAAAAAAATATCATGTGCGAAGTGAAAAATATCATGCCGTTTTCAGACGGACCGGAAGGGGAAAGGCCGGCCCGTCTTTCAGCAGCATTTTATAAGGGATGGCATCAGTGACAGGAACCGGGAAAACTCGGCACAGCAATCTCAGCAAAACTGTCCGCCAGCATCCGGTACAGCTGTTCCGGAGTCAGTTCTTCTGTTTCGATCACTGTTTTTATGGGGTCATACACTTCGGGGTTTCTCATGTCATACCTTCTTTCTGTCTGTTTTCCGATCCGGTCACAATTAAAGTATAACTGCCGTAAAGAGTAATACAGTACGCCATTGTGTACAATGACTCTGGTTTTAAAAGAATATCTTTCATGATAATTTCACATGCCTGAAAATGAAGAGGATGTATAATACCCATGGAGGATTTACATGAAGGCTATCAGCACCATTACGACAGCACTGCACAACGGTACTGTGATCCCGAGTCTGGGTTACAGGATCGATAAAGATAATATAGATGATTTATATGACAGTGTACGAACAGCTCTGGACGCAGGATTCCGGCATTTCGACCTGCCGGTTGACCCCGACAGCGAAAAGCTTGCCGGTCAGGCACTGCGCGATTCCGGGGTTCCAAGAAACGAACTGTTTCTGACATTCAAGGTCGGCAATGACGATCACAGCCATGATCTTGTCCTGCGCGGTCTGGAGCGATCATTCAAAAGAGTCGGCACCGATTATGCTGATCTCTTCCTGGTCAACTGGCCGAACCCGCTGAAATTCAGGGATGATTATGAAAAGTCCAGTATTGATACCTGGCGGGGCGTGGAGGAGGCCTATAAGATGGGCAAAGCCAGAGCGGTCGGTCTTGCGAACTCGCATGCCCATCATATCGAGCATATCCTCGAACACGCGGAAATCGCACCGATGGCCAACCAGGCACGTATTTATCCCGGGTTCCCGTTTGAGAATAACCTGAACTGTGCCAATGACCACGCCATCCAGACAATCGGCTTTCTGCCGCCCAGACACGACGAGATCCTGAAGTCCAGGGAACTGCAGATCTTCGCGGAGAAGTACAATGTCACAACAAGACATATCTGCATCCGCTATCTTCTGGAAAAAGGGTGTCTGGCATTGTGCCAGGGGAAGGACCTTTCCGAACTGAAGGATTGTGTCCATGTCTTTGACTTCTCTTTGACAGAGGATGATATGAAATTCCTTGACCATATGAAAAACTATGGAATGGAAATGATTGATCCCGACACCTGTGATTTCTGAAAAAGAGTTCTGCGTTATCATGACGCAGAACCCTTTTTTTATTCTTCTTCATTCAGAAATACATATCTGTTGCCGGGCATGACGTCACACGGCCGGTGGCCGTTGCACATCAGCATGCGGGTCGTATCCCAGGCCTCAGCCATCAGCACGCTCAGTTCCCGCCGCTGTTTTTCACTGACTTCGATCCGTTCGCCGCGGAACATTTCCATAATGTCTCCGAAGGTATTGCCGTAGCCGATATAGCGGAAGACTGCCTCCAGCATGGCATCGGCATAGTATTCGTTCAGTTTCATATTGCGGATCAGATAGCGGCGCAATGCGGCGTAGGCTTTGTTGCGGGAAGGATAGCGGTGATCCAGAATGTCCTTGATCTCGCTGTAGGAAGGAAGTTCGAGAGGAATACTGGCGTGCAGTTCCCTGAGTTTTGCCTCATTGCCGGCTTCGTTGAGCCCGATCGTAATGATTTCGTTTCCCTGACGGATACAGAGACAGTCGGGATGGTTGATGACGGTGGGCAGCAGCCGCATGACAATGGCGGCATTGTCATCATCCATGCCTTTCTTCAGCCGGTACATATCTCCGAGGTCATGAATGGTCATATAACCGTAGAAGTTGGGAACCAGGCTGACACAGTCCCACAGCCAGGATACCTTACGGCGCAGACTGTGGAATGATACCTGGTCAAACCCCTGATACACTTCCCTGAGATCGTCCGGCACGGACAGATTTCTTTTCTTATCGGTGATAAATGCCAGATTCATCTGTCTCAGGCGGTCGGCGCTGCGGTAATTCACTGCTGCCGGATGAACGCTGCCGGTGCGGATCACATATTCAAAAAAGGAAATATCGTCGTCATTCAGTACCAGCATCCGGGCTGCCAGGTTGTCCGGGTCCAACATGTGCTCAGCCAGGTTTCCGGCGGTTATGACCGGATCATTGTCCGGCTGGATCCCGTTCATTGCGGATGTTTCCATCAGCCAGCTGATATCATGACTCATCAGTAAAGCATCTCTCAGTGTCAGTTCCATATTATCCAGGCTCCGTATGATACTATCTTACCCGACAATGAAGGATGTCAGAAATGTAAATGTTTTCAGCAAAAAAGAAGAAATGTTTTACAAAAATGTATGAAAATTATCTGTTTTCACTTTATTTATTTCCTGATTTTTAGTATTAAATACATATACCTGTTTTTGATGACTGTCAAAATGGGGTAGGCATTGAGGAGGAAAAGAATATGAAAGCATCTGCATCTAAAAACTGTCTGGTAAAACTTGTTTTGGCAGCTACAATGACCTTCGGAATGGTTGGCTGCAGCGGCGGCGGTTCATCTGCATCAAACGCACCCCGTACCGGCTCCAATAATACAAACTACCAAGCATCCAAAATCGAGCTTGCTGATATGAATGATCCGGAAGTTGTCGATTCCGGTCTGGTATTCATCGATTCGTCCCAGCTGACTTCCAGCACGACCTTCACATATCAGGGTTCTGTTGTCAGCTTTACCGGCTTCAAGCGCGACCAGATGGGCCCGCAGAACATCATCATGGCTTACAACAAGGACAACGCTGTCAAGAACAACAAGGTGACTGTCTTTGTCGGAACACCGGAAGAATTCGCGGCTTATCAGGAGTCCGGCGAATAATCAAATATAAACAAACGGCAGTTTCCTCAGGGAAACTGCTTTTTTTGACCCCCTGGGAGGCTTCCGCACGGTTTTCCGCACTTGTAAAATTTAGAAGTATTCATAAGGGGTCTTTTATTATGCATATGGCAGATGCTTTGCTTTCGCCGGCAGTCGCTGCGACAATGTACGCTGCATCGGGAAGTGTTGCAGCATATTCCATAAACAAACTGAAAAAGGATGACGAACAGTCCAAACTGCCGGTCATGGCAGTTGCGGCGGCAATGGTCTTTGCCGGTCAGATGATCAATTATACGATCCCGGGAACAGGGTCGTCCGGACATCTGTGCGGCGGTATGCTGCTGAGTGCGCTTCTGGGACCGTATGCCGGATTCCTGTCGATGATCGTCGTTCTGGCGATACAATGTCTCTTCTTTGCCGACGGGGGACTCATGGCCCTGGGGGCGAATGTCTGGAACATGGCATTCTACGGCTGCTTTGTCGGTTATTTCCTGATCTGGCGGCCGATCATGGGAAGCAGACTGTTCGGGCCTGAAAACGACCATAATGCCCAGCGTCTGAGAATCATCCTGGCTTCCATTCTCGGCTGTGTAATCACTCTGCAGCTGGGAGCTTTCTCGGTCGTGGTCGAAACAACTCTGTCCGGCATTACTGAACTTCCGTTCAGCGCCTTTGCCGGTCTGATGCTGCCGATCCATCTGGCCATCGGCCTGGTGGAAGGACTGATCACAGCCGCGGTTCTGACCTTTGTCTTTGAAGCAAGAAGCGAACTGCTGCAGTGTGTCGATCCGGCGACAGCGGGAGAATCCAAACTGTCTCTGAAACAGACAGTTACTGTTCTGGCAATTATCACCTGTCTGGTAGGCGGCGGTCTGTCGCTCTATGCAAGTTCCAACCCTGACGGTCTGGAATGGGCACTGTTCGGCAATGCTGACGCAGGCTATGCGGAAAACATGGGACTTGATGAAGAAGAATTCGGTATCAGCAGTTCCGCGGCGGAAACAGCAGCGGGCATTCAGGAAACGACATCTTTCCTGCCTGACTACGCATTCCCTGACAGCGACAGCGCTGTCGGAACGACAGTGTCCGGTCTGGTCGGCTCAGCCATCGTTGCCGGTGTGGCAATACTGACCTGCATGGCGGGCGGCTTCTTCCGGAAGAAGAAAACAGCCTGATAAACAGGTTTAAAACGAGGCATCTACGGATGCCTTTTGCTATACTTAGAAAGGTTTTATCATGAGCAGGATCGATCAGGCACTTACCGAATTCAGGGAAATGGATGAACTGGCGGATCTGGATTCACCGGTCCATCGTTTTCCTGCGTCCGTCAAGCTGCTTCTGACAGTTCTGTATATCATGACCGTGCTGTCATTTGACAAATACAATCTGAGCGGTCTGTTTCTCATGATTCTGTTCCCGCTGTTCTTCTTCCAGCTCAGCGGTATTCCTGTCAGCAAGTGTTTTTATAAGCTGAGATATGTTCTGCCGCTGGTCATGGCGGTCGGTATTCTGAATCCGCTGTTTGACAGGACACCGCTGCTCCAGCTCGGTTCATTGACAGTCAGCGGTGGCTGGATATCGATGCTGACATTGATGATGAAAGGTGTCTTCAGCCTGATGGCGTCCTTCCTGCTGGTCGCTTCTTCCGGCATCAGTGCGATCTGTGCCGCGTTGCGGCGTATGCATGTGCCTTCGGTGATCGTGACGCTTCTGCTTCTGACCTACCGGTATATCACCCTGATGGGTGAAGAAGTATCCGTCATGACCAATGCCTATCATCTGCGGGCACCGGAACAGAAAGGTATCGAATACTCTGCCTGGGGATCGTTTCTCGGCCAGCTGCTGCTTCGCAGTATGGACCGGGCGGATGACATCTACCAGGCTATGCTGCTGCGCGGCTATGACGGCCGCTTCCATTATGTGGAAGAGAAAAGAGCCGGATGGAAACAGTGGCTGACCGGTCTTCTGATTGCCGCGCTGATCGTTCTCTGCCGTTATTACAATGTGACGGAACTGCTGGGAAGGCTGTTTGTGAGGTAGTTTATGATAGAAATGAAACATGTGTCATTCCGCTATGATGCCGGAAAAGAAATACTGCATGATATCAGCTTTGCCGTTGCCAAAGGGGAAAGTGTCGGACTGATCGGTGCCAATGGCGCCGGCAAATCGACGATCATGAAACTGCTGAGCGGCATTCTTTCCGGTGAAGGGGAAACACTGATCTGCGGCACACCGGTCAGCCGGGACAATCTGCCGGAAGTGCGCCGGAAGCTCGGATATGTATTGCAGGACTCTGACGATCAGATGTTCATGCCCACTGTGTATGAAGATATGATCTTTGCACCGCGCAACTACGGTCTTTCCAAAGAAGAGACGGAAAAGAAGGTCGATGCTGTTCTGGAACAGCTGGACCTGACGGAGCTCAAACACAGCCGCAACCATAAGATCTCCGGCGGCGAGAAGCGTATGGCTGCGATAGCGACGATCCTGACAATGGAACCGGAAGTGATCCTGATGGATGAGCCTACCGCTTCCCTGGATCCTTACAACCGCCGGCTGGTAATCAATACCATCCGCGCATTGCCGCAGACAAAGCTGATCACGTCCCATGATCTCGACATGATCCTTGATACCTGCAGCCGGGTCATTCTGATCGATGGCGGAACGATCATCGCTGACGGCAGGGCGGAGGAAATCCTTGCGGATAAAGAGCTTCTGGAGGCACACCGTATGGAACTGCCGCTTTCCCTGACAAGGAGACAACAATGAAGGAATTCTATATTCAGACACAGCAGGATCTGATCGATGCGATAGAGGAACTGGGCTTCCTGCCGTATTTTTCCCATGAGATCAAAGGCTTCTCAATCGAGGAAAACTGCGATCCGAAAGTCTATTTTTCCGATCAGCCGGGAATCTGGGAGTGGAAGGGACCGGTCATTCAGGCGACAAACTGCGCCTATGGCAAGTTCTTCCATAAGAAAGCCGGCTTCATATCGAAAAAATGGTATCCGGATTTCGCCAATTACCGCCGCGACGGCTATGACTTCGATGCCAGGGTGGATGAAGGTCTTGCGACTTATAACGAGCAGTATCTTTACGACATCATCGCTTCCCGCCATTCCATCCTTTCCAAGGATGCCAAGGTCATCGGCGGTTATGTCAAGCCGAAGGCAAACGGTCCGGATCAGTGGGAACCGCGCAAAGGGTTTGATACCATCATCACGAAACTGCAGATGCAGGGCTATATCGTCACCAGCAATTTCGAATATGAAATGGACAGAAACGGGAATTTCTATGGTTGGGGTATCGCCCGCTACACGACGCCGGAAGAGTTCTTCGGCAAACGCTTCCGCAATCATGTCTATGACCGCAGTCCCGAGGAATCAAAAAAGCGGATCATCCGCCATCTGAAGAAAATACTGCCGGAAGCCAGCGAAGCAGAAATCGAATACTTCCTGAAATAACATATAGTCAAAATGACTATACAAATGCAGGAATAGGTGCTATAACTATATCGACAGAAGTCAGGGAGGTGTGCGATGGCAGACTTGAAAGAATTTCTGGAGAAAAAAGATGTAACACTTTCTGCTCACCGTTACGGGATCGAGGCTATGAGCGCAATGGCGCAGGGACTCTTCGCGAGTCTGCTGATCGGAACGATCATTGAAACTCTGGGAACCCAGCTGGGAATCCAGTTTCTGGTCGATGCCGGAACATTTGCCAAAAGCGTAGCCGGCCCGGCCATGGCTGTATCGATCGGTTATGCCCTGAAGGCACCGCAGCTGGTATTGTTCAGCCTCATCGCTGTCGGCGCCGCCGCCAACAGTCTGGGCGGGGCAGGCGGTCCTCTGGCTGTCTATCTGATTGCCATCGTCGCTTGTGAATGCGGAAAACTTGTTTCCAAGGAAACCAAAGTGGATATTCTCGTGACACCGGCGGTCACGATTCTGGTCGGAACACTGCTCAGCGTGCTGTTTGCACCGGCAATCGGCTCTGCAGCAAGTTCCCTCGGCAATGTCATTATGTGGGCGACGGAACTGCAGCCGTTCTTCATGGGCATTATCGTGGCGGTTCTTGTCGGAATTGCTCTGACCCTGCCGATTTCCAGTGCTGCGATCTGTGCGGCGCTCGGTCTCACCGGCCTGGCGGGCGGTGCTGCGGTAGCAGGCTGCTGCGCGCAGATGGTGGGCTTTGCGGTCATGAGTTTCAAGGAAAACGGAGTCGGCGGAATTGTTTCCCAGGGCCTTGGCACCAGCATGCTGCAGATGCCGAATATCATCAAAAACCCGAAGACATGGCTGCCGCCGATCATCGCCAGTGCGATCACCGGTCCGCTCGCGACCTGTGTCTTCCGCATGCAGATGAACGGTCCGGCGGTTTCCTCCGGCATGGGCACCTGCGGTCTGGTAGGTCAGATTGGTGTGTATACCGGCTGGCTGAATGATATCGCTGCCGGTACGAAAGCCGGAATCACCGGCATGGACTGGCTTGGTCTGGTGCTGATCTGCTTTGTTCTTCCGGCTCTGATCAGTTTCTTCGTCTGCGAAGCGGAAAGAAAAGCCGGCTGGATCAAGGAAAACGATCTGAAACTGTAAAAAAACCATAAATCGCATAATGAAAAACGGATGCTTCCTGACGGGAAACATCCGTTTATTGTTTTTGTTAAGCCGTATTCAGTCCAGCCATTCGATCGATCCGTCTTCGATATGATACAGGGCACTGACGACTTTGAAGTTTGCGTGTTCGGCCAGAACGCCGCGAATACGTTCTGCCTGCCAGAGGGCGTTTCTGCGGCTGGCGGCGATGGGGTCGATAGTTCCTTTGACAGCCTTGATGATATCTTTGGTGATGACACCGACATGCCCGTCTGTATGACCTTCCAGGGCGGCACCGACTGCACCGCAGTTTGTGTGTCCCAGCACGACTGTCAGCGGAACACCGAGATGTTCGGCGGCATATTCGATACTTCCCAGCTGGGTGTCGTTGATGACATTGCCGGCAACGCGGATAGCGAATATCTCACCGATCCCGCAGGAAAAGATTGCTTCTGGAATCTCGCGGGAATCCGAACATGCGACGACGGTCGCATAGGGGTGCTGGCCATGGGCATAAGTCTCCTGACGGATCCGGCATGAGACATCACCGGGATTCTGCTCGCACTGCAGATAGCGGGCATTTCCTTCCTTCAGTTTCTGCAGGGCTTCTTCTGCTGTATATTGTGTTTTCATTTCTGCCTGTCTCCTGTTTTCATTATACCCTGCGGACAGTGAATGCATGAAGAAAAGCGATATGGGAAAACAGAATCATCTGTCGTCAATTTTCCCACTGCAGATAATATAATCAAAGTAGGCAATATGAGATGAAAGAAGGAGTATCGGACTGTTTTATTTCATCTTCATGCAAATTCAGAATAATAAAAAGAGGTATCTGATCATGACAAAAGAACTCAACAGCCAGAAAATGCGCAGACTTGCTCCGGAACTGGATCCGTTAAGAATCGGAACCGGGTGGAAACCGGAAGAACTGTCACTGCCGCAGATTTTTATCGAAAGCACATTCGGCGACAGCCATCCCGGCAGCGGTCATCTCGACCAGCTGGTGGAAGCAGCCAGACGCGGTATCAGTGACGGCGGAGGCCATGGCGCCAGATATTTCTGCACGGATATGTGCGACGGCGAAAGCCAGGGAACCGACGGCATCAACTATTCCCTGGTTTCCCGGGAAATGATTGCCAATATGATCGAAATCCAGGCAAACGCCACACCGTTTGACGCCGGTGTCTTCATTGCCAGCTGCGACAAAGGCATGCCGGGAAATCTGATCGGTCTGGCAAGAGTCAATCTGCCGTCAATTGTTGTCTGCGGAGGTACTATGAAGGCCGGCCCGAAACTGCTGACACTGAATGAACTCGGCGTCTATTCCGCCCGTTATGAACGCGGTGAAATCGATCTTGAGACACTGGAATGGGCAAAGACCAACGCCTGCCCGGGCTGCGGTGCCTGCAGTTTTATCGGTACAGCTTCAACCATGCAGATCATGGCGGAAGCGCTCGGTCTGACACTGCCCGGTTCGGCCTTGCTGCCGGCGGACAGTGCTGACCTTCTGGAATATGCGTATGAAAGCGGCAAACAGGCAGTCCGTCTTGCCCTGGAAGGTAAAACGGTACAGGACATGATCACGATGGACAGTTTCGAGAACGCCATCATGGTTCATGCTGCCATTTCAGGAAGCACGAACACGCTGCTGCATCTGCCGGCAATTGCCCATGAGTTCGGTCTGGAGATCGACGGCGATACATTTGACAGACTGCATCGCGGCGCCCGTTTCCTGCTGGATCTCAGACCGACCGGAAAATGGCCGGCGGAAGTGTTCTACTATGCCGGCGGTGTGCCTGCCATCATGGAGGAAATCAGGGAATTCCTGCATCTTGACGCAATGACCGTCACCGGAAAGACTCTTGGTGAAAATCTCGATGAACTGAAAACAAACGGATTCTATGAAAAGTGTCAGAAATGGCTGGACCGTTTCAACGAACGCTACGGTCTTTCTCTGAAGAAGGAAGATATTATCCGTCCATATGACAATGCCATGGGATGTGACGGCAGTATTGCTGTATTGAAGGGCAACCTGGCACCGGAAGGAGCGGTCATCAAGCATACCGCCTGCCCGAAGGAAATGTTCAAAGCTGTACTGCGGGCACGTCCGTTCGACTCTGAAGAAGAATGTCTGGATGCTGTTCTGCATCATAAGGTGGAAAAGGGCGATGCGGTGTTTATCCGCTATGAAGGACCGAAAGGTTCCGGCATGCCGGAGATGTTCTATACATCGGAGGCTATCAGTTCCGATCCTGAACTCGGCCGCAGTATCGCTCTGATCACGGACGGAAGATTCTCCGGTGCATCGACCGGACCTGTCATCGGCCACTGTTCACCGGAAGCGGCAGTCGGCGGTCCGATTGCCCTGGTCAGGGAAGGGGATCTGATTGAAATCGATATTCCCGAGAGAAAACTGAATATCATCGGTATCGGCGGAGAAAGAAAAGACCCGCAGGAGATCGGGGAAATACTGAAAAAGAGAAAAGAAGAATGGCAGCCGAAACCGATGCGCTACAAACGCGGGGCACTGCGGATATTCAGCGAACATGCCGTCAGCCCGATGAAAGGCGCATATCTGAAATTTGACGACTGAAAAACGAAAGGAAACATCTATGAAACCGATTTTGATGGAAGACATTGCCGCCTTCAGGACATTGACGCAGCTGAAAATGAATCCGGCAAACACGCATGTGAGCTTCACCATGTTTACACCGGACAGGGAAGAGAACAATTATATCCGCGATATCTATGTCACTGACTGCAGAAGTGAGAAAACCGTCCGGATGACCGGTACCGGCAAGGACGGCTGGGCAATCTGGGATGATGACGACACATTGCTGCTGATGAGCGAAAGAACCGACAGCGACAAGCCGAAAGACTTCGAGGAGAAAACGGTATTCTACCGACTGAACATTCACGGCGGCGAAGCCGTGAAGGCTTTCGAGATAAACCGGAATGTCGAGGATGCCAGAAAACTGGCGGACGGAAAATATGTTCTCAAGATTCTGACCGACAGAAACATGCCGGAAAAGACAGAGGACAGAAAAGAAGAAGCGGACTATCACATTTTTGACGAACTGCCGTTCTGGGCGAACGGCCGCGGCTATGTCTCCGGCAAAAGAAGTGTTCTGTTCCTGTTTGACGAAAAGGACGGCAGTCTTCAGCCGTTGTGCGAGCACAGCACAGACTGCGGATACTTCACGGTAAAAAAAGGCAGACTGCTTTATATCGCCAGCACCTGGCAGGACATCCTGCCGCAGACATCCGGTCTGTATCTCTATGATTCCGCAAGCGGCGATACGACATGTCTGGTGGAGGAAGGCAGGGTCAGGATCGATCATTGCCAGTTTGCCGGCGACAATGTGATTTTCACAGCCACCGACATGAAACAGTGGGGAAGCGGACAGATTGCGGATTTCTGGATCTATGATGCCGGAGAAAAACAATGCCGTCTTCTGTACAAAAACAAGGAAGAACTCGCAGTCGGAGACACTCCGATCACCGATACGCTGCGACCGGGTGGAACGACATTCCGCGGTCATGATGACAAGGTCATGTTCATCGCCCTGAACCATTATGAGACAGCTGTCTACACACTTAAGGACAATGCGATAGCCAAAACAGAGTGCATCAAGGATGGTGCAATTACCTGTTTTGCCGGTGAGGAAGGAGACCTCTGGTATCTCGGCGCCGAACCGGATTCCCTCAATGCCCTGTACCATAACGGCCGCAAGGTTTTCGATCCCAACGAAGAACTTTTCAGGGACAGGGAAACGGCGAAGATGGAATACACACCGTTCGTGAACCGCTATGGCCAGAAGGTGGACGGCTGGGTACTGGAACCGAAGGACTACGATCCAAACAGGAAGTATCCGGGCATCCTTGAAATCCACGGCGGACCGCGGGCTGCCTACGGAATGGTGCTTTATCATGAAATGCAGATCTGGGCCGGCATGGGTTACTTTGTTTTCTGCTGCAATCCCCATGGCTCGGAAGGATATGGTGAAGAGTTTGCCGATCTGAGAGGGAAATACGGTAAGATCGACTTTGAAGACCTGATGGATTTCACCGATCATGTGCTGAAAGAATATCCGGCTCTTGATCCGATGCGTCTTGGCGCATCCGGCGGATCTTACGGCGGCTTCATGTGCAACTGGATCGAAGGTCATACCGACCGCTTCGCAGCCATCGCTTCCCAGCGCTCTGTTTCCAACTGGGTCGCTGATTTCGGAACCAGCGAAATCGGTTTCTCCTTCGACAGAAACGAAATGGGGGCCGATCCCTGGACGGATATGGAGAAAATGTGGGAACAGTCACCGCTGAAATATGCCGATCAGGCCAAGACACCGATCCTGTTCATCCACTCCCTGCGTGACTATAACTGCTTTATCGATCAGGGTGTGCAGATGTTCACGGCAATGAAGCACTTCGGTGTACCGAGCCGGATGGTGATCTTCGAAGAAGAGAACCACGGTCTGTCCCGCAACGGCAAACCGAAGCACAGGATCCGCCGTCTGAAAGAGATGACGGACTGGTTCGACAAATATCTGAAATAGACAAGCATACTGCCGCAAGGCAGTATGTTTTGTTTCAAACAATGAAAAAAACTGTTCAGTAGTTTATAATGGTGTGCGAGGTGTCAGTATGGATCTGAAAGAAAAGAAAGTGCTGGTGATCGGTCTTGCCCGCAGCGGCATGGCAGCGATCAGACTGCTTCATGAAATCGGCGTGCAGGATATCACGCTGAGCGAAAGAAAAGAAGTTGAAGACAGGGAATACCTGGACCGGACCGGTGTGAAGATTACCGGCCAGGATGATGAAGTATTCGAAGGCGATTATGACCTGGTCATCAAGAACCCGGGTGTACCGCCTGTCAGCCCGTTTGTCAGACGGCTGAAGGAACGCGGTATTCCTGTCATTACCGAGATCGAACTGGCATATCAGGCTGTAAAACCGCAGCACTGGATCACGATTACCGGTACCAACGGCAAGACGACCACGACAACGCTGGTATATGAAATTCTGAAGAAAGCATATGGCGATAAAGCGCATGTTGCCGGCAATATCGGCATTCCCCTTGCGGAAGTGGTGCTGGATCAGAACCTGCTGAATGAAGAAGGCCATTATATCGCCCTTGAAATCTCCCAGGGTCAGCTTGTGGATATCGATACCTTCCGTCCGGAAGTGGCAGCGATAACCAACCTGACACCGGATCATATCGATTCGATGGGCGGTCTGGACAATTATTACCGTTCCAAGACAAGGGTGTATGAAAACATGAAAGGGGAGGATACTTTCCTGCGCAATCTGGACGATCCGACCCTGATGGACTATACCGAGCGTTATCCGATTCCCTGCCGCATTTCCACCTTCTCACTGAAGCATGAGGATGCGGACAGCTTCCTGAAGGACGGATGGATGTATATCGGCAAAGAGAAAATGCTGGATCTGTCACGGATTTCACTCGTAGGTGAACATAATCTGCAGAATATCATGATTGCGGCAGCTGCCTGTGCCCGCATCGGGATTGGCAGCGATGTGATCCGGGAAACCGTGTACGGGTTCAAAGGTGTGGAACACCGGATCGAATTTGTCCGGGAACTGGACGGAGTCAAGTACTACAACGATTCCAAAGGCACCAATACGGATGCGACAATCACCGCCCTGAAGGCGTTTGATCACGGTGTGATCCTTCTCGTCGGCGGATTTGAAAAAGGTCTTTCCATGGACGAAATGAAAAAGCATCTCGGCTGTGTGAAACAGGTAATCGGCTATGGTGCTTCCGGCCGCAGGATCGCCACTGACCTTGTCGGTGACAAGGCAATCGTCGTCACCGATCTTGTCGAAGCAACCAACCAGGCAAGAGACCTTGCGGAAAGCGGCGACACGGTACTGCTGTCACCGACAACATCCTCTTTCGACCAGTATTCCTGTTTCGAGGAAAGAGGCGAGCATTTTAAGAAGATCGTGAATGAATTATGAGTAAAAAAGAAGGATATATCGGTGTCTTTGACTCGGGAATCGGCGGACTGACAGTTGCCGGAAGCATCATGAAGTCCCTGCCGAAAGAGAATATCATCTACTTCGGTGATACCGCTCATCTGCCATACGGCACCAAAAGTGAAAAACAGATCAGGGAATACGCCGTCAATGACGTTCTTTTCCTGTCACAGTTTGATCTGAAGGCTCTGGTCATCGCCTGCAACACTGCTGACTCTGTTGCCCGCCATGCCCTGGAAGAGAAGTTTGACATGCCGATCTACGGCGTGATCAAACCGGCTTCCATCAAAGCCGCAAGGGTGACCCGCAACAACCGGATCGGCATCATGGCGACAACGGCGACAGTCCGTTCCGATGCCTATCCCCGCACCATTCACCGCTACAGCGAGGAGGCGGAAGTCTTCCAGCTGGCCTGCCCGCTGCTGGTGCCGCTGGTGGAAAACGGCCGTTTCAGCAAGGATGATATCGTTGTCAGAACGGTACTGAAGGAATATCTCGACCAGCTTACCGCCCATGGCATCGACACACTGGTCCTCGGCTGCACGCATTATCCGCTGCTGATGGATGCCATCTCTTCACTGGTGCCGGACCTGACGATCATCAGTTCTTCGGAAGCAGCGGCGGAAACCCTTCGCCGCGGTCTGCAGGAACTGGATCTTCTCAACGAGAGCGAAGGCGGCAAAAGAAAGTATTTTGTCAGCGATGCTCCGGAACACTTTCATGAAAATGCCGTCCTGTTCCTTGGCGAAGACGCAGCTGACGAAGCGGAACTGGCAGAAGTCTGAAACAGTTTCTGGTGCTTTATGAAGAAATCTATAAGGCGAAACACATAGGAGTTTTATCAATGGACACATTCTACAAAATTGTATCCCTGCTGGGCGGCCTGGCGCTGTTCCTGTACGGTATGCGGATCATGGGTGACGGACTCAAGAGCAGTTCCGGCGGCGCGCTGAAGGCCGCTCTGGCAAAAGTCACCAATAAAGCCTATATGGGATTTCTGCTGGGTCTTCTGGTGACCTGCATGATTCAGAGTTCGACAGCGACGATTGTTCTGACAGTCGGTCTTGTCGGTGCCGGTTTTCTGACATTCCGGCAGTCGATTGGAATCGTTCTCGGTGCCAATGTCGGTACCAGCATCACAGCCCAGATCATCCGTCTGATGGATATCAGTGCCGGATCGACAAGCATCATGTATTTCTTCAAATCCGACAACCTGGCACCGATGGCACTGATCATCGGTATTGTGCTGATCATGTTTGTCGGAACCAGAAAATCCAAGAACGCCGGTACCATATGCATGGGCTTCGGTATTCTGTTTGTCGGTCTGATGAACATGAGCGCCGCGGTAAGCACGATGTCTGATTCCCTGAGCGGATTTCTTGTGTCGTTTGAAAACAACTATCTGCTCGGCTTTATGGCCGGTGTGATCGCGACCGGAATCATTCAGAGTTCATCCGCTGTCGTCGGTATTCTGCAGTCGGTAGCCAGTTCCGTCGGCGTCACTTTCTGCGCTGTTTTCGCAGTCATTCTCGGTGTTAATATCGGCGACTGTCTGACGACGTATGCCGTGTGCCGGATCGGCGCCTCAAGAGAACAGATCCGCACGGTTCTGATTCATATTATCTATAACGTGTTTGCCCTGGTGCTGATCGTCACGGCCCTGTTTGTCCTGCGCTCGGCCGGAATCCTGAACGATGAGATCTGGTACCGCACCCTGAATTCCGGCGGCGTTGCGAATGTTCACGGTATTTTCCGTCTCGTGCCGGCAGTCGTTCTTCTGCCGTTCACCGGCGTGTTCGCGAAGATTTCGGAAATCCTGGTCAAGGACGCGCCTGTCGATCCGGAAGAGGAAGAAAATGAAAAACTGCTCAGGGAACTGGACAGCCATCTGCTCGGCAATCCGGGTCTTGCCCTGGACGAATCGCACCATCTGATCGTTCACATGGCAAAAAACTCCCTGAAGAACTATACAGACACGATCGATGTCATGAAGAAATATGACGAAAAGAAAATCGAGAAGATCGAAAGCCGCGAGAATGCCCTTGACCGCATGGCAGATGCTTCCAACCGCTATCTCGTGGACCTTTCACCGAACCTTACGACGGAAGAGGATGAAAACAACCAGAATTATCAGATGAAGGCGATCATCTGCTTCGAACGTGTCGGCGATCTCTGCATCAATATTCTTTCCGCCATCAAGCAGCTTCATGAATCCCAGGAGGAAATTTCCGATATGGCGGCAGCCGAACTGCCGGTCGCCTTTATGTCTGTCAACCAGATCCTCGGTATGACGGTGACGGCATACCAGGAAGAGAACCCGGCGCTTGCCCGCAGGATCGAACCTCTGGAGGAAGTGGTCGACGAACTGATCGACGAGCTGAAGGACAGACATATTGCCAGAGTCAAGAGACAGGAATGCAATATGAACGCCGCCCTGCATTATCAGGAAATTCTCCAGAACCTGGAGAGAATTTCCGACCAGTGTTCCGACCTGGGAGTGTATCTTCTTGCCAGGGAAGACAATTATATCCGCGGCATGGAGCACCGCTATATCCATAATCTGCACCATCAGCCGGACGCGGAATATACAAAGGAATATGAGGATCATTACGACCGCTACTTTGACATGCTCAGGATAATCGATCTGGAGAAAACGAACAAGGACTTGAAAAAACAACAGACAGCTGCCGCCTGACAGCTGTTTTTTTGCGATTTTCAGGAACTTATATATAATGTAATAGCCTGCGGAGGTGATTGTTATGAAAGAGTTCTGTCTGCTTCAGGAAGAAGAATACGCAAGGTTTCAGGAAACATCCGAGCTGCGCGGATTTCTGAATTCCAGGGAAGCAATCAAACTGAAGGAAATGAACGGCTGGGAAACGGAATATGCAGGCGTGAAGGAAGACGGCAGAATCATTGCCGCTACCCCGCTGACCTATATCCCGGTCATGAAAATATACAGGTTCTGCCATGCCCAGAGCGGTTTTCTCTGCGATTACCGTGACACGGAAACCCTGCGTTTTTTTACTGAGGAACTGAAGAAGTACCTTGCCGGCAGGAAGGTCATGTACATGATGATCAATCCCAACATGAATTATCTGGAAAGGGATATGGACGGCAATCCGGTCGAGGGAGGATATGACAACAGCGATGTCATGAAGACGCTTCAGGAACTGGGTTTTGAGCACCAGGGATTCCCGACCGATTATTCCGCTTTCACGATGATCAGCTGGGTTTTCGCCATGAATCTGAAGGATAAGACCTACGAACAGGTGCTGAAGGAAATGGATCAGCAGACCCGCTGGTCGGCCAACCGCACGCAGAAGCAGGGAATCCAGGTCAGAGAGCTGAAAGCGGACGAAATTGACAAGTTCATCCGTATGGAGGAGGAAACAGCCAGACGCCGCGGCTTTGAAATGCGGGAAAAGGATTTCTACCGCAACCAGCTGAAGGCGTACGGCGACCATGCAAAAGTTTTGCTGGCGTATCTGGATCTGAACGAATTCAAAAAGCGTCTGGCAGAGGAAAAGGAACAGCTTGAAAAGGAAATGGCGGAGATCGAAGCGAAACTGGCGGAAATGCCGGGCTCCAAAAAGTTCCAGAAGAAACAGAAAGTCGCACAGGAGGCATTGGACCTGAACGCGAAAAAACTGCAGGAAGCTCTCGAAGAAGAGGAAAAACACGGTTCCGTACTGGAAATGGCCGCATCCTTCTTCATTGTCTATGACAACGAGGCAGTTTATCTCTACAGTGCCGCCAACGACGAATTCCGCAAATATTACGCACCGTATGCGATCCAGCTGGAAATGATCCGCTATGCCATCGACAATCATATTCCACGTTATAACTTCTACGGCATTTCCGGAAACTTCGACAAGGAGGCTTCCGACTACGGCGTCTATGAATTCAAACGCGGATTCGGCGGACAGGTCGAACAGCTGCTGGGAGAATTCATCCTGCCTGTCAATAAAGCGGTATACAAACTTTACAAAACGGTCAAAAAGTAAAATATCAGTCCTCCGGGACTGATATTTTGCATTCTCTCTTGTTACAATAACGGTAACTCTCTGAAAAGGACTTGGTGATGAAATACGTAAAAAGTTTTTATCTTGATAAGGAAAAAGATATCATTGTGGACCTCTTTCGCGAAAAAGAGGAATTTCATTATGTTCTCAAGACACCTCATCACAGCACCGGCAATCTGATCCGCAATCTGGCAAGGCTGTGCGGTCTGCCGCTTTCCGAAGACGAAAACGGTCTGCTGGTGATCAGGGGAATCATTCCCTGCTATATCGACGGCTATAACCGCAGGGTCTATGTTTTCCGGCTGGGCAATACGAAAGTCGCCAATATCTATCCTGACGGAACGGTGGAAATGAAGGCACAGGTGCCGTCCATCGCCAAGACGCTGATGAGCCAGACAAAGAATTACCGTCTCGGCGAACATGAGTCGATCGTCAAAACGTATATCCGCCGCGAGTGCAAATTCACGACCGATCTGCATACGCATATGAATGCCAACCTGAATGCTGACATTCTGATTGCCCTCGGCATTTTCCACCAGATCCGTTATCCCTTGTACTACATAAAAAAGCTGGATCTCAAATGCACGGAGAAACAATGGAAGAAACTGCTGGAACGGCGGAAGAAGGCGGAAGAAAAACTGGCGGACTGCGGCCTGGAGGGAAAGTATCTCGAGCGCCGCATCGACGACAATACATGGATCAACTTCGCCGACCTGATCCTGAACAATCTGAAGAATGCCGCCTACAATATCGCCCGTATCCGCATGTCGCTTTCGGTTCTGAAAGACGGTCAGGCGGTGTTTACCAATCTGGAAAAGGTCTATCTGTACCGCTATGTCTTTACCAAAGGCACATCCAGTGAGAGAAAGATCAGACTGAAAGACACTGAGAGGATCCCGGATGAGGACATTTCACGCGCGCTTTCGCAGATGCTTGCAGACGCCGGGGATCCCCGCTACGAAAACAACACGCTTTTTCAGAACAAGCTGCTGTGGATTGCCCGCAGCTACCAGTCACGCGGCATCGTCTATGCCGAGATTTCCGACACCACCCTTGTCAAGGAAAACGGTGCGGCACAGATGCTGCAGCAGGTGCATCAGGTCATGCCCGCCATTTATGCCGAGACCGGTGTCAGGCTGCGCTTCCTTGCGGCTATACGAAGAATCCCGCTGACCATCGTAAAGGACCAGGTCGCGACAGATTACTTCCGTCATAATCTGAAAGTACTCAAGGCAGTCGCTTCCGACCCGTATGTGGCAGGCAGCGACATCCTGGGAGAAGAAATCAACGATATCCGCGATATCGCACCGGTAATCAGGGAAATTGTCAGAATCGCAAAGGATGTGCCGGGATATGTGATCCGTATTCATGCCGGGGAAAACGACAGTCTGCGTGACAATGTCGCCAACAGTATCCACTGCGTCCGCGATGCTCTTGAGCCCGGTCAGCAGATGCCTTCGGTACGCATCGGACACGGACTCTATACAGCCAATCTTCAGAGTCAGAAAGGACAGGCTCTGATCAAAGCATTGAAGGAGACCGGTGCCGTGCTGGAATTCCAGATCACATCGAATGTCAGACTGAACAACCTCAGCAGTATGAAAAACCATCCGCTGCGTACCTATCTTTCCTATGGCCTGGATTGTGTGCAGGGAACAGACGGCGGGGCATTATACGGAACTGATTCAATGGATGAACAGCTGGCGCTGGAGCGTTTTCTGGGACTGGGCATGGACGAAATGGTCCATATGAAAAAGAGCGAAAACAAAGTTCTGGCAAAGGCAGAAAAGGCATTTGCCGAAAAAATGAATAATATGCCGGCAGTCTCTGACGTCAGGGATTATTACCAGCAGCGCATCGATCATACAGAAGCCGGACTGATCAGTGAAAAAACAGCTGACAGCCGGCTGATCTCGGAAGTTGTGCTGGCTGATCAGATCCGCTCCCTTCCGGAGGGCGGCTTGCCGGTCGTTGTTGCCGGCGGCAGCTTCAACAACGATAAACATGTCACAAAAGTCAGGAAGGAAGGACTGGAACTGATCGACGAACTGCTGGACAGCGGCGATCCGAAGAAGATGTTCTTCCTGGTCGGCCATCATCTGACCGGTTACGAAAAGTATCTGATTGATCAGAACCGCGGCCGGTATCTCATCTATGCGATCGTGCCTAAAATGATCACTGCCCGCCAGGCGAAAGCCCTCAGGGAGAGCGGTCTGAGGATCCGGGTATCGATCGAAGTCTCGTCCATGGGCCTGTATAAGAGTTTTACCTATGAGATTTTCAAACGCCGCAAGGCAGTGCTTCTTGCCTTTGACGGCAACAGTGCCGGCGCGAATATGATCCAGGAAGTGAAAAACAGCCGCCGCAAGTCGCTGATCTATGTCAACAGAAGAAGCAGGGCTCTGAAGACCAAAGCAGCTTCCCTGCTGGGTTATGTCACGATGTTCATGCCGGAAACGGAAGGAGTCAGCGAAACCATTATCCGCTGTTCCTGTGAATTCCCTGATATCGAGGGGGAGTAGGGCACGTGTCAGTCAGACAGATCTCGATGATGATCAAACCTGCGTCAGCTTCATGCAATCTGCGCTGCCGTTACTGTTTTTATGCTGATATCAGTGAAAACAGAATGACGGCGACGAACGGCATCATGTCAGATGCGACAGCTGATCTGATCACTGCCCGCATCAACGAGGTGCTGCAGGGGGAGGGAATTGCCAGCATCAGCTTTCAGGGCGGCGAACCGACGCTTGCCGGTCTTGACTATTTCCGGCATTTTACCGAAACGATGAAACAGTATCCCGGAATCAGAACAGTTTATTCCCTGCAGACCAACGGCACACTGATCGATGAAGAATGGGCTGATTTCTTTCACGAGAATCATTTTCTCATCGGCATTTCCATTGACGGCTATCAGGCCAACATGGATCGCTGCCGTTTCGATGCCGATGGGAAAAGTGTATATTACCGTGTCCTGAATACGGCGGAACTGCTGAAGAAAAAGAATGTTGAATTCAACATACTGACTGTTGTCACGAAGAAGCTGGCTGCGCATACCAAAGCCTTGATGAAGTTTTACACTGATCATCATTTTCAGTACGTGCAGCTGATACCGTGTCTGCCGCCATTGGCTGTTGCCGATGATTCCGAAGCTCTCAGTCCGAAGGAATATGCGCAGTTTTTTAATACCTTCTTTGATGAATGGATCAGAAAGATGGAGAAGGGGAAACTGATGAGCGTCAATCTGTTCGACAATCTGTTTGAAATGGTCCATGGCAGAATACCTTATCAATGCGGCATGCTCGGACGATGCACTGTGCAGTTTGTCATTGAATCCAACGGTGACACCTATCCCTGCGATTTCTGGTGCCTGGACGAGTATCTGATGGGCAACCTTCATGACATGTCTTTTGAACAGCTGCTGCAGGGCGATGCCGCAAAGACATTCATGGCGACAGACAGCTGTACGAAAAATCCATGTCAGGAATGCCCGTATCTCAGGATGTGCAACGGCGGCTGCCGGCGTCAGAATGTCTGTTATCTGAATGACGATTTCTGTGCATACCGGATGGTTCTCGACCATGTGCTGCCGTATATTTCCCGTCTGGGCTGATAATAATAAATGACAAAACAGAATAATGACAGGGCAGCGGGGCATGAATGCCAATGGCATGCATACCGGCTGTCTTTTTTATGAAATTTCCAAGCGCACAGGTTTTGGAAAATATGACAGGAGAGAGGGAAACTGTGTCATAATAGAATTGGAAAATAGGAGGAAAACATATAATGGTTAACTGGAAGAACCTTGATACGCTGGAAGCGTACAAGGAACTGGAAGCGGATCCGCGCGTTTGTCTGCCGGAAGTCATGAGCGGCGAAAACGGAGCTGACCGTGTTAAGAAGTATTGCGTACCGATGGCTGAAGGTCTGGTTTTTAACTATGCCGCAAAAGCAGTCGACGACAAGATCCTCGCATCCCTCAAAAAGCTTGGTGAAGAAGCACAGCTGCAGGACAAATTTGCCGAACTTTACAATGGCGCTGTTGTAAACACAGGTGAAAAGCGTCTCGTTCTGCACCAGCTCTGCCGCGGTCAGCTGGGCAATGATGTCATCGCTGACGGCGTCAACAAACGTGAATTCTATGTAAAACAGCAGGAAAGAATCGCAGCTTTCGCGAATAAGGTTCACAGCGGCGAAATCACAAACGCTGACGGTGAAAAATTCACAACTGTTGTTCAGATCGGTATCGGCGGCTCCGACCTCGGTCCGCGTGCCATCTATATCGCACTTGAAAACTGGGCAAGAAAGAACAACACCCTGAAGATGGAAGCGAAGTTCATCAGCAACGTCGATCCTGATGACGCAGCTGCAGTTCTGAACTCCCTCGATGTCAAGCACTCCCTGTTCGTTCTTGTCTCCAAGTCCGGAACGACTCTGGAAACACTGACAAACGAAGCATTCGTCAAGAACGCCCTGCAGGAAGCAAGACTGGATCCGGCCAAGCATATGGTCGCTGTCACCAGCGAAACATCACCGCTCGCCAAGAATGAAGGATATCTGGATGCCTTCTATATGGACGACTACATCGGCGGACGTTATTCTTCCTCTTCCGCTGTCGGCTGCGGTGTTCTTTCCCTGGCTTTCGGTCCGGAAGTATTCGCCCAGTTCCTCGACGGTGCGGCAGCAGCTGACAAGCTGGCTCTGGAAGCCGACCCGCTGAAGAACGCAGCCATGCTGGATGCCCTGATCGGTGTCTACGAGCGCAATGTTCTCGGTTTTGAAAATACAGCAGTTCTTCCGTATTCGCAGGCTCTGAGCCGCTTCCCGGCACATCTGCAGCAGCTGGATATGGAATCCAATGGCAAGTCTGTCAACCGTTTCGGCGAACCGGTCGATTATCCGACAGGACCGATCATCTTCGGTGAACCCGGCACAAACGGACAGCATTCCTTCTATCAGCTGCTCCATCAGGGCAAGACGATCGTACCGCTGCAGTTCATCGGCTACAGAAACTCGCAGATCGGCACAGATGTCGTCATTGAAGGCAGCACCTCACAGCAGAAGCTCTCTGCCAACGTCGCTGCCCAGATCGTCGCCTTTGCCTGCGGCAAGGATGATGCCAACCCGAACAAGAAGTTCGACGGCGGCCGTCCTTCCAGCATCATTATCGGCGAACAGCTGACACCGGCTTCTCTCGGATCCCTGCTGGCACACTTCGAAAACAAGGTAATGTTCCAGGGCTTCATCTGGAATGTCAACAGCTTCGACCAGGAAGGCGTACAGCTCGGTAAGGTTCTGGCCAAGAAGGTTCTGGCTCACGATACCGACGGTGCCCTGGCAGTTTACAGCGAACTGCTGAACATCTGATTCACTTTCCAGACCGGTCAATGACCGGTCTTTTTTTCGTTTCCGGCAAAAGAAAAACAGAAGCGCTCAGGCTTCTGTTATATGCATATGTTCAGTTTCGCCGGTCTTTAAAAGTGACAGCGGCTGTATGGATCGTTTAGAAACGGATTTCAGATGTTACTTCAATGATTTCGTCTAAAGTCAGAGATTTTCCCTCCGGAGTCTGTGTTTTCTGTTCTTCCGCGGTTCTTTCTTTATTCTCATTCATAAAGTACATTACCTCCATCCCACACCAGAAATAATGATAATCAATTATTATATTAAAACAAATCTTGAAAAAATCATTTTTTGTGCTTGCGGAAAAATCACTTTTTATAGCACGTTGTATAGATTGCCGGAATAAAGAGGGCACCGCCGATCAGATTGCCGGCAGTGACCGGCAGAAGGCTGCCGAGCAGGAAGGAAACAACGGACACATCCGCACCCAGGAACATTCCCAGCGGGATATATGTCATGTTGGCGACACTGTGTTCGAATCCGGCAAATACAAACAGTGTGATGGGAAACCAGACTGCCAGGATCTTGCCGGCCATTTCTTTCGCACCAGCCTGGAACCAGCAGGCAAGAACGACCAGGATATTGCAGAGGATACCGCGGATCAGTGCTTCCGCAAACGGCATCGAAGCCTTGGAGGAAGCCAGGGCAATGGCTCTGGCGGCTGCGGCATCGGTGTAAAGTCCGCTTTTTGCCAGCAGAAATGCCAGCAGAACAGAACCGATGAAGTTCCCGAGATATACCAGTCCCCAGTTTCTGAGCATGTCCTTCAGGGAGATATCACCGCTCATCACGGCCAAGGTCATCAGGTTGTTGCCGGTAAACAGTTCGGCGCCGCAGAAGATGACCATCATGAGACCGGCCGGAAACAGAGCCGCGCCGATCAGTTTTGTCAGCACAGTTGTCTCGGCTGCTGTTGCCAGTACAAAGACGTGGCATCCGAACCCGATATATATTCCTGCCAGCATTCCCAGCAGGACCATTTTCAGCGGTGACAGCGCAGCCTTGTTCTTACTGTTCTGAATCCAGACGGAAAGGATTTCTTTAGGTGTGTTTATCATAATTGCCTCCGTTGCCAGAAAGATCAATGGCGGTTTTTCTGAGACTGTTCGATCATACGGATCAGTTCCGGTCCCGGTTCCTGCATGCCGCGGAGGATCCATTCATGAATCCAGCCGTAGATCATGAATGCCAGGGAAGACTGACGGTAAGCTTCTTCGTTTGGCTTGTCATCGCCGATCGGGAAGGAATCAACGATCGTGTACATGACGATATCTGAAAGATCAGCTTTGTATAGAGCCTGATAGAACGTCCTGTGGGAACGGTAGAAATCGAGCAGGCTGCTCAGGACTGCATTGAAGGATGTTTCTGAGCCCCCTTCAAACTGCTTTTCCCATTCCGTCATCAGACGGTCTGCTTCCTGCCGCAGCACATCCTTGGCATCAGTGTAATTGCGGTAAAAGGATGCCCGGCCGACTCCTGCCCGGCGGACAAGTTCACTGACGGAGATCTCATCGATTTCCGTATCCTCCAGCATGAGTAAAAGAGCGGAGAGGATACGCTGCCGTACATGTGCGTTTTTTTGTTCGTTGTTCAGATTCATAAAAAATCCCGCGTCAGGACAAATGTCTCATCTGGTTAAAATGTTACAGTTGTCACGGCGCGAAGTCAATTTGAATTGCAGAAAGACAGACAGTTACTCTTCGATGAACCGGGCATGATTGGGATCGGTTTCACTGTGCCCGCTGAACCAGTCGCAAAGAACAGTGTAGATGGCATTTGCAAGCAGGACGTGATTGTCCGCATCAAGATGGATGCCGTCAGTTTCCGATACTTTCACGTAATCGGCAGCGTCCAGGAACAGGATGTTCTTTTCTTCCGCGGTCCTGCGGAAAGAACTTCCAAGCTGCCTGGAAACTGCCACGGAATGTTCATCGAAATCCATGACATCAGCGGACATTGCCGCATCGCTCAACGGTGCCGGGGCAATCAGAAGAATCACCGGGGAGTAGTTCTGCTTTTCAAGCATGAAAGATTTTGTGTCATCGATGATCGTTCTGATTCCGGTATCAACAGGTTCCGCTTCCCGGTGAAAGGATGCCTTGAGATCATTGGTCCCGAGCATCAGGATCATCATGTCAACCGGACGATGGGAACTCAGTACCGACTTCAGCACGGAAAGACCGTTCTTCCACGGCTCCTGGGAGAGGGCGGTATCGGTTGTTCGGCCGGGAAGTCCTTCTTCGATGACGGTGTAATCACCGCCCAGCATTTTTGCCAGCCGGGAAGGCCAGCGGATGTTTTCGCCATATCGTCTGCCGTTGCCGCGGGCGATATAACCGTAGGTGTTTGAATCGCCAAAACAAAGAATTCTTTTTTTCATACCAATGCTCCGTTTTCAGAATGATTTATTCCTGGATCGTCAGTCCCGATGTGATTTTCAGGTTATCTGATTTCATGTCTGTGTATTTCTCTGTAAGCAAATTGTACCGCATCGTATCAGCATAATCTAATCCTGTGTCAATCAATTCCTGCTTAAAAACCGAAACCTTTTCACTCTGTCCGTTCTTCGCCTTGAATTACGGATGGAACTATTGCCAGTCCCCGAAAAACCATTGAGAAACCTGTCCATATCAGGATCGTGCAGAAGAAAAAGCAGAACATCATTAGTGTAAACTGTCGTATGGTATAGAATGAAAGGGAAGAAAAGAGGAAAACATAATGGAAGAAAGAAAATGGCCGGGTCCCAAGGGGATGATTCCGGAACCGGACAGAAACGCGGCAGATGCCAATATGCACAACAGAAGATATCTGGATGAACTGCTTGTCGAAATGAGAGTAATCGATGCCTTTGAACCGGATCTGACGCTTCATCTGTTTAATGAAACTTTCGCTTCTCCGATCATGATGCCGGCTTTCTCACATCTGAACAAGGTTGGTATTACCGGCAGGACGCCGATGCAGGAATATGCAGCGGCCGCAAAGGATCTGAACCTCGTCAACTGGGTCGGCATGGAACCGGATGAGGAATATGAAGCTATTGCCAACGAAGGAGCAAGGACAGTACGTATTATCAAGCCATTTATGGATCATGATGAAATACTGAAACAGATTGCTTTCGCAAAGGAGCACAATGCCATCGCTGTCGGTGTGGACATTGATCATGTCTTTGGTAAAAACGGAAAATATGATGTGGTCGACGGTATTCCGCTTGGTCCGGTAACCCTGGACGATCTGACTTCCTATGTCAAAGCGGCAGGCAGCACTCCGTTTGTCGCAAAAGGAGTTTTATCCGTTCAGGATGCCCGCAAGTGCGAGCAGGCAGGATGCGCCGGTATCTTTGTCAGCCATCATCACGGCCGGCTTCCTTTCGGCATTCCGCCGGTCATGGCACTGCAGGAAATCCGCAGAGCCATGCCTCAAACCGGTATGAAGATCTTTGTGGACTGCTCAATTGAAACCGGTTATGACGCATTCAAAGCACTGGCCTTAGGTGCGGATGCTGTATCGGTCGGCCGCGGCATTCTTCCCGGTCTTCTGAAAGAAGGAAAGGAAGGTGTCGTTAAGAAAGTGAACAGAATGAATGAAGAACTGTCGGAAATGATGGGATACACAGGCATCAGAGATCTCAGTCAGATGGATTCTACTGTCATTGTTCACCAGGGCCGGCATTTATAAAACGATCGTGTACTTTTACAGAGAATCAGAGCGGTATGGAAAAGGCTGTCAGATGTGACAGCCTTTTGACTGAGTAAGGATCTTCTGAGTAACAGCTGGTTATTACCGGAAGGCGTTTTTCCTGCGGATGTCGAGTATTCTGTACTGGATTTTCTGTTCTGCCAGTTTTTCGAACAGAGTGTCCGCGTCGTTCTCGATTTTGAACTGCAGTTCTTCCGGATAAAGCGGAATGATCTCGTAGAAGTTGATGACTTTTCCGGATGACATGATCAGCCGGACGTCACCATCTCTGTTTTCGGCATATTTCAGCACGACACTGTTGAATTCTGTATTTGCAGCATATGCGGAACCTTCTTCATCGGATTGCAGAGTATGTCCGTAACAGAGCCATGTTTCGTTCCAGATCGGCAGCCGGGCTGTGTCTTTCAGAACCCTGATCGGCCAGTAGTCCGTTTCGTCACTGCTGTCGAGATTCCAGTCAGCCGGCAGATAAATCACATATTCGGCATAATCAAGCCGATATTTCTGCTACTGTTCGGGAATACTCATTTTATAGGCGCCGGCTCCCATCGTGACCAGTTTGTAATATGGATCATTTTCCGTCGGGTCCACGATACAGACATCAAGATGCACATCCGGGGATGCGATTTCATGAAAGACGTTTTTATAATTCCCGAACATGTCACAGATAAAACTGTCCAGTTCGTTTATCTCAGATTCATCATACAGATAGGGCGGCAGGCTCTTTGCTTTCTCAGTTTGTTTTTTATCTTTTTTCAGCCAGTCAAATAATCCCATATGGTTCCTCACAGACGGTGTTCTGCTGAAACTGATTATCAGCAGTTCTCTGCCATCATTATACTGTCTGACAGAACAGAAAGACATTGATCCGTAATGACGTTCAGGAAGCGGGATCTTCAATCAGCCGCATGATTCCGATGTGCTTTCTGCTATGATGATTAAAAGGAGGCGTCTTATGGATCTGAGGGTATTGAGCTACTTTCTGGCCGTTGCCCGGGAAGAGAGTTTTTCGAAAGCAGCCGCCGCCATTCACGTTTCCCAGCCGACTCTGTCCAGACAGATCGCTGAACTTGAAGCGGAACTAGGCAAACAGCTGTTTATACGCGGGACAAGAATGCTGAGTCTGACCGCGGAAGGGCAGTTTTTAAAGAAGCGGGCGCAGGAATTGCTTTCCCTTGCCGAAAAGACAGAAACAGAGATCCGCGGTGACATGGATGAAATCAGCGGCAATATCTATATCGGCGCCGGTGAAACGTACGGCATTCATACGATTACCCAGGCATTCAGAAATCTGCAGGAAACCTATACGGATATCTATCTCCATTTCAGCAGCGGTGACGGCCGCGATCTTGCATATCAGCTGGACAATGGCCTGATCGACATGGCGGTCGTTTTCGGCGACTTTGATCATTCCCGTTATGAAAGCATCGAGCTTCCGTTCCGCGACAGGATGGGTATCTATCTGCGCAAAGACGATCCGCTGTCCGAAAGAAAACAGATCTTTCCGGAGAAAGATCTGACCGACAAACCAATTATCGTCAACCGGGAAAGCAGCGGTGATCTGATTCCCGGCATCCGACTGCATCGGTTCCGTATTATCGGCACCTATAACCTTCTGTACAATGCTTCACTTATGGCAGAGGACGGTCTGGGTTATGTGGTGGGTCTTGAACACATTATTCATACCGAAGGCACGGATCTGGTTTTTATCCCGTTTGCGCCGGAGTACAGACTGAAGATGCATCTGATCTACAAGAAATTCCAGGTCATGCAGAGACATGTCATCCTGCTGATCGATGAAATCAGGAAGATAGCTGAATAAGCTGTCTATTTTATTCACCGATGGCGAATCCGACGGCTGCGAGAAGCACATACAGCACACCGCAGATCATAAACTGTGAATTAAGTGATGATGTAAACAGGGAGAGTAAGGTTCCGGCATAAGGAGCGATAAAGGCGCCAAGGCCCTGGAAGACGAGAATCACGGTCGTGCCGGATGCACCGAACGAAGCGAATTTGGTGGAGACTCTTTCCTGCAGAAACGGTACAAAGGCAAGATAGCCGAAGCCAAGCAGGAACGCGGCAGCCATCATCGGCAAAGCAGTGCCGGATACGTAGGCAAGGATGAAACCGGCGGTGCAGATCAGGTAGAAGACCGGCAGACTGAGACGCTTCAGGATGTTTTTCATTTTGCCGTAAACGAAGCCGGCAAGCAGAGAACCGGCAGAAATGCACATGACAAGCAGGGAACCGATGGAAGAACCGCCGATTTCCTTCAGAGCCGCAAGACTTGAGCACTTGACGACGAAGACAGTTGCCAGCGCTACCGAAACAAATGTCAGAAGACCAAGAGCAATCAGTCTGAACCATTCCGAACCGCTGTGCGTTTCATTGCCGCCGGTGGTGTTTGTGCGGATGGATCCGACATGAGGAATAAAGAACAGGACGGCGAGGAAGACCAGGAAACCAAACAGGTAAACGAGGAAGGACGCATGCCAGCTGATGGCCAGCAGACGGCCGCCGATAAACGCGGTGACCAGGGAGGCCAGACCGCCGGCACTGCCCTGCAGACCGATCATGGAAGAACGCTCGTCACCGGTAAAGAAGAAGATGATCAGGATCAGCATCGCCGAAGTAATCAGACCGCAGCCGAAGCCGAAGACACCTCTGGCCAGCAGAATCAGCCAGATATTATTCAGGATCACCGGAACGGTGCCGAAGATACCGGCAATCAGAGAACCGAGCAGAACGATTTTTTTATATCCGATAGCGGAAGCGATTCTGGATGAACACAGAACCGCCAGCATGGAAAACAGGGAAGGAATCGTTGTGACCAGTTCGATTAGTGAAAGAGGAATTTCCGGCATATCCGCAGCCATGGCAGGAATGTTGCCGGCAATCGCATTGAGGGAAGCAGTCACAAAGCAGCAGGACAGGATCGCGAGTTTCAGCACCAGGTTGTTTTTCATATTCATACCTTCCTTACAGGCAAAGTATAAAAGGGATTCAATGATATTTGAAATATTAATAAAGTATATTGATGTATTTATAAAACGAATACATATAGAAAAAGAGAAAACGGATCCCTGAAGACCGGTTCAGCCATGCAAGAGATCCGTTTCAACTGTCAGACAATGTCTGGAAATCATTCATTGAAAAGGAGTCGTGCTGAGAAAGAAACCGGAAATATCTTCCGGTGAATACTCCGGGTGATTCATCCACCAGCGCACCGTCTCCGCGAAGTCACATACCATATGGTTCAGCAGGTAATCTTTCGGAATATCCGTTTTTTTCTCTTCTCCAGTTCCCCGGCGAAGATCCTGGCGAGATATTCCTTGTAGTACTGCATGAACATTTCACCGCTTTCACAGGACAGGATCCGGCTGATATAACGGCTGCTGTCCTTCAGCTGAAGCCTTGGAAAAACTGCGGAACGAAGGCAAGGCATCGATCCTCATCGCAAATGAAGATTCCGTCATCGGCGTGATCGCTTTGTCTGATACGGTCCGGCCGGAGGCAGCGGATGTTGTAAATCGTCTTTCCGGCATGAATGCAAAATCCGTTCTTCTCACCGGTGATAACCGGAAGGCAGCTGACTTCCTGGCCGGCAAGGTTGGTATCACGGATATCCACGCCGATCTTCTCCCCGAACAGAAAGTTGAGAGTATCAATCTGCTGAAACAGTCCGGTACTGTCTGCATGATCGGTGACGGTGTCAATGATGCCCCGGCTCTGAAAACCGCTGATGTCGGTGTGGCGATGGGAGCCATGAGCAGCGATATCGCTGTGGAAGCGGCAGATATTGCCTTGATGAGCGATGATATTTCCCGGCTGCCGTATCTGAAATGGCTTTCCAACACGACGGTAAAGACTATTAAAACAGCAATCACATTATCCATGATCATCAACTTTGTGGCAGTTACTCTGTCAGTCATTGGCAAACTGACTCCGACAACCGGAGCATTGGTCCACAATGCCGGTTCCTGCTTCGTTGTGCTGCTTGCCGCACTGCTGTATGACAGGAAATACGAATGAATTCTGGCGAAGAAACACAGCGCCTCTGCTGAACAGAGGCGTTTTTGTTATTCCATCCTTAAACTGAATGTGAAACAGCAGATGTAATGAAAAGTGCTGACAGCATTTCTGCCGTCAGCACAGCGGTTTCAGGAATCAATACAGTTTCAGCGTTATCTGATTTCACCGTTTCCTTCCAGATAATATGCATATGTAGTCAGTTCGTTCAGACCCATCGGACCTCTGGCATGGAGTTTCTGGGTGCTGATGCCGATTTCCGCACCCATACCGAATTCGCCTCCGTCTGTGAACCGTGTTGAAGCGTTGTGGTATACACAGGCACTGTCCACGCCGTTGAAGAAGGCGAGGACGTTTTCAGCGTTTTCGGTCACGATACAGTCACTGTGGTGTGTGCCGAAAGTCTCGATATGAGCGATGGCTTCGCTGACGTCCTTTACGATTTTGATGTTCATCTCAAAATCATTGTATTCCGTCGCATAATTCGTATCATCTGCCGGCAGGATGTCTTTCAGGATAGTCCTGCTTTGTTCGTCACCGTGTATGATGACGTTCTTTTCCTTCAGGGAAGATGCGCAAATGGGCAGGAACTGTTCTGAGATCTTTTCGTGAACGAGCAGTGTTTCCATCGCGTTGCATACGCTCGGTCTGGAACATTTTGCGTTGAATACGATTCTGTCCGCCATCTGCAGATCGGCGCTTTCATCCACAAACGTGTGACAGATACCGGCTCCGGTTTCGATGACAGGTACCTTTGCCTGGCGGACAACAGCGTTGATCAGACGGCTGCTTCCTCTGGGAATCAGAAGATCCACATACTCCCGGCATTCCATCAGGGCATTTGTTTCTTCCCGGTCCGGGTTTTCCAGCAGAACAAGTGCATTCTCGTCGAGATGGTATTTCCCCATGGCCTTATGCATTTCTTCCGTAATGGCAAGACAGGAATGCAGGGATTCCTTCCCGCCCTTGAGGATGCAGGCATTGCCTGCTTTGAGGCACAGTGCCGCACAGTCGGCTGTAACATTGGGACGGGATTCGAAGATGATGCCGATCACGCCCATCGGTACAGTTTTCTTTACCAATCTGACTCCGGATCTGATTGTCTTTTTTTCGAGAACGCGGCCAAGCGGATCTGCCATGGCAGCAATTTCACGCACTCCCTGTGCCATAGCGGCGATTCTTTCCGGTGTCAGTCTGAGACGGTCAAGGAATGCGTCAGTTCTGCCTTCAGCTCTGGCTGCAGCGATATCCTGATCGTTGGCGGTGAGGATGGATTCCTGTCCGTTCAGGAGATTGTCCGCGAATTCATTCAGAATAGAACTGCGCACTTCGTTATCCAGCAGGCGGACAGAGCGGGACGCGGTTTTCGCCAGTGCGGCGAGTTCGATCGTTTTCATTGTTTTCCTCCGGCCACGAACAGTGTGCCTTTTGCGCTGTTTTCCATAATGCTGTAAAGGATTGCGGGATTTTTTCCCGATGCCAGGAATGTATTGATGCCATTGGCACCGGCGATTTCCGCGGCATGCAGCTTGGTGATCATGCCGCCTGTCCCGTGTTCTGATTTGGATTCGGTCGCGGTGATATTCAGTTTGGAAACATCCCTGACCAAAGGAATCAGCTGTGCATCGGGATCAACGGAAGGATCTTTGTCATATAATCCGTCGATGTCGGAAAGGATGATCAGCAGGTCGGCTTTGACGAAACCTGCCACTACTGCGGAAAGGGTATCGTTGTCGCCGTATACGATTTCTTCCGTTGCGACAGAGTCATTTTCGTTCACAATGGGAATAGCATGCCTTTTCAGCAAAGCTTCGAATGTGGCGATGACGTTTTTCCGGCCTTTTGTATCTTCCGTAATGCCTTTTGTCAGGAGAATCTGGCCGCTCAGACATCCGTAGCTGAGCAGGAACCGGTCATAGATGGACATGAGTTCACATTGTCCGATGGCAGCGGCAGCCTGTCGGCCGGCCATGCTTTTCGGCCGTTTTCTGAGACCCATTTTGTTGGTTCCGACACCGATGGCACCGGATGTGACCAGTACGATCTCGTAATTCTCATTTTTCAGATCCGCTATGACCCTGCACAGGGCGTCAATGCGGCGCAGATCAGGAGCCCCGTTTTTATGACATACAGTTGATGTTCCTACTTTGATTACGATTCGTTCCATAGTATTTACCTTCGTGTGGCTATTATGCCATAAAAGAAATGAAAACTGTATCATTTTCGATGAAAACATTTTCAGAACAAGCCTTTGCGAGACTGTTTTGATGCGGAAAGAATCCGCAACAAGGCTATTCCTCAAGCGGGGGGGGTGAAACAGGTTCCTCAGAATTATGGATATATGGATATATGTTTATATGATAAATGGCTGATGTGCCGTTCGTTGCTATTATGAGGTAAGTATCACGGAACAGGAAATACAAGAAAAAAGACTGAAGTTTTCTGCAAATAGAAAAAACCGCCTTTTCAGGCGGTTATCAAGTGAGCGCTAAGGGACTCGAACCCATGACCCCTTCCACGTCAAGGAAGTGCTCTCCCAGCTGAGCTAAGCACTCATATTGGATGCTTAATAAGAATAGCACGGCATGAAATAAAAATAAAGCAGAAAATTACTGTATCAAAATAAACCTGCAAAGTCCCGCCTTTTATCGTACAATTTATATAAATGAAAGTACTGCTGGTTTATGCACATACAGCCGGGGGTTCCCTGCTGGCCGATTCGATGGATTACCTGGGAAAGTTTTTTGCTGAAAAGGGAATCAAAACGGATTATTTAAGAATTGAAAACAGCCAGCTGAAAGGCTGTGTAGCCTGCGGGAAATGCTGGCGGGCAGGAAAATGTATCTTTGATGACGAGGTCAATAAAGCAATCACCTTGATGCAGGACTGCGACGCACTGCTGGTCGGAAGCGAGGTGCTGTATGGAAAACCGGGTGATCAGACGGTGCGCTTTCTGGAACGGCTGTTTCATGCCGGCACAGAGGTTCTTGCGAGAAAACCGGCAAGTGCGCTTCTGACGAGCCGGCGCAGAACCGGTTCTTCCGCGTTTCTGGAAATCTGCGATTTCTTCTCGAAGGCAAATATGCCGGTCGCTGCTGTCCATACAGGTCATGTGATTCATGCTGAAGAAGGTAGTCATACAGTGCTTTCGGCAATTGTTTCCCAGCTTGTCTGGCTGATGCGATGCGTTGACGCGGGAAAGAAGGACAATGTGGATTTCAGCGACGGAGCACCGAAACGGATCCTCGATCATGTCCGTTAATATATAATAAGGAGTTTGAATTATGAAACGTAGTGCAGGTATTCTGTTACCGATCACATCACTGCCGTCCCCATACGGTATCGGGACGATGGGAAAGAGCGCCCGGGATTTTGTGGATTTTCTTGTTGCCGCGAAGCAGACCTACTGGCAGATTCTGCCGATCGGTCCGACCGGTTACGGAGATTCGCCGTATGCATCCTTTTCCTCATATGCCGGCAATCCCTACATGATCGATCTTGACGATCTGGCTGAACAGGGACTGCTGAAAAAGAGCGAATACAAGAATCTGTACTGGGGAAGCAATCCCGGATACGTGGATTATGAAGCCGTCTACAACAGCCGCTTCACGGTTCTGCGTAAAGCCGCCAGACGTCTGATCAAAAAACGTCACAGCGAACTGATGGCATTTATTGAAAAAGAAGAAAAGTGGCTGCAGGATTATGCTCTTTATATGGCAATCAAAGACAGTCTGGGCGGAATCGCACTTGAGGAATGGCCCAAACCGCTGCGCACCCGTGAGGAATCGGAAGTCTGGTTTGAAAGAGAAAGACTGCATGATGATGTGCTGTTCTACGAGGCAGTGCAGTTCATGTTCTTCGACCAGTGGGCACGGATGAAGAAGTATGCCAATGACAACGGTATTCTGATTATCGGCGATCTGCCGATCTATGCGGCAAAGGACAGTGCCGATGTCTGGGCTTCGGCTGATCAGTTCCAGCTGAACCGTCAAGGCCGGCCGAAAGAAGTGGCCGGTGTTCCGCCGGATGCTTTCTCCGAGGACGGACAGCTGTGGGGCAATCCGCTCTATGACTGGAATAAGATGAAAAAGGACAATTACAGCTGGTGGTTCAGCCGTATTTCCCAGCAGCTGCGTTTCTATGATGTTCTGCGGATCGATCATTTCCGCGGCTTCGAATCCTATTTTGCCATTCCGGCAGGTGACACGACCGCCAAAAACGGCAGATGGAAAAAAGGCCCCGGTGCGGGTCTGTTCAAGGCAATCGAGAACATTCTCGGCAAACAGGAAATCATTGCCGAAGATCTCGGCGTGCTGACACCGGCTGTCTACAAGATGCTGGCGGATACGGGATATCCGGGAATGAAGGTCCTGCAGTTTGCCTTTGACGGCAGAACAGACAATGAATATCTGCCGCACAACCATGTGAAAAACAGTGTTGTCTATGTCGGCACACATGACAACGATACCGTTCTCGGCTGGATCAACAGCGCTGACCCGGCTGTCCGTGATCAGGCAAAGGAATATCTGCATCTCGATAAGGCAGAAGGATATAACTGGGGCTTTATCCGGGCTGCATACATGAGCACTGCCGACGTGGCAATCATCACAATGCAGGATCTGCTCGGCATCGGCAGCGAAGGCCGTATCAACACACCTTCCACTCTCGGTTTCAACTGGCAGTGGCGCTACAGCAAAAAGACATATGACAAACGTCTGGCCAAGAAGATCGCAAAGATGACGGAATGCTACGATCGTGTGCCTGCGGCGGATGAATGATCCCGATTGGAGAATAGGATATGGAGAAGAAACCCTGGAACAGCTGGACACAGATTTCCCTGGCCATGACAGTCGTATTTGCCTGTGCCGGTATCTGGTGGCTTGTCTCGGAAGGAATGAACGCAGTTTCCATGGCAATGTTCGTCCTTGCCCTGCATTCATTGCTGGTTACGCTGATGTATTATAAATGGCCGCAGTTTGCGGACAATGTTTCGAACATGACGCAGTTTGTCAATCACAGCAGACTGACTCTGATCTGGATCGGCTTTCTGGTCAGCGACACATTTCGGGAAACACTGAACAGCGATATTATCTATAAGGTTCTGGTGATTGTCGCCATCGCTGCTTTCGGGTACATGAGCATCCGTTCCCTGATGGCATTTCTCAGGGATATACGCTGAAAAACAGCCGTAAACAGTACGAAAATGAGATGAAAAGGCTTACATCAAAAAAGCCTTTTCTTTTTATGAAAAAATAATAAAAAAGCTATTGCAAAGGGGTTTTCAGGGTGCTATATTTCTACAGACGGAAGGAAAAAACGCTGGAGAATAAAGGCTCTGGCGAGTATATACAACCGTAAATTGGTCGGTGCACGCCGACCAAGCGAAATACAGCAGCAAATTGACCGCTGCACGGCGGTCAAGCGAAATATAAAAACAAATCGGTGCAATCACCGAGCGATATATAACAACAAATCGGTGACAATCACCGAGTGATATATAACAGCAAATCGGTGACAATCACCGAGTGATATATAACAGCAAATCGATGGCTCGGCCATCGAGCGAAATATAACGATTCCGGAACTGAGGTTCCGTTTTTATATGCCTGAAGAAAAAAGATCCGGTTTCTGGCCGGATCTTTTCAGTATCCAATGGATTTGTCGACGACATGCTGCAGAGGTTCGCCGTTGACATAGCGCTGCAGGTTGTCGTGGAAGATCTGCAGCACCTTGTCGAAGGTTACGGCAGCGTTGAATCTTCCGGAAATGTGCGGTGTCAGATAGACATGTTCCATATTCCATAACGGATGGTTCTTCGGAAGTGGTTCGGGATCGGTGACATCCAGGCACACACCTGAAAAGTGTCCGTCTTTGACAACACGAAGAAGGTCTTCGGTAACGATTGCCGTACCGCGGCCGACATTGACAAGGATCGCACCTTTCTTGATTTTTCTCAAGCGTGCTTCATCGAAGAGATGGACAGTTTCTTCCGTCTCTGGCAGGGAAAGGGCAACGACGTCGCATTCCGGCAGGATCTCATCCATGTTGTCCATGGTATACATGCCCTCCGCATAATCCGGCACGCCATGGAAGGAACGTCTGACGCCGTATACTTTGGCACCAAGGGCATGCATTTTCTTTGCGAAAGAGGAACCGATATCGCCCATGCCGACGGAAAGAACGGTCGAGGACGTCAGTGTATTGACGGATCCCAGGTTGGTGGAATCATGGTTCTTCTGGACTTCGATGTAATTGGCCAGGTTTTTCATGACCATCAGGACGCAGCCGAGCATGTGTTCGGAAATGGCTGTTCCGTAGGCGCCGCTGGCATTGGTCAGTATGATTTCCTCGGGCAGGTCCTTGTGGGTATTTGCACCGGCCCAGTCCAGCTGGAGCCATTTCAGGTTCGGACGGTTTCCCAGACGGGACATCGGCAGACCGCCGAGAATGACTTCAGCATTATCAATATCTTCTTCGGTGACATGTTCGCGGTCGATAAAACGGATGCAGACCTGATCGATGTCAGAAAACAGTTTCTGATGTTCTTCATCGACCGGGGTGACACACAGTACGTTGATCATATTCTTTACCTCTGTTTTCATTGTACAGCATAGAAATCCATACGTTGACTGATATGCCAAAAGAGCAATGCTTTTAAAATAAAGGAAAATGAAATAGAATGATGGTCATGGAGGCGGCAGTATGTACAATGACTGGCTGACAATCGGCAATTTCACGATCCACGGATACGGTGTCATGATCGCCATTGGTATCATGACAGCATATTTTATGGGCGATAAACTGGGAAAGAAATACGGTCTGAATACGGACGAGATCGATACGATCATCTTTCTGGTTCTGGTCGGCGGTTTTGCCTGTGCCAAGCTGCTGTACTGTCTGACGGTATTCGACCAGTTCATCAGCGATCCGCTTTCGGTTCTGGGAAGCGGCGGCTGGGTCGTCTACGGCGGCATTATCGGCGGTCTTCTGACCGGATGGTTCTATTGCCGCTATAAGAAACTGAATTTCATGGATTATTTCAATGTCCTGGCACCATGTGTCGCTGTGGCGCAGGGCTTTGGCCGCATCGGCTGCTTCTTTGCCGGCTGCTGCTACGGCATCGAGACCCATACAGCGCTGGATGTGCATTTTCCGGACGGTTCGCTCGGTCCCGGATCGGCGACAGGAGCGCTGCCGACACAGCTGATCATGTCGGCCGGCAACTTCCTGATCTGCTGGTATCTTCTGAAAAATCTTGAGAAAGACAGGGACAATACCGCTGCGAAGTATCTGATCCTTTATTCCGCCGGCAGATTCATGATTGAATTTGTACGCGGTGATGCCGCAAGAGGGCATATCGGATTTCTTTCCACATCGCAGTTCATCGCCATATTCATCTTCATTCTGGGGGTGATCCTGCTGATGAAAAACAGACAAAAAACAACGATTCTGTAAAAGTTCAGAAATTTCTGAACTTTTTTTGTAAGATTAAAGTAATTCCGTACACTGTTACGGTTGAAGGGGAGAGATGGAAGACAGAGAAATTCTGGATCTGTATTTTGCCAGAGATGAAGATGCGATCCGTGAGACCGATCGTAAGTACGGTCACTATTGTTTTTCTGTCGCCTGGAACATCCTCTTCGATCGTGAAGATTCTCAGGAATGTGTCAATGACACGTGGAATCAGACATGGCAGCTGATCCCGCCCCAGAGGCCGAACCGCTTTCAGTACTTTCTGGCAAAGATCACCCGCGGTTTTGCTCTGAACTGTCTGCGTACGAAGACAAGGGAAAAACGGGGCGGCGGTGAGTATGACGCGGCACTCTCCGAACTGGAGGCGGTGCTTGCCTCCGGTGATGATCCGGCGAAGACATTCGCGGCAAAGGAACTTGCCGAGACAATCAACCGTTTTCTGAAGAAACTGAAGGACAGGGACAGAAATGTCTTTGTCAGACGCTACTTCTACCTGGAAAGCGCAGCGAAGATCGCCAAAAGATATGATTTGAGCGAAAGCAATGTCAATGTCATTCTGAACCGTGTCAGGACACAGCTGAAGGAATATCTTCAGAAGGAGGGATATCTCAATGAAACTGAGTGAAACGCTTCTTGAATCTCTGAATGATATCGACACGGTCTATCTTGAGAAGAGCGAGAAGGAATACGGATGGCTGTACAGATACCGCCGTCAGGTGACGGCAGTCCTGAGTCTTTCGGCAGTACTTGTTCTTTCCCTGCTGATTTTGCCGAAACAGCAGAACATGAGTGGCGGATCCTATAGCACAGCACCGGCGGAAAACGTCCAGGAAAGCATGAAGCAGGAAGACAGCTACGATGTGACGGAAACCGAAGGCGCAGCCGGGACGGAAATGCGTTCCTATATGCTTGTGCTGCAGGACGAAAACGGCAACGTGGCGGACGAAGCAATCCGCAGGGAAGTGTATGAGACGCTGAAGGCAGCCGGATACGACATCTATTACGATGAATGTGGCGAACTGATCGTCAGGGGCGATCCGGAAGAACTGAAGACATACCTGGAACAGCTGAAGTATTCGTATGAACTGATAGAACAGTAACGGGAGGAAAGAATCATGAAACAAAAATGGCTGATGAGTGTTACTCTGGCAGCAATGCTGCTTTGCGGCTGCGGCAGTTCCCACGGCAGCAGCGGCAGTTACGCAACGGAACAGGCCTATGACGGAGGCTCCGCCGGCGGTTCCGGATATATGGCTTCCTACAATGCCAAGGATGCAGACGGTGACTATAGTAATATGGCGGAGGTCGAAGCACCCCGGGAAGACGGGAACGGTACAGCACCTGTCACAGATCCCGTTCTCAGCCAGGAAAAACTGGTCTATACCGGAAACCTGACAATTCAGTCACTGGAATATGACGAGAGTATTACAGCTTTGAAGAACAAAATCAAGGAATACGGAGGCATCATCGAATGGGAGAATGAATCCGACAGCAATTACCGCTGGTATGATTCCGATTATTCCGGCAGCCGTACCCTGAACATGACAGTCAGGATTCCGACGGAAAACTTCGAGGCCTTCATGAACGATGCCGGCGGCGTCGGAAAAGTCATATCCCGCACCACCGGTGTGGAGAATATTTCCCGCCAGTACAACGATACGACTGTCCAGATCGAAGCTCTGGAAAAACAGCAGGAAAGACTGCTGGAAATGATGGATAAAGCCGAGACGATTGAAGACATGATCATGGTCGAAAGCCGTCTGACGGAAGTACAGAGCCAGCTGAACCAGCTGCGCACATACCGTCAGTCCATGGATACCGATGTTATGTATTCCACCGTTTCCCTTTCCCTGCAGGAAGTCAAGGAATATGTCCATGTCAATGAATCCTTCTTCGAAAGAGCATGGAATTCCTTCGTGGACGGCTGGAAGAACTTCCTCTGGTTCCTGGAAGACTTCACAATCGAAATTCTCTATGCACTGCCGTATCTGCTGATCGCTGCCGTGGCAATCTGGCTGGTTGTCAAAAGCAAGGTTCTGCAGAAGATCAGACTGCCCAGATTCCTGAGATGGAACAAAAAGGACAAGGATAACAGCAGCACTGACGAATCATAAGTTTTGGACAAATCAGCAAACAGTGATATGATTCTCGCATGCTGATTATAGGAATACTGGCTACCGTGGCGCTGGCGTTCTTCGGGGTTGCATACAGCCTTCTTGGCTACAACATGAATCTCCGCAACCGCGTGATCGAACGGATTTCCCAGACCGCTACCGATGCCGGAAGAAAAGAAGAAAGTCTTCTGAAAGGCAGAAGACTGTATATAGACAGGGAAGAATTGAGGCCTGTACGTGTCAACCTGTATCAGCCGGACAGTGAAAACAAGCTGCCGGCTGTCTTTGTTGCCCATGGCGGAAACTTCAATGACCATGACGCGGATGATATCGATGATTTCTGCGACCGGATTGCTAGGGAATGGCAGGTCAATGTCATCAGTATCAGCTATACCAAGATCAAGGCTCATGTGACCAGTTATCCCCAGGATGAGATCCGCGATACAATACTGTATTTCCGTGATCATAAAAATGAGTACAACCTGGATATGAAGCATTTCCTGCTGCTGGGTTTCGAGGCCGGGGCATATCTGTCGCTGATCGCCCACCGTTCTGTTCTGCATGTCGGAGTCGTACCCGATGGCATCATCATGATCGATCCGTTTATCGATTATGTGGCGGTGAGTTTCGCCCAGGCCGGACTTCATCCAAGCCCGGTGGGACTGCTGCTCAGCGGCAGGGATACTGCACTGTGGGACCGCTATGAATACGAGCTCAGACAGGCGGATGTATATGTGCTTACCAGGCGTATGCCGTTCAGTCCGACCGAGGTTCTGCTCAATGACGATATTACCGGTGAGGTTGCCGAAAGAGACCGTGAACATGCCATGCGGTGGCTGAAAGATACTGTCGACTTCTTTCTGCACAGATAAAAAAGGCTGCGGCTGGTCATCAGCCTGCAGCGCCTCAGGATGCAAATATGATTTCAGCGGCTTCCGGATGAATCTTCCGGAAGTCGTTTTCTGTTCCGGCAAGGATCTTTTCCGTCATTGTCGGGTTTTTTCTGTCAAGAATATCCTTTGTGCATGCCAGCAGTTCGCGGCAATGGAAACTGAAAGGCCTGATCAGGGATTCTGTCTGACTTTTACGCTTTTCCGCAATTTCATTCTGGTCTGCCGGTCTGTCCCATACGAAGCAGCAGACGGGATCGCCGGCGGACAGGATGCTGTTGACATGCAGGGTAAAGTCACCGTCGAAACCTTCGGCAATGGCTTTGTCGATATACTGGCAGTACAGCGGTCCGTATGACATCAGATCATATTTTTTCCATGTTTCGCACCATTTGCATACCTGTACTTCCGAGCGCACAGAATCCGGGTCAAAGAATAATTCAGATCTGTTTTCACCCGGTTCGCCCTGCCACTCGCCGCACAGCATATAAGCATCCGTGCTTTCGCCATAGCCAAGACGCAAAGCACTTTCCTTCATTCGTTTTCCCCGGCATCTGCCGTAGTGTTTTGTGGCTTCTGCCATCACTGCTTTTCCTTCTTCTTCACCCAGTTCTGCACAGGCATTTCTGACCAGCAGACCGTAGAGAAGGGCATGTTCTTCAATTCCGGTTTTCATGTCTTCATTGTAACAGAAAAAGACGATATGGCTTTTGCCATACCGTCTTTACAGACAAAGATTATTCGAGGTCTTCGCCGTTGGATCCGTAAACCTTCTGCATGTAGTAGAAGGAGTCTTTTCTGGATCTCGAGAAGTCGCCGTTGCCGTCATCGTCTCTGTCGACATAGATGAAGCCGTAGCGCTTTCTCATTTCGCCGGTGCCTGCCGATACGAGGTCGATGTGGCCCCATGGCATATAACCCTGCAGGTCGACGCCGTCGATTTCAATGGCATCCTTCATAACCTGGATGTGCTTGCGCATGTAGTCGATTCTGTAGCTGTCATGGACAGATCCATCCGGTTCCTTGACATCGATCGCACCGAGACCGTTTTCAACAATCATCATCGGCAGCTGATATCTGTCATAGATCTGGTTGAGGTTGATACGCAGTCCGAGCGGGTCGATCGTCCAGCCCCATTCGGAAGCTGTCAGATACGGATTCTGCAGACCTCTGACCTGGTTGCCTTCGACCTGCTTGATCTTTTCCGGATGAGCTGCGTAGGTTGCGGAGCTGTAGTAGGAGAAGGAGTAGAAGTCGACAACACCCTTCTTCAGCAGTTCATCGTCGCCCGGTTCCTTCTTGATGACGATGCCGTCTCTCTCGAGCTGCTTGACCTTGTATGCCGGATAGTAGCCGCGGCACAGAACGTCGCCGTAGAACCATTTCTGATCATGGGCTGTTGTGATCTCGCAGAAGACATCCTCAGGGTTGCAGGAATACGGATAGGTTGCGCCATGAGCGATCATCAGACCGATGAAGTTTGTCGGATCGACTTCGTGACCGATCGTGACAGCCAGGGCGGAACCTACGAACAGGTGCCATCTGCACTGCTCGGCATTCTGCTTGTTGGAGATGTGCTCATGAACACCGTTCATCATGAAGTTGGTGTTGATGTTGATCTCGTTGATCGTCAGCCAGTAATGGACCTTGCCCTTGTATCTTGTGAAGACTGTACGGCAGTATCTTTCGAAAGCATCGACTGTGTGTCTGGATACCCAGCCGTCATATTCGTTGGCCAGATGCAGCGGGCAGTCGAAGTGGTAAATGGTTACCAGCGGTTCGATGCCGTACTTTTTGCACTCATCGAATACGTTGTCATAGAACTGCAGGCCTTCTTCGTTCGGTGTCTCATCGTCACCGTTCGGGAAGATACGGGTCCAGTTGATGGAAAGACGGAAGACATTGCAGTTCATTTCCGCAAACAGGGCAATATCCTCTTTCCAGTGATGATAGAAGTCTGTTGCTTCGTGGCTGGGGTAGTAGACATCCGGGTCAACAAAAGCCTTGGCACCGGCCGGAACTTCCTCACGTCCGCCGATCGTTGTCTTTGTGCCGTCCGGGAGAATGATGGAGAACTTTCTCGGAATGCCGTGGATGCCGTCGCCGCCGGTCAGTGTGTCGGCAACTGCCAGACCTTTACCGCCGGAAATGTAGCCGCCTTCATACTGGTTGGCAGCTGTCGCGCCGCCCCATAAAAAACCTTTTGGAAAGCTCATAATAAATTATTCCTCCGTTTCTGTTATGAGTTTTGAAAAGCTTTATGTTTCTGTCTATATTATATCAGCAGACCGTATAAAAAAATGTGAAGAAACCTTCACATATGTCAGGAATATCCTGATGCGGGAAGAACAAAAAAGCGGCATGTGCCGCATGATATCAGACTTTCTGTCTGACAGCTGATTCAACAAAGCAGACCTGGTCGGGAACGTGTCTCGATTCGGTGTATTCGAACATCACACCGCGGGAATTGAACACCTGGCCGGCAACGGAAAGAATGAAGTCGAAGTGATTCAGATCCAGAAGTTCCCGGTCGCGTTCCGTCGCTGTCTGGGCAGTGATCCGCCGGCGGCTGGTGGTGATCGTCATACCAAGTGTGCCTTCAAGATAGCGGTAGATGGAATCGGCGGCGATGGAAGGCTGCAGTCCCGGGGTTTCCGATACCAGGAAGTAGTTGGTATCGAAGATCACGGCCCGCTTGCCGACATAACGGACACGCTCGATATAATACAGTTCGGCACCGATGTCGAAGCCGGTTTTCAGGCTGGTCTTTTTATCAGCAATGATCTGCTTGAAAATAATGACTTTGGTAACGGTTTTGCGGCCGGAACGGTTCGCTGCTTCTGCGAAACTTTCGATACCGCCTATGGTAAACAGGGATCTTCCGTCGTCGGGGCGGTAGATTACCTGAACGCCGCGGCCATGCTGGGGAAGCAGGTAGCCTTCGGAGGTCAGAAGGGAAAGCGCTCTGCGGACTGTATTTCTGGTACAGCCGAAGCGTTCGGTATATTCATTTTCGGAAGGCAGAAAGTCATTGTATTTATAAAGACCGGTTTCAATGTCTTCCTTGATGCTGCGGTAAATCTGTTCGTATTTGGACTGCGGCATGAGACTTTCTCCTTTCTTTTTTTATTATATTGAAAATAACTTGTTTAAACAATAATGAACAACGTGAAAGGATGGAATCTGTGGCCGGAAAATGGTATATTATCAGTACAGATAACTCGTTTAAACAAGTTTAATAATCCCACAATTGATATCATCCACTAACCAGGCAAAACAAGCCTTTTCGCAACATGTTTAAACAAATTTATAATTTTGCATTGACATGTTTAAACAAGGTGATATAGTGAAGGTACAGAACTTGTATAAACAAGTGGAAAGGATTGGAATATGGCAAAATTCACTGATGATGCGACCAAGCTGCTTGAATATGTAGGCGGTAAGGAAAACATCAACGCAATCACTCACTGTGTCACAAGAATGCGTTTCGTTCTTGCTGATCCAAACAAGGCAAACATCAAAAAAATCGAATCTCTTCCGTCCGTAAAGGGCACATTTACCCAGGCTGGTCAGTTCCAGGTAATTATCGGCAACGAAGTCGCTGATTTCTACAAGGAATTCACCTCCATCGCCGGTATTGAAGGCGTCTCCAAGGATGCCGCCAAGAATGCAGCAAAGGATAATCAGACACCGCTGCAGAAGGTGATGTCCAACATCGCTGAAATCTTCGCACCGTTGATTCCGGCTATCATCTGCGGAGGTTTGATTCTCGGCTTCCGTAACATTCTTGAAACTGCTGTCGTTCTGCAGGAAGGCACATTCCTGGCAGGTCTCGACAAATTCCTGTGGATCATCGGTGAAGCAGTATTCCACACGGGTATCCCGGTCGGCATCTGCTGGTCCGTTCAGAGAAAAATGGGCGGCACACCGATGCTCGGTATCGTTCTCGGTCTGACACTGATCTCCGGCCAGCTGGTCAACGCTTACGGTGTTCCCGGCATGGCTGCTGACGCATGGGCTCCGACCTACACATGGAACTTCGGATTCGCAAGCTTCCGTATGATCGGTTACCAGGCACAGGTTATTCCGGCGATTCTGGCTGCTTTCACACTGACTTATCTTGAGAGATTCTTCAAGAAGATCGTTCCCCAGGTACTGCAGATGATTCTCGTGCCGTTCTGCTCGTTGCTGCTGGCGGTCATGGCTGCTCACTTCATTCTCGGTCCGATCGGCTGGAAAGTCGGCGAATGGGTATCCGCATTTGTTATGGCTGGTATCTCCGGAAACTTCAGAGTTCTCTTCGGTGCTATCTTCGGTTTCTTCTATGCACCGCTGGTTATTACCGGTCTGCATCATATGTCCAATGCCATTGACCTGCAGCTCATCAATTCCACGGGCGGCACAATGCTTTGGCCGATGATCGCTCTTTCCAATATCGCGCAGGGTGCTGCTGTTGCCGGTATGTCCTATCTTCAGAAAAAGAATGTCAAGGCTCAGGAAGTCAACTATCCGTCCATGATCTCCTGCTGGCTGGGTGTCACAGAACCGGCTATGTTCGGTATCAACCTGAAATATCAGTGGCCATTCTACTGCGCAATGACCGGCTCCTGCCTTGCCGCAGTCATTTCCACCCTGTTCGGCGTAACAGCCGCTTCCATCGGTGTCGGCGGTCTGCCCGGCATCATCTCGATCTTCCCGCAGTTCATGCTGATCTTCGCAATCGCAATGCTGGTTGCCCTGGTTGTTCCGTTTGTTCTGACTGTCATGATCGGCAGAAACAAGATCAATCCGGAAACAGGTGAACTCTATTCCGATGAAGCAGAAGCAGCTGCTGAAGAAGCTGCAGAAGCCGCAAAAGCTGCCGGCTTCACAGAAGCACAGAAAAATGAAACATTCGTCGTACCGATGTCCGGAACAGTCATGCCGGTCAGCGAAGTGGACGATCAGGTATTCGCATCCAAGGCAATGGGCGACGGTATTGCCATCGATCCTGCAGAAGGAAAAGTATACGCACCGTTCTCCGGTGAAATCACAGTAGCATTCCCGACCGGACATGCTTATGGTCTCAAGGCTGCCAACGGCAAGGAAGTCCTGATTCACATCGGAATGGACACCGTCGAACTGGATGGCAAGGGTTTCACACCACATGTCAAGCAGGGTGATATCGTCAATCAGGGTGACCTGCTGACAGACGTTGACCTGGACTATATCCGTTCGCAGGGCAAGCCGGTCGTCACACCGGTCATCTTCACCGACGGTACTGCAGTCGAACTGCTGAAGAAAGGTGCTGTTTCCGCAAAAGATACAGATGTTGTAAAATTAGGCTGAGGAGCAACGACATATGAGCAAATTGGATAAAGTTGTTTATCAGATCTATCCGAAATCATTTCAGGATTCCAACCATGACGGCTGGGGCGATATCAAAGGTGTCATTTCGAGACTGGACTATCTGCAGGAGCTGGGAATCAATTATATCTGGTTCAACCCGATGATCGTCTCACCGCAGAAGGACAACGGTTATGATGTCGCCGACTACCGGCAGTTCGATCCCCGCTACGGAACGATGGAAGACTTCGAGGAACTGGCGCGGGAAGCAAAGAAGCGCGGTATCGATATCATGTTCGATATGGTCTTCAACCACACTTCCACCGAACACGAATGGTTCCAGAGAGCCCTGAACGGGGAAGAAAAGTACAAGAATTACTATATCTGGAAAAAGGGCAAGGCTCCCGGCGTTCCGCCGAACAACTGGGAATCAAAGTTTGCCGGTAATGCCTGGGAATATGTCGAAAAGTTCGATGAGTGGTACCTGCATCTGTTTGATGTCTCGCAGGCAGATCTTGACTGGACCAATCCGGACGTCCGGAAGGAATGCGCCGATATCGTCAATTACTGGCGTGAAAAGGGTGTGCACGGCTTCCGCTTCGATGTCATCAACCTGATTTCCAAATGGTCCTATGAGGACGACCCGAACAACTATGACGGCCGTCAGTTCTATACCGACGGTCCGCGGGAACATGAATATCTTAAGGAACTGAACAGAACCAGTTTCGGACAGGATGAAGATCATCTCACCGTCGGTGAAATGAGTTCCACCACCATTGAAAACTGTGCCGGATATGCCGGTGCAGACAGCAATGAGCTGGATATGGTATTCTCCTTCCATCATCTGAAAGTCGACTACAAGAACCAGATGAAATGGGAACTCCAGGATGTTGACTTCATGTCACTGAAGAACCTGCTGTTCAAATGGCAGGTCGGCATGCAGGAAGCAAATGCCTGGAATGCGCTGTTCTGGAACTGTCACGACCAGCCGCGCTCCATATCCCGTTTCGGAAACGATAAGGAATACCACAAGGAAAGCGGCAAGATGCTGGCGGCGGCAATCCACATGCTGAGAGGAACTCCTTATATCTATCAGGGTGAGGAAATCGGCATGACGAATGCCTACTTCACCGATATCAGCCAGTATGTCGACGTGGAAAGCACCAATATCTACAAAGTGCTGCTGGACAAGGGGCTGCCGGAAGAGGAAGTCCTGCATATCCTGCAGGAAAGATCCCGTGATAATGCCCGTACACCGATGCAGTGGGACGACAGTGAAAACGGCGGTTTCTCCGATGTGAAACCGTGGCTGCAGAGTGCTGACAGCTATCGCACGATCAATGTCAAAAACACTCTGAAGGATCCGGATTCCATCTTCGCCTTCTATCAGAAACTGATCAGAATGCGCAAGGAAATGCCGGTCGTTCAGGAAGGAATCATCGTACCACTCCTCGAAGATCATGAAAAAGTCTTCGCCTATGAAAGAAAGTACAATGACGAATCCCTGATCTGCGTCAATAACTTCTTTGCTGAGAATACGGAAATCGACCTGGATCTTGCTGACTATGAAGTTCTGCTTGGCAACTATCCGGATCAGAAACCTGCTTCCCATATGACCTTGCGGCCGTATGAGACAGTGATCCTTTACCGCAAATAGCCAAAACGAAAAATACTTCCGGTTGTAATAAACCGGGAGTATTTTTTACGTTATCTTTTTTCCATCGGTACTTTTGCAGATGGCGGCGGGCATGCCCGGTCGATTATTTCCATATAGGGACTGATATCGAATGTCAGACCTTTCAGGTTGTCTTTCAGATGAGTGACGGATTTTGTCTGGAACAGGGCACATACGTCATGATGAATGTTAAATGCAAGCATCAGTGCTTCAACCGGGATGTGCTCTGTTTCCAGGATACTGCGAATCTCTTCCTTTTCCAGAAGAGTGCTGCGGGCAGCTTTCCGGTCGAGAGTGGAATAGGACATCAGCCGGATATCCTTTTCCTTCTGCCAAGGCATCAGATCGAATTCAATGCCGCGGTGCAAGGGATTGTAGAAGATCTGGTTGACCCGGCAGTTTTCCCCGTATTTCACAGAAAGCAGGTCTTCCATATCCGCTGTATCGAAATTGGAGACACCCCATTCCCGGATCTTGCCAGCAGTTCTGGCTTCTTCCATCAGACTGCACATTTCCGCAAGGTCTGCATCTTCCCGCCAGTGCAGCAGATACAGGTCGATATAATCGGTGCCGAGCAGTGTCAGACTTCTGTCCAGACTGGCAAAGAAGTCCCGTGAATTGGCATGTTCCGGGAGTATTTTGTCAGTGATACAGAGGCTGTTTCTGCCGACGGTACGGATCAGTTCACCGACCGCTTCCTCACATCTGCCGTCACCATACATTTCTGCCGTATCGATCAGATTGATTCCGCCTTCCTGAACGGCAAAAAGCATTGTCTCAAACAAATCGGGGTTTGTGCCGTACCAGAACTGGGTGGTGCCGACAACGGCTTTGGGAAGACTGAACATGATTGCAACTCCTTTTCCTTCTGATTCCAGTATACAGTATGCATGTATACCCGTCTTTCCATTTGCGCATGAGAAGTGGAATCACGGTTCTTGACACATACCCCCAGGGGGTATATTCTATAACCGTGGAAAGATACCCCCTAGGGGTATGGTGCGTATATGAGTGAAGCGAAAGAATGCCCGCATTGCGGCACAAGACATAAGGAACGTACGGCGGAAGAACAGAAAAAACTGCTGGTGCGTCTGAAGAAAGCGGAGGGTCAGATCCGCGGTATTGAAAAGATGGTGGAGGAGAATATCTATTGCCCTGACATTCTCGTCCAGGTTTCTGCCGTGACCAGTGCCCTCAACAGTTTCAACAAGGAACTGCTGGCCTGCCATATCCGCGGCTGTGTGGCCGAGGATATCCGTGAAGGCAATGACGAAACGATCGACGAACTCGTCAGCGTTCTGCAGAAACTGATGAAATGAAAGAAGGTTGACTATGGATCAGTATATTGTGACAGGCATGAGCTGTGCCGCCTGCCAGGCAAGGGTTGAAAAAGCTGTCAGCAAAGTTCCGGGCGTGACATCGTGCTCGGTCAGCTTGCTGACAAATTCCATGGGTGTGGAAGGTGATGCCGCAGCATCCGATATTATCCGGGCAGTGGAAAATGCCGGCTATGGCGCATCAGTCAAAGGTGCCGAAAAGAAAACATCGAAACTGGCAGCGGAAGAAGATGCGCTGATTGACAGGGAAACGCCGAAGCTGAAGAGACGGCTGATTCTGTCCGTCGGTTTCCTGCTGGCATTGATGTATATCACGATGGGACATCATATGCTTGGCCTGCCTTTGCCGGCTTGGTTCCATCAGAATTATCTGGCTCTGACGCTGACGCAGCTGCTGCTGGCAGTCATTGTCATGATCATCAATCATAAATTCTTCACTTCCGGTTTCTCATCTTTGCTGCACGGGGCGCCGAACATGGATACCCTGGTGGCATTGGGATCTTCTGTGTCGTTTGGCTGGAGCACATTCGTGTTCTATGAAATGTGCGGTATGATTGCCGGCGGTGCTGCAAATATGGAACTGATGGATCTGTATCACAATCAGCTCTATTTCGAATCGGCCGCGATGATTCCGGCTCTGATCACTGTAGGCAAGATGCTGGAGGCAATGTCCAAAGGCAGGACCACAGACGCATTGAAGAGTCTGATGAAACTGGCTCCGAAAACAGCCGTGCTGGAAATCGACGGCAAGGAAACAGAAGTGGATATCGACGATGTGCATACCGGCGATATCTTCGTTGTACGACCGGGCGAAAGCATTCCGGTCGACGGTATCGTGATTGAAGGCAGCAGTGCTGTCAACGAATCGGCTTTGACCGGTGAATCCATTCCGGTCGACAAGGAAGTCGATGACAAGGTCAGCGCCGCGACCATCAATACATCCGGTTATCTCAAATGCCGGGCAACCAGAGTCGGCGAGGATACGACCCTCTCGCAGATCATACAGATGGTTTCCGATGCGGCGGCAACCAAGGCGCCGATTGCCAAGATTGCCGACAAGGTATCCGGCATCTTTGTCCCGGCTGTCATCGCCATTGCCTTTGTTGTCATGATTGGCTGGCTGATTGCCGGCAGGGAACTGTCATTCGCACTGGCCCGGGCGATTTCTGTTCTGGTCATCTCCTGCCCGTGCGCGCTTGGTCTTGCCACACCGGTCGCCATCATGGTCGGCAATGGCATGGGAGCGAAAAACGGCATCCTGTTCAAGACATCGGAAGCACTGGAAAGTGCCGGCCGGGTACAGATCGCCGCTCTCGACAAGACGGGAACGATCACTTCCGGGCAGCCCCAGGTCACCGATATCATTCCGGCAGAAGGCTATACGGAAGAAACACTGCTGCGGTGCGCCAACGATCTGGAACAAAAATCCGAGCATCCGCTGGCCCGTGCCATTGTAAATAAAGCGGAGGAGCGCGGTTATCAGGCAAAAGAAGCATCTGATTTCCAGGCACTCAGCGGCAGGGGACTTGAAGCAACCGTGGAAGGAAAAAAGATTTCCGGCGGCAATTACCGTTATATATCGACTCTCTGTTCGATTGATGACAACATCAGAAAACAGAGCGAAGCACTTGCTGAGCAGGGGAAGACACCTCTGTACTTCGCCGCTGACAATCAGCTGGCTGGTGTGATCGCAGTCGCCGATGTCATCAGGGAAGATTCCGCAAAGGCAATACAGCAGCTGCAGAAGATGGGCATCGAAGTGGTCATGTTAACAGGCGACAATGAAAAAACTGCCAGAGCAATCGGCAGGCAAGCGGGAGTGGATGACGTCATTGCCGGTGTGCTCCCGGATGGCAAGGAAGCCATTATCCGCAGTCTGCAGGAACGAGGCAAGGTCGCAATGGTCGGCGACGGCATCAATGACGCACCGGCTCTGACCAGAGCTGATACCGGCATTGCCATCGGAGCCGGTACGGACGTGGCAATCGACAGTGCTGATATCGTACTGATGAATTCAAGTCTCGGCGATGTCGCCGCGGCGATCAGGCTTTCAAGAGCGACGCTCAGGAACATCCATGAGAACCTGTTCTGGGCATTCTTCTACAACCTGATCTGCATTCCGCTCGCAGCTGGACTGTTCAAGGTACAGATGAGTCCGATGATCGGAGCAGCGGCAATGAGTCTGTCCAGTTTCACTGTATGCATGAACGCCCTGCGTCTGAACCTCTTCAATGTTCATGATGATTCTCACGACAAACCACTGAAAAAGAAGGCACTGCCCGCAGAAGAAAAAACAATGCCTGCTCCGGAGGAAGCACCTGTATCAGAAGAAAAGACTGAGACATTGCTGATTGAAGGCATGATGTGCGAACACTGCGAAGCCAGAGTGAAAAAGGCACTGGAAAAGATCGAAGGTGTCATCGAAGCAAATCCGGATTATAAGAAAGGTACAGCGGTGATCCGGACTGACAGGGAAATCGATCCTGATCTGATCAGAGAAGCAATTGAAGATGAGGATTATACTTACATCGGAAAAGAAGGAGAAAACAGGGAAATGACAAAGACAGTTAAAATCGAAGGCATGATGTGCGAACACTGTGAAGCAAGCGTGAAAAAGGCACTGCTGAAGATCGATGGCATTGAAAGCGCGGAAGTATCCCATACTGCCGGCACAGCCGTGATCACCCTCAGCAAAGACGTTGATGAAGCAGTGATCAAGGAAGCAATCGAAGACAGAGATTACAAATATCTCGGCATTGAATAATCATATTTTGGGAAAGGCATCAGCACTGATGCCTTTTTTTCATTTTCAACGGACAGAAATGGTACACTTTTGTATAAATAGAATTTTGGAAAGAAAGGAATTCACCATGAAACAGACGTATCAGTATGACCATTACTGGAATTATGCGGAGATGGAAGAGTTTCTGAAAAAGATGGCAGAAACCTATCCGTCCCTGATGAAACTGGAGGTGCTTTCGAAAACAAAAGAAGGCCGCAATATCTACGGTGTCACGATTTCAGAAGGACTGAAGGAAGACAGACCGGCTTTCTACATGGACGGCTGTACCCACGCCGGCGAGATTTCCGGCTCGATGGCCTGTGTATATGTGATCGATACCCTGCTTTCCTCCCATAAAGAGGAACAGGTCGCGAAGCTGCTGCAGAACCAGGTATTCTATTTCATCCCGCGTATCTCACCGGACGGTACGGAGGAATACCTTAAAACACCTTACAGCGTACGTTCCATCAATGAGATCTATCCGCCGAAGAAGGATGATAAAGGTTTTCAGGCTGAAGATCTCAACGGTGATCATAAGATCCTGATGATGCGCCGCAAGGAACCGTACGGAGCATGGAAAAAGGCGGAAGGAAGCAGTTTCCAGATGGTCCGCCGGGAAGCGGACGATACGGAAGGAGACTTCTACGGTGTATATACAGAAGGTGTCATTCCTTCTTTTGACGGTGTGAATATTCCCGGTATGAAGTACCGTTACGGTATGGACTTCAACCGTAATTTCCCGGTCTGCTGGCAGCCGGAAGGCCTGCAGAACGGAGCCGGTGACTATCCGCTGGATCATACCGAAACAAAAACGATGGCAGACTTTATCATTTCCCATAAGAATATCTGCGCCGTGCTGACCATGCATACTTCCGGCGGCGTGCTGTTCTATCCGCCGGGCACGATGCCGGAAAAGAAAGCGGATGCCGGTGACATGAAGCAGTATCATACGATCAGCCGTCTTGCGGATCACAAACTGAACTATCCGGAATTCAATCTGTTTGATACCTTTGCTGAAGATGAGCAGAATTATGACGCCGGTGCATTCGATGACTGGTGCTATCTCAACCGGGGCATTCCGGCAATCACCATGGAAATCTGGAATGTCGAAGTACAGGCCGGCTGCGAGATGGAAGATCTTACCAATCACGAGGAAGATGAAAAGAAGGAAAAAGAAAAGAGGCTGAAAGTGGAACAGTGGATCCGTGCCAACGCACCGGAAGCACTGATGGACTGGCAGACATTCGAACATCCGCAGCTCGGTGAAGTGGAAATCGGTGGCATCGATCACAAGTTCACCGCCCAGAATCCGCCGGCTTCATTCCTGGCTGCCGAACTGGACAAGATCCTGGATTTCACGATGCGTTTTGCCAGAACACTCCCGGACCTGCATTTTTCCGATGTGAAGGTCACAAAGGAGGAAGATCATGTTTACCGTCTGGAAACATCGCTGTACAACAGAGGCTATCTTTCCACCTGGCTGACAAACAGAGCAAAACAGCTGAAGTTCGACCGGCCTGTGACTTTCAGCCTGACCGGCTGCAAGGTTCTCAGCGGCGATCAGGAAGTCAGCGGCCTCGGCGGCTTTGCGGCAGTCTCCAGCGGTTATGGTTACGGCAGCAACATTTCAACCTATGGAGAGAATCCGGCTGTACGGAAACTGACATGGATTGTCAGCGGCAATGAAGGTGATACAGTCGAAATCATTGCCGAACATGAAAAGACCGGACCTGTGGCAGCGACGGTCGTACTGCCGTAATTGCTTATCAATACAGATGATCCGCCGCAGCATGCGGTAAGTGAGAAAGATACTATGATTAAATTTGATGAACTGAAACAGAATTACGCATCCAACCGCTATTGCATCACCGCAAAGAACGGAATGGTCGCCACCGGTAGTGCCCTGGCATCCGCTGCCGGTCTGGAAATCCTTAAGAAGGGCGGCAACGCTGTCGATGCGGCGGTTGCAACAGCCGCGGCCCTGACAGTTGTCGAACCGACAGCCAACGGTCTTGGTTCGGATGCCTTCGCCCTGGTATGGATGAAAGATGAATTGTACGGTCTGAATGCATCAGGCTATTCGCCGTATGATATCACACTGGAGGATGTCAGAAGGCGGGTGGAAAGTGACAGGATGCCGACGCACGGCTGGATTCCGGTCATGGTTCCCGGTGCGGTCAAAGGCTGGAAGACGCTGATCGAACGGTTTGGCAATCTTTCCATGGCAGAAGTACTGGCACCGGCGATTGCCTATGCCGAGGAAGGTTATCCGCTTTCGCCGCTGCTGGCGAAAATGTGGGAAAGAAGCACATCGATCTTCCATGAGAGATTCGACGGCAAACCGGAATTTGACGAATGGTTCAGAACGTTCACAAAAGACGGTGAATCATATCATTTTGGCGAAATGGTGACACTGAAGAATCATGCCAGAACCCTGCGGTTGCTGGCGGAAACAAATACCGATGCTTTTTACAAAGGCGAGATCGCCGACCAGTTTGTCAGAC
>CACYXJ010000004.1 GCA_902778375.1 uncultured Erysipelotrichaceae bacterium
GCATCAGGTGCAGGACTTTCGGCCGCAGTTCGTGAACCTTGCCGCCGTGCCATTCCTTCACGGGAAAACTGTACAGACGCGGGAAGCATTCGTGATTGCCGTCGACGAACAATGTTGTCCACGGCTGTCTGTCCAGCCATTTCAGCCATTTGCGCTCCTTGCCGTCTTCCCGCTTGTAATTCCAGACAAGACCGAAGTCGCCGCAGATAATTATGTAGTCATCTTTTGTCAGCTTTTTTGTAACGTCGTTTTCCATCAGTTTGCGGATGTCAATGGAACCATGGATATCACCGGTAACGTAAATCATAACAGTTTAATCTTTCTCTTAGGTTTGTTCTTCTGTTCTTCAAGCCATTCTCTGTGACTGCAGAGACGGGAAACAATTGCTGTATGTGATTCGCCTTCAAAGCAGAACAGTCCGCCTTTGCCGTCTGCCATGGCCATGATGTCTTCGGCATCAGCCAGGTAGTCCGCCACTTTCGGTTTGATCACAACCTTGAAGGGGACGATATAAATCGGAATTCTGTACTCACGTTTGCTGGTGTCGCTTTTGATCTGCGGTTCGATATGAGGCAGAGCCAGGGCGATATCGACTTCGTCCTGTCTGTCATACAGCTGATAAAACGGAATGAAGATAAATTCCACCTGGTCCTGCAGGTGCTCCTTGACGGTTCCCTCTGCCAGGTATTTCGAAAGAAAACCCGAAGCGAAACCCTCACCGCAGCATATTGCAATTTTAAGCATGTAACCAACTCCTTCCGATACTGTACTATCATTTTAGCATAAGAGGACAGAACGGTGTCACTCCACAGCAGAAAACACTTTTATAAAATATATGCATATAAAAAGGTTATAATAAACTGTAAGAAAGCGGGAATTAAAATGGATAATCAGATTTTCAGAGAAAAAAGCATCAAACGCATCTCTTCTCCGGAAGAACTGAATAAATATCTGCGGGTTACCAACCCCGGTATCTGGGCTGTTCTCCTGGCAGTGATCGTATTGCTGGGCGGACTGATCGTCTGGGCATCGGTCGGCACGCTGGAGACAAAGGTCGATGCCGAAGCAGTCGTCAGCGACGGCTATGTGCAGGTGACAGTTGCAGGTGACAAGGCAGGTCTTGTTCAGGCGGACATGCCGCTCATCATCGACGGGAACGAAACCGTTCTGGATGATGTGAAAACGGATGAATACGGACGTGCTGTCGGCATGGCGGTTTTGAATGTGCCTGACGGCAGATATAACGCGGAAGTTGTTATCGAAAGGATTGCACCGATCAGTTTCCTGATCAGGAGCAAAGGTCAATAATGGCTGGATCAGTCAAAAAACCGGTCACCAGAGGTGTTGCCAAAGTGCCGGTGATCATGCAGATGGAAGCACTGGAATGCGGCGCCGCAAGTCTGGCCATGATCGCTGCCTATTACGGCAAATGGGTTCCGCTGGAACAGGTCCGTCTCGACTGCGGCGTATCGCGTGACGGCTCCAATGCCAAGAACATGCTGATCGCAGCCCGCAACTACGGCCTGGAGGCTTCCGGCTACCGTTTTGAACCGGAGAGCCTGCGCAAGGAAGGCGAGTTCCCGTGCATCATCCACTGGAATTTCAATCACTTTGTTGTCCTCGACGGTTTCCGCGGCAACAAAGCGGTTTTGAATGACCCGGCAAGAGGCACCGTCAGCGTATCGATGAAGGAATTCGACGATTCCTTTACCGGTATCGTACTGATGATGAAGCCTTCGGAAACATTCGAACCGGGCGGCAAGCCGAAGAGCGTTCTGGATTTTGCCAAAGCGCGTCTTGAAGGTGCTCTGCCGGCAATCGTTTTCGTCGCCCTGACAACGGTCATCTCCTACCTGTTCTCGATCATCAATCCGATCATGACCCAGGTATTCATGGACCGTCTTCTGACCAACTTCAATCCGGAATGGCTGATGCCGTTCATTTTCCTGATGACACTGCTGGCAGTCGTCCAGCTTACAGTGCAGTGGTGTACGGCTGTCTATTCCCTGAAGATCAACGGCAAGATGTCGGTCATCGGTTCCATGTCCTATATGTGGAAGGTCATGCGGATGCCGATGGAATTCTTTTCGCAGCGCATGGTCGGCGACCTGCTTTCCCGTCAGGCCACGAACGCCAGCATTTCCCAGACCCTGGTCGGAACCCTGGCGCCGCTTCTGCTGAATACCGGCATGATGATCTTCTATTTCTTCGTCATGCTGAACTATTCTCCGGTACTGACCGCGGTCGGTATCGTGACGATGGTATTGAACCTGCTGATGTCGCAGTTTATCTCCCGTCAGCGTGTCAACCTGATGCGCATCCAGACAAGAGACGCCGGCAAACTGTCTTCGACAACTGTCAACGGCATCAGCATGATCGAAACGATCAAATCCTCCGGTGCCGAAAACGGCTACTTCCAGAAATGGGCAGGCTATCAGGCATCCGTCAATGACATGTCGGTCAAATTCATCAAGACCAATACCTACCTCGGAATCGTTCCGTCTTTCATATCCATGCTGTCCAATTTCGCCGTCACATTCCTCGGTGTCTACTATGCGATGCACGGCAATTTCACGCTTGGTATGATGATGACATTCCAGACGGTATTGTCCTCGTTCATGTCGCCGGCAATGACCTTGATCAGTGCCGGTCAGCAGATCCAGGAAATGCGCACCTCGATGGAACGTGTCGAGGATGTCATGCAGTATCCTTCCGATCCGTATGTCAAGGATGATGAATTTCAGGAGGATGTGGACTACTCCAAACTGTCCGGCAATATCGAACTGAAGAATGTCACATTCGGTTATTCTCGTCTGGCTGATCCGCTGATCAAGGACTTCTCGATGACCGTCAAACCGGGTCAGAGAATTGCCTTTGTCGGCAGCAGCGGCTGCGGTAAATCCACAATTGCCAAACTGATCAGCGGCCTCAACAAGCAGTGGAGCGGCGAGATCCTTTTCGACGGCAAACCGATTCCGGATATCGACCGCAGCGTCTTTACCGGTTCCCTGGCAGTCGTCGACCAGGACATTATCATCTTCGAGGATACCATCGCTGCCAATATCCGCATGTGGGACAATTCGATCGAAGATTTCGAAGTGATCATGGCTGCCCGCGATGCCCAGATCCATGAAGATATCATGAAGAGGCAGAACGGCTACCAGTACAAGCTGACTGAAAACGGCAAGGATCTTTCCGGCGGTCAGAGACAGCGTCTGGAAATCGCCAGAGTACTGGCCCAGGATCCGACCATTATCATCCTCGACGAAGCGACTTCGGCTCTGGATGCCAAGACGGAATACGATGTTGTCCAGGCGATCACGAAACGTGGCATTACCTGCATCGTGATTGCTCACCGTCTTTCCACCATCCGTGACTGCGATGAGATCATCGTTCTCGATCACGGCAACGTTGTGGAAAGAGGAACACATGATGAACTTTACGCACTGGGCGGTTATTATACCGACCTGATCGTGAACGAATAAGAAAGGAGTCTTTGTGGGCTGGTTTGATGAACAAATAGAACAACGGAAGTTATCTGATCAGGAAGTCTTTGAAGACTCTTTCATGCGTGTCGCTTCCGCGGTACTCGGCAAGAATGTCGGCGGCGAGCTGGAAACCGGCAGGCAGATCACCAAGTTCGCGGTCGACGAACTCCTGGTCTATTTCCATTACAAGCCGGTGGATATGCCGGCTGCCATCACTGATTTTGACGAACAGCTGGAATATGCTTTCCGTCCTCACGGCATCATGCGCCGCAATATCAATCTCGAAGAAGGCTGGTACAAGGATTCGTTCGGGCCTATCCTTGCCTTCACAAAAGAAGACGAACACGCGGTCGCATTGATTCCTTCCACATTCGGCGGTTATACCTTCTCCAATCCGAAGACCGGAAAAAGAGAGAAACTGAGCGGGAAGAACGCGGATATGTTCGATGAGAGCGCCATCTGCTTCTACCGTCCTCTGCCGCTGAAGAGGCTTACGATCAGCGATCTGATTCTCTTTATCAAGGACTGTGTTACAAGTTCCGATGTACTGATGATTGTTGCCATCACCGGGGTTGTCACGCTGGTAGGTCTGATTCCGCCGTTACTCTACAGGATTTTGACCGGACCGGTGCTGAACAGCCGCAATATCAGCGCCCTGATCGGAATCGCCATATTCATGGTTTCGGTCAGCTTCTCGAACCTGCTGCTGCAGGCAGTCAAATCGCTGTTCATGTCCCGTATTTCGGTCAAGACCAGCGTTTCGGTGGAAGCCGCCGTCATGATGCGTGTGCTTTCGCTGCCGGCAAGGTTCTTCCGCAAGTATTCCTCCGGTGAACTCTCGCAGCGCGCAAGCAGTGTCAATTCCCTCTGCAACATGCTGATGAGCAGTATCTTCTCGACCGGTCTTACCTCATTGATGTCACTGATGTACATCACCCAGATTTTCAACTTCGCACCGGCGCTGGTCATTCCTTCGCTGTTCATCATTGTGCTGACAGTGGGTCTCTCAGTGATTTCCGCTCTGATGCAGATCAATATTTCCCGCAAGCAGATGGAACTGTCCTCCCAGGAATCAGGTATGAGTTTCGCACTGCTTTCCGGCATTCAGAAGATCAAACTTTCCGGTGCTGAAAAGCGTGCCTTTGCAAGATGGGCAAATCTGTACGCCCAGGAAGCCGAATACAAGTACAATCCGCCGATGTTCCTGAAGATCAATTCCGTCATCACGACAGCAGTGACGCTGTTCGGCAATATCATCCTGTATTACCTTGCTGTCGTAAACAACATCGGTCAGTCCGGATACTATGCATTCAACGCTTCCTACGGTATGGTCATGGGTGCGTTCTCGTCTCTTGCCGGTATTGCCCTGAGTGTCGCTTCCGCAAGACCTACCATGGAAATGGCTGAACCGATTCTGAACGAAGTTCCGGAAACAGCGGAAGGCAAGCGTGTCCTGACCGATATCCGCGGCAACATCGAATTCAGCAATGTCTATTTCCGCTACGATGAAAACATGCCGTATGTTGTCGATGATCTTTCCCTGAAGATCAAGCACGGGGAATACATTGCCATCGTCGGCCGTACCGGCTGCGGCAAATCGACTCTGATCCGTCTTCTGCTGGGATTTGAAAAACCCGAGAAAGGTGCTGTCTATTTCGACGGTATCGATATCAGTACGATCGACCTGCGCTCCCTGCGCCGCAAGATCGGTACGGTATCGCAGGACGGCAGCCTCTTCAGCGGCGATATCTATTCCAATATCACGATCGCGGCACCGCAGCTGACTCTGGATGAAGCCTGGGAAGCAGCGGAAATCGCCGGCATCGCTGATGATATCCGCAGAATGCCGATGGGTATGAATACCATGATCATGGAAGGCGGCGGCGGTATTTCCGGCGGTCAGAAGCAGAGACTTATGATTGCCCGTGCCATCGCACCGAAACCGAAGGTTCTGATTTTCGACGAAGCGACATCGGCTCTGGACAACAAGACGCAGAAGAAAGTTTCGGAAGCCCTGGATGCGCTGAAGTGCACGAGAATCGTCATCGCCCACAGACTGTCGACGATCCGCCACTGCGACAGAATTCTCGTCTATGAAGGCGGCAAGATCATCGAAGACGGAACCTATGACGAACTGATTGAACAGAACGGCTTCTTTGCCGAACTGGTCGAACGCCAGCGTCTCGACAGGGATTCAGAAAAAGAGGCAGAACCGGAAGCTGAACCGGAAGTCAATCCGGAAGCTGAACCGGCAGCTGCCTGAGAAACATATCAAAGCATTGCGCAAAAAAGGATGGGTTACCATCCTTTTTTCAGTATCCGAGTTTGCGGTCGACGATATGCACCGGGTCTTTTCCCTGCAGGACAAGGGCGAGATTGTTCAGTGCCACATTCATGACTTTCTCATAATTGACACCTGCCCGGTAACCGCCTGAGACATGCGGTGTGATGTAGACTCTTTCCGCGGTCCATAACGGATGTCCTTCCGGCAGCGGTTCGGAATCCATGACGTCAAGGCAGGCAGCCCGCAGATGTCCCTCTGCCATGACTTTCAGAAGATCACCGGTAACGATGGAATTGCCGCGGCCGACATTGATCAGGATCGCGGATTTCTTCATCAGACGCAGTCTTCTTTCGTCGAACATTCCCTTGACTTCATCCGTTCCCGGCAGACTCAGGGCAACGACGTCCATGCCGGGGAGCAGTTCATCCATATCTGCTGCAGTCACCAGTTTCTCAACGAATTCCGGCTTGTCGTGAACAGTCCTGCGCACACCGTAGCAGATTGCGCCGAGGGCATCTGCTTTCTTCAGATAGGAAGTGCCGATCGCTCCCATGCCGACAGAGAGGATATTCGAACCTTCGAAGCGCATGATGTCATTCAGCAGGGACCAGTCCTGTTCTTCCTGCAGTTTCAGGTACTGCGGCATCCGTTTCATTGCCATCAATGTCGTTGTGATCATATGCTCGGCGATTGCGTCGCCGTAAGCGCCATAGGCATTGGCTAGGGTTACCTGTTCCGGCAGCCAGGAATAATTATTGGCACCGGCACTGAACAGCTGCATGAACCGCAGCTTCGGCATCTTCGCGGCCGTCTTTTCGCTGACATGGCCGGCAACCATTTCCGCATCGGCAAGATCCTGATCACTCAGATCAGTGATCTTTTCAGCGAAAACGATTTCGGTGCCGGGAAGACTGCGGAATCTGTCCATGATTTCTTCGCTGTGTTTGCCGGTTACGATGATTTTCACACTCATATTCTGTTTCCTCTTTTTCCTATGACAGATTGTAACCCGAAAGCAGCATGTACGGCATGATATATGCATCGTGACATAAGAACAACGAAAAAGACTCTGTGTCCAGCAGAGTCCCTGGTTTCTTAAGCAATGATGATTGCGATATTCTGTTCCGCCAGTCCGGTTCTGACATCTTCGGAAATGTCAGCGTCTGTCAGCACAGATACCTGGCAGCCGGACAGGTTCAGAGGTACGGTTCCGGCCGCATTGAACTTTTCGCTTTCCGTCAGAACGACGACCTGTTCAGCGGAAGCGGACATGTCGCGGACGGCCTGAGCCCGCATCTGGTCCTTGTTGGTGAAACCGATTCTTTCATTCCAGCCATCGGTACCGATCAGGCAGTATTTCACATTGTAGTTCATGGCGTTGTCACGGATCATCGGTCCGACCAGACACTGCGATTCTTTCTGATAGATACCACCCAGAAGAACGACCTGAACATTCGGTTCATTGCGGATATAACCGGCAATGAAGGCGCTGTTTGTCACGATCGTGACATTCTTTTTCGTTTTGGCGATCGTCAGCGCGGCAAGGGCACAGCAGCTGCCGTTTTCGATCATGACAGTATCGCCGTCACTGATCAGTTCCGCGGCTCTTTCCGCGATCTTTGTCTTTTCTTCATAATGCCAGGCAAGCCGGCTGTTGATATCATCCTCGCTGCTGAGCTGGGCAAAGCCGTGGATACGCTTGATCATGTGCATCTTTTCCAGCTGGTCCAGATCCTTGCGTATGGTTACCTGGGAGACACCAAGCAGTTCCGACAGTTCGGTCACTTCGATTCTGCGGCGTTCAACCAGCAGGTTCAGGATTTCTTTTTCTCTTTGTTTTTTCATATTTGCTCCGTTTCATTTTAAGCGAAAGAACTTACAAATGAAAGTTCAGAAGAAAGCTTCAATGCCGTTTTCTATGAATACATGACGGTAGTCTTCCAGATCTTCGCGGTGATAGGCAGTCACATCCTTATAGGCATATTCCCGTCCGAGCTGATCGTATTTGTTTTCGCCGAACTGATGGAAGGGAAGCAGTTGGCATCTGGTACCGCCGGCGTCCTTTATGATCCGGGCAAGATTGACAGCGTCTTCCATGGAGTCGTTGAATCCGGGGATGACGGGAATCCGCGGAAGGACATCCTTGCCCTGACCGATGGCATACTTCAGATTGGCAAGGATCAGTTCATTACCGACGGCTGTTCCGTCTTTATGCTTATCAGAATTCCAGTGTTTGACATCGAAGAGAATGGTATCGAGATTCTCAATGACAGAAGCGAACACTTCCTGTCTGGCAAAACCGGTCGTTTCACAGCATGTATGCAGACCGTTTTCCTTCGCTGCTCTCAGAAGCTGTATGGCAAATTCCGGCTGTGCCAGCATTTCAGCGCCGGACAGTGTGATGCCGCCGCCGCTTTCCTCATAGAAGGGCAGATCCTGCATGACGACGTCCATGACTTCCTGTATGGTTTTCAGTTCGCCTTCATTCTTCAGTGCCTTCCCCGGACATTCATGGAAACACTTCCCGCAGCCGTCGCATTTTGAGGAATCAACCGTGATCTTTCCATCTTTAAGGCTGACTGCCTGATGGGGACAGACTTCGATGCAGTGATGACAGCCGATGCATTTCTTTTCATCCCACAGGATCTCCGCTCTGACCAGCTGGCTTTCCGGATTGGCGCACCAGCGGCAGCGCAGAGGGCATCCTTTCAGGAATACGACAGTACGGATTCCCGGACCGTCGTTGACGGAGAATTTCTGAATGTTGAACACAATACCGCTGTCCTTTGCCATGACTGTTTACCTCTCATCCATAGAATACGAAGGCAAAGCCTGCTTGTCAACAAAAAAGTTACGAATGAAACTAAAAATAATTACGAAAATACATTTTTGTATTGACTTTCCGAGCTCTACTCAGTATATTGTAGTTGCAACGAAACAAAATCAACTTACGAACGAAAGGGAAAGACAGTATGGAGAACAGGGAACACTTTGGATCACTGACAGAAAGAATGCAGGCATTCCGTGAGGAAGTCCTCGATGAAAAACCTTATGTTGACGCGGAAAGAGCCGTTCTGGTGACGGAAGCCTACGAAGAAAACAAAAACCAGCCGAGGGTCATGATGAGAGCGCTGATGCTCAAAAAGATCCTCGAAAACATGTCCGTCTATATTGAAGATAAAACGCTGCTTGCCGGCAACCAGGCAACCAAGAACAGAAACGCTCCGGTCTTTCCGGAATACACACTGAAGTTTGTCATCGACGAACTCGATCTGTTTGAAAAAAGAGACGGCGATGTCTTCTATATTACAGAAGAGACAAAAGAGCAGTTAAGATCCATCGCCCCGTTCTGGGAGAACAACAATCTCAGAGCCAGAGGCGAAGCGCTGCTTCCGGATGAAGTATCTGTCTTCATGGAAACCGGTGTCTTCGGCATGGAAGGCAAACTGAATGCCGGCGATGCCCACCTGGCAGTCAATTATGAAAAGGTTCTGAAGGAAGGCCTGAAGGGCTATGAACAAAGAACAAGAGCCCTGAAGGAAGGACTTGATCTGGCAGATCCGGAATCCATCGACAAGTATGTTTTCTATAAAGCTGTCCTGATCGTCATTGATGCAGTTCATACCTTCGCAAAGAGATACAGCGCACTGGCGGCTGAACTGGCAGAAAAAGAAAACGATCCTAAGAGAAAAGCGGAACTGGAGGAAATGAGCAGAACGTGTGCGAGAGTTCCTTATGAACCGGCCGCTTCTTTCCGGGAAGCTGTCCAGTCCGTCTGGTTCATCCAGCTGATCCTGCAGATCGAATCCAACGGTCATTCCCTGAGCTACGGCAGATTCGATCAGTACATGTATCCGTACTTCATCAATGATCTGAAGAATGAAAGAATTAAAAAAGAAGAAGCGCTGGAACTGCTGACCTGCCTCTGGATCAAGACGCTGACGATCAATAAGGTCAGAAGCCAGGCACATACACTCAGTTCCGCCGGCTCGCCGATGTATCAGAATGTCACGATCGGCGGTCAGACAACAGATAAGAAAGACGCGGTCAACGAACTCAGTTTCCTGGTACTGCAGTCTGTCGCCCAGACAAGACTGACGCAGCCGAACCTGACAGTCAGATATCATGCCAACCTGAACAAGGAATTCTTCGACGAATGCATCGAAGTCATGAAACTCGGCTTCGGCATGCCGGCACTGAACAATGACGAAATCATCATCCCGTCCTTCATCAACTGGGGTGTCAGGGAAGAAGACGCATACAACTACAGCGCCATCGGCTGCGTCGAGACAGCTGTCCCGGGCAAATGGGGATACAGATGCACCGGTATGTCATATGTCAACTTCCCGAGACTTCTGTTATGCGCGATGAACGACGGCGTTGACCTCACATCCGGCAAAAGATTCACGAAGGGCTACGGTTATTTCACGGAATGGAAGGATTTCGACGAACTCATGACGGTCTGGGACAAGACGCTCAGAGAGTTCACCAGATACAGTGTCATCGTTGAAAACGCGATCGACAAGGCAAGCGAAAGGGATGTCCCGGATATCCTCTGCTCAGCTCTGACCGATGACTGCATCGGCAGGGGAAAGACGATCAAGGAAGGCGGAGCGGTTTATGACTTCATCTCCGGTCTGCAGGTCGGCATCGCCAACATGGCTGACTCCCTGGAAGCCATCAAGAAGCTTGTCTATGATGAAAAGAGAATCACACCGGAACAGTTATGGAACGCCATCCTTGACGACTTCCAGAGCGAAGAGAACAAGCGGATCCAGGCGATGCTCATCGACGCTCCGAAATACGGCAACGACAACGACGAAGTCGATCAGCTGGTCGTAAAGGCGTATGACAGCTACCTGGACGAAATCAAAAAGTATCCGAATACAAGATATGCAAGGGGACCGATCGGCGGCATCCGCTATGGCGGCACTTCCTCCATCTCGGCCAACGTCGGCCAGGGCATGGGAACGATGGCGACACCGGATGGCAGAAACGCTTACGAGCCGCTGGCAGAAGGCTGCTCGCCGGCTCACAACGCCGACAAGAACGGACCGACCGCTGTCTTCAAGTCGATCACCAAGCTGCCGACTGACAAGATTACCGGTGGCGTGCTGCTCAACCAGAAGATGACTCCGCAGATGCTGTCGACGGAAGAAAACAAGCAGAAACTGGAGATGCTGTTACGGGCATTCTTCAACCGGCTGCACGGCTATCATGTACAGTACAACATCGTATCGAGAGAAACACTCCTGGATGCCCAGGCGCATCCGGAAAAGCACAAGGACCTGATCGTCCGTGTCGCCGGATACAGCGCATTCTTCAACGTTCTTTCCAGAAAGACGCAGGACGATATTATCGGCAGAACGGAACAGTCACTTTAATAGAAAGAAGGAAAAGAGATGAAACTGTTTATTGATGACGCAAACCTTGAAGCAATCAGAGAAATCAATGAGTATTATCCGGTTGACGGAGTCACAACCAATCCGTCCATCCTCGCCAAGGCGAAAAGAGATCCGAGAGAAACACTGAAGGCGATCCGGGAAATCATCGGCGAAGACAAGATCATCTTTGCCCAGGCTGTCGATCTTTCCTTCGAAGGTATGCTGAAGGATGCCCATATGATCATGGACCTTCTTGGCAGAAACACGGTCGTGAAGATTCCCTGCACACCGGTCGGTTTCAAGGCAATGATGGCACTGAAAAAAGAAGGCATCACCACCTGCGGAACTGTCGTCTATACACCGATGCAGGCGTATCTTGCGGCAAAAGCCGGGGCTTCCTATGTCGCTCCGTATGTCAACCGTATCGACAACATGGGCTATGACGGTGTCGGTGTCGTGAAGCAGATCCAGGACATTCTTGAAAACAACGACATGGACTGCGAAGTACTGGCCGCATCATTTAAAAACAGCCAGCAGGTTCTCGAACTGGCTGAATACGGTGTCGGCAATGCCACCTGCGGCAGCGGTGTGATCTTCAGCTTTGTAAAGAATCTGGCAATCGACGGTGCCATCCAGGATTTCGTGGATGACTTCGAATCCATCACCGGCAAAACATCGATGTCGGCCCTGGACTGAAAAAACAGATACTGAGTAATAAAAAAAGACCTTCGCTTTATGATTTGTCTGAGCGAAGGTCTTTTCTGTGATTAACTGATTGCGTCCGTGATCAGAGAAATGATCAGGTTTTTCTTTTCTTCCGGTGTCATTGCCGCATAGCTTCTGGAATGAATGGCTGCCGAAATATCGGCGATGGTTTTCGCAGCGGCGATGTCCGGCGGATACTTTCCATGATAACCGTATTTTTTCAGCAGTTCTTCCGCGGCCGGAACCAGGGCGGTCAGGGTGCGTTCGTGAAGGGCAGAGCGGACGGTCCAGTGCATGCTGTTCTGGATCCGCATGTACTTCTCCATGGATTCTTCGAACATGTCCAGGAACCGGTCGGCGAATTCTTCGACAGTATTGATTTCTTCGGCCATCTTTGTAAATGAAGCTTCGTACTGCCGGAAGAATCTGTCAGCGACCACGTCGAACAGTTCCTCCTTTGATTTGAAATAATGATAGAACATGCCGACTTCACCATCCACCTCATCAAGAATCCTGCGGACAGAGGTCTTTTCGAATCCGTCGGTAAAGAACAGCTTTGCGGCAGCTGCTATGATCTCATCTCTTTTTCCGCCTTCAAGAACCGGTTTTCTCGCCATCTGTTTTTGCCTCGATCCAATCTGTAATCGTGTCCAGTACCAGCTGCAGATTTCCGATCTGGCAGTGATGGCCGGCACATTCCTCTTTGGTGAAGAGCCTGCCGGTCACGCTGCGGGCATTCGCAAGTGCCTTCAGCTGATCCTCATAATAAATTGTATACAGGTCTTCGCTTCCTGCAAGTACCAGAACATCCTGCTTGAGCAGCGGCGAGATCGTACGGGTGTTGTACTGTTTGATGCAGTTGAAATAGTCACATGCGCTGCTGACATTTTCATAAATGGCACTGCCCTGTCCCAGGAGCCAGCGGGTGAAATAGTTCTCATCCAGTTTCTTTTCCAGCCATTTCCAGAGAAAACTTTTCGGATGGGCGGTCATATAATCGAACAGTTTCGCTTTCCATGGTCCCATTTTTTGGGTAATGGCACCGTAAAAATCATAGATCAGATCGAACATGACAACTCTCTGGATCCGCTGGTCATAGACGGCAGCTCTGGGGGCGAGATAGCCGCCGAGCGAAACACCGATCAGTGTGACATCGTTAAGACCGAAATAATCCAGTACCGCGGATGTGCAGTGTTCCCATTCCGGCGTCATTTTGATGCCGCAGCGAAGCAGGACTTCACCCTGACCGCAGCCTTCGAAGAAATAGGTGTCATAGCCCAGACTGTTGAAATAGGGCAGGAAATCCAGGAATTCCTGGATGAAACTGTCATAGCCGCCATGAAGAACGATCGTTCCTTTGGGGTTTTTGCATCTGGCATAGTAGACCGGAAGATATCCGTTCTGAAAGGGGATGCGCACATAAGTCATCAGACTGCCGTCGCCGTAACAGCGGTCATAGTTTTCCATGCATTTTTCATAAAGCACTTTTTTCAGACTGCTGCCCGAGGCATCCCTTGCATCGTTTAAGGTGTAAAACTGGGCGGACCGGTAACAGCTTGCGGCCTTTTTGTAATTGCCTTCCGCTTCCGCTTTTTCCGCCAGATCCGTGAACAGTCTGATCCAGCTGTCAAAATCAACTGCTTTCCGGCCGGTCTCATACAGTTCTTCCTGATTCATGACACCGGTGGAATACAGGCGGTTCAGCTGATAATTCATTCCCGCATCCGAACTGAAATCATAGAATCCAACATTGAATTTCATGATCCTTCCTCCTTGCTTAATTAACAGAATAACGTTCTGTTAATTATTATAGATGGCTTCTCCGCAGCTGACAACAGATAAACAGAATATTGTTCTGTTAATTATCTGGATACAGTTCTGACAGCTGCTTGATTGAAAACAGAAAAAGATCCTGATCCTTTCAGGAGAGATCAGAATCCTTTTTGGATAACAGAATGCGGATCTGCACGTTCGGTGCAGTCTTTGTTCAGAGATTTTTGCCGAGCTGATATGCTTCCTGCATATAGCGGCTCCGTTTTGTCATGCCGGGTGTGCCGCAGCCATAGCCCAGTACCATGCCCTTGTCTTCAAAATTGATATATCTGACAAGTGTTCTGTAATGGGCGCTCAGGGCATCGAATGTCCAGTCGTCGGCATTCCATGCAACAGTGAGCAGCGCGGACTTCAGATGGCGGCTGTTCAGACTGCTGTTGTAGGCACAGAAACGGTCGATCACAGCTTTCAACTGGGCACTCATGCCGTAGTAATAAAGCGGTGTCGCGAACACGACCATATCCGAAGCAAGGAGTTTCGCACGGATCATCCGGACGTCATCCTTCTGAACGCACGGACCTTCATAACCGCAGGCGACACAGCCGGTACAGGGATGAATGTCGGTGTGGCACACATCGATCACTTCGCATGTATGTCCGGCTTCTTCCGCTCCTCTGACAAATTCACCGGTCAGAAGACTTGTTGAACCTTTTTTATTGGGACTTCCCATCAGTACTGTGATTTTCATATGCGTTCTCCTGTTCACTTTATTCCGTTTGTTTCCAGCCATGCTGAGATGTCGTCGGGGAGGGTGGAACCTCCTGAATAATGGACTGACAGACCTTCGCCGATATCCGCTTCCGGCGCAAGTTTGGCAATGGCCGTGAGACTCTGGCCGAATCTTCCGCCGCCATGGGAACAGAACGGTATGATCCGTTTCCCGCTGAAGTCATATTCTTCCAGGAAAGAAGCAATCGGCATCGGGATCGAAGCCCACCAGTTCGGGTAACCGAGCAGAATAATATCGTAGTCTTCCATATGATCGACATGAACAGACAATTCCGGCCGCGCCTGTCTGTGCTGGTCTTCCTGTGCTTCCATCAATACCGTATTGTAATCCGTCGAATACGGTACTGCCGGTGTGATTTCTATCATGTCCGCACCGGTCTGGTTCTGAATCTCCTGGGCAATTCCTCTTGTGTTGCCTCCCCATGAGAAATAAGCGATCAGGATTCTGCCGCCTGTCTGCTGCCCGGGCACTGATTCGGAAGCTGAAAGGGTCTGGTTCATAGTGCTGCCGGCATTTCTGACAAGCCGGAGTCCGAGGTTATAGCTTTTCATATCTGACTGACCGGCTGCCCGGTACGCACTGCGCATGTTTTTGGCGAAATCATTCCAGCCGCCGCCCCTGTACACATGTCTTGTGCCTGATGACGGTCCGGCAGGATCAGTTGTCTGATCCGGATCATATACGCCGTAATAATCCCAGCACCATTCATTCACATTGCCGTGACAGTCGTACAAACCCCATGCATTGGGCTCAAAACTGCCTACAGCCACTGTGGTCTGCCGGTATTCTCCGGGTCTTGCTTCAAGAGAAGAATTGTCGAAATAGTTTTCTTCGATTTCGTAGGGATAGTGACCGTAGAAATTGGCTTCTGAAGCATCCGGTGACTTTTCCGTATTGAAAGGAGTCACTGTTCCGGCCCGGCATGCATATTCCCATTCTGCTTCTGTTGGCAGGCGATAGCCGTTTGCGCTTCTGTCCCACACTACATTTTCCGAAGTCACTGTATATACCGGCTGAAGTCCGGCTTCTGTGCTTTTCAGATTGGCAAACTGAACCGCCTCCAGCCAGGAGATATTTTCAACAGGAAACCTGTCTCCCGAAAAGGTACTCGGGTTCGTGCCCGTCAGTCGCTCATATTCTTCCTGGGTGGTTTCGAAAACATCGATATAGAAGGATGAGACAGTTACTTCATGCTGCATTTCATCTTCGATCCGCCAGTTTTCGGTGTCGGGACTTCCCATCAGGAATGTTCCTCCTTCAACCAGAACAAATCCGTCGCTGATTTCTTCAGCTTCATCAGGTTCATCTGCCGTAGCTTCCGGATTCTCTTCCGCCGGCGGGCTGCTGTTCATACCTGCTTCCGCAAAGTCCGGTTTGAACGGAGAAGGGAAAACGGCATTCAGGATCAGACCGATGATTACAGCCGCTGCTGTCTGTCCGATATGCACAACCGGTTTCCGTTTTCTGTCAGTACACAGCAAGGCAGCCTGTGCCCCGGTATAAACAAAGAACAGAAACATGAGTATATTCTCCGCAAATACCCTGACTGCGGATTTCTCATAGTCGAGGAACGCAAACGGAACACGGAACAGGAGATACTCCTGCATTCCGTTATACAGAAACAGGAACAGACCGGCTCCCGCCATACACAGCGAAAGAGCCGAAACTGCTGTCTTCTGTCTGCTGTTCAGTTTCAATCCTGCACAGACAGCCTGTACATGCAGGCCAAGATGAATACCCATAAAGACAAATGCCCAGTGAGACATGGACAGATGCATTCTTCTGACAAAGGAAACCCTGGCCATACCATACAGGAACGGCACCGCATATGTACTCATTGCCATTCCGCAGAATGCCGTCAGGACAAAGGAAATCACCAGAAGAACATTGACTGCTGTAAGCAGAAGCCGGTATGCATTGTACCGTCCTTTGAACACAGTGCCATACCATCTGCGGTTCAGGATTTGATGAACAATCATCAGAACTGTCATCAGGATTCCGGACCACTCATGTGCTGCCTCGCCGGTAACCTGATATGCCATCAGACACATCAGCACAATACTCATGCAAATATCGACTGTTCTTTTAATGAGAGTATCATTTCGTTTTCTCTGCATGCATCCTTCTTTCCGTAATTTTATTTGAGACTGTCAATCCAGGACTGTATTTCTTCTGAAGCTGTTCCGGCGCCAAACCTCTGTCCGTCAAGCCAGTTTCCGCTGCCGGCATTTTCGGCAAGATTGGTTCCGCTTCTGCCGATACCGCTGCTGCCGGAAGTGCAGAACGGAATCATTGTGATACCGTCAAAATTGCAGCTTTCAACAAAGGTATCCATAATGCGCGGTTCCTCACCCCACCAGATCGGGTAGCCGATATAGACGGTTGTATATCCCTCAAGAGAAACCGGCTCACTGCCGATTTCCGGGCGTACAGACGGATCGTTCTGCTCATGGGTCGTCCGGCTGTCAGAATCATTCCAGTCCAGATCCTCGCTTGTATATTCCTGCGCTGCCTTGATCTCATACAGGTCGGCATTTTCGATCGCGGCGATTTTTTCAGCGATATCTTTCGTGGTGCCGGTAGCCGAGAAATAGACAACCAGGACTTTGCCTTGTTCATTTTCTGTTCCGGCTGTTGTTTCTTCGACGGTACTTTCCGCCGGTGTTTCCGTTTCTTCCGGTTCTGCTGCCGGTGTTTCCGGAGCAGAGGATCCGGCGCAGGCAGCCAGTCCCATACTCAGCACTGCTGCCATAAACAGTTTATGTATTCTTTTCATTTTCTTTCTCCTTCGCAGTCAGGTTTCAGAGTACTTCCGCCAGCCATTTTCTGATCCGCTTTGAGTCCGGGCGGTTGATCTGAACACCTTTTTTCCAATTCACATCACTGCTGACATTTTTGTGAAGAGCTGTGTCGCTTCTGCCGACGCCGCTCCCTCCGGAAGTACAGAAGGGGATGATTGTCTTGCCGGAGAAGTCATAGCTTTCCAGAAAGGTTTCGATAATACGCGGTGCAATGCCCCACCAGATCGGGAAACCGATAATGACCGTGTCATAATCCGCCATGTCGGCTACCTTACCGGCAATGGCCGGTCTGGCGGATGGATCATTCATTTCAATGCTGCTGCGGCTGCTGCTGTTGTTCCAGTTCAGGTCAGCGGATGTATAAACTTCCTCAGGGATGATTTCAAAGAAATCACCGCCGCAGTTCCTGGCGATTTCTTCACCTACCCGCTTGGTCACACCGCTGGCGGAAAAGACTGCCACCAATACATTCTTTGCCATGTTTATATCCTCTTTTCCTTACTGATTCATCTTGCCGCAGTTGCCGGCTTTTTCACCCGTCACAAAATATTCATAGGTCGGGAATTCAAACAGCACCGGCTTGAAGACGTGATAATTGATTTTTCCCTGTTCATTCAGAACCGTGTCATCTGCGTATGTGGCAAGGATTTTGCACATGAACTGATCAAAGTGTTCGAGTTCATAATTGCCGTCAACTTCACATTCGATGGAAACTTTGGCATCATCGATCAGCGGTGCGCCGTTTTCGCCCATTGTCCAGGCGAAAGCATCCGACTTGTCTGTCTTATTGCCGCTGACTGTGCCCATCCGGTCTGCTTCCTTCAGCCAGGATTCATCCACGATATTTACAGACAGTTTTTTGTTCTCGCGGATACCCTGATTGATATAGTGTGCCTGTACCAGGGACACCATCAGATGGCTGTGTGCCACCGTTCCGGCATGCGCAACGAGTGTCCATGTCGGTTTGCCGTTGACCATTGCCCCGACAACAATTACCGGACACGGATATAAAGCCAATACTGCACCAATGTTTTTCTTGCTCATCATTTCCTCCTTTTATCTGCTGAGCAGTCTGATCAGGCACTGATATGTGATGCCATATACAGACTGGTATATAAAACGCACATCTGCCTTTGTCATAGCTGTTTCCTGTTTTTCGGTTACGGATGTATACGGATAAATGCCGAACATGAACGGAAAGAACACATAAACGAAAGCGTGTCTCTCATCGTCCTTCATATCCGGACAGAATTTATTCAGGATAGCGTATATATTCTTCATTGACCTGCCGTATGCCGCTTTGAATGAAGTCAGCAGTTCCGGCCTGCTGTTGGCTTCCATATCATAGTTGTTCATGGCCAGAAGCTTCAGCAGCTGCTCTCTCTTTTCCAGCGAATGCGCTATTTTTTCGGCAATCTGCTGCCGGTCGAGATAATCGTTTTCAGCAATGATTTTCTCCAGGTCTTCATTCCAGCGGTCATATTCAAGTTCAAACAGTGCCAGGAAGATTTCTTCCTTTGTCTGAAAGTAGTTGTAAATTGTCGGCCGGGAAAAGGATGTCACATTTCCTATTTCCTTCAAAGTGATTTCCTTGAAGCTCATTGTCTGATACAGTTTTTCACACGCACTGACAATCTCTTCTTTTCTGGCAGCGGTTCTTTCAGGTGTTCCTTTCGGCATATATTTCACCGTCCTTTTATGTATTCTGACATCGTGTCAGCAATATTGTATCTTATTCTGACACCGTGTCAATACGAAAAATATATGTGTCCATCAGTCTGTTCTACCGGTTTTTCCCGACTGTTATCTGAGCAATTTGAAATGCAGTGGCGAATACGAAACAAGGAGGTGCGGCAAGGGGAGAGAAAGCGGTTATTATCCCTCTCTGTCCTGTAACAAATACAGTCTTGCATGATATATTTATCTAATAAGAGTTGTGCTTCCCGGACAGGAATATCCGGGAAAGAAAAGGGACCAAAAGATGAAATACAAATCGAAAGCAATGGCGCTGTTTCTGGCCATCCTGATGATATTGAATATAATGCCGAATATGTGTGTCACGGCACATGCCGATGGCGAAGTCACATATATCGAACGCTACGGAGGCGGCATCCAGGAAACAAAGACCGCTCCTTCTGACTCGGTTATCTACAATGGCCAGGGCACACTGAACAGCGGCTGGTACATCGTTGATCAGACGTATCAGTACAACGGCCGCATTGTGGTCCGCGGAGACGTCAAACTGATTCTTGTTGACGGCGCAACACTCACAGCCACAGAAGGTGTCCGGGTTGCTGAAGGCAACACCCTCACCATCTACGGGCAGGTGCATGACTCCGGCAAGCTTGTTGCCCATGGCAGCAAATACAACGCAGGCATCGGTGCCAATGACGCGGACGACGATGAGGAATCCGCAGCGGGCACTATCATTATCCATGGCGGTACCATCGAAGCAAGAGGCGGCAGAGAGGCTGCCGGCATCGGCGGCGGCAACGAATCCCGGGGCGGTGATGTAACCATCTACGGCGGCAAGATCAAAGCTGTCGGCGGCCGTTACGGGGCAGGTATCGGCGGCGGCGACGAGGCAGATAACAGAACAACTGTCATCTACGGCGGTGAAATCAATGCGACCGGCAGTGCCGAAGGCGGTGCCGGTATTGGCGGCGGCGACGAAGGCAGCGGCGGTGTGATCACCATTCACGGTGGATTTGTCACGGCAGAAGGTAAATACAATGCTGCAGCGATCGGCGGCGGCTGCTATGGTTCAAGCGGTACCATTACCATCAACGGCGGTTCGGTGCAGGCGTATGCCAATAAGCATGTTCCTAACCGCGGTGCCGGCATCGGTTCCGGCTCGGAAGCCGATCAGGGCGGTGTTATCACCATCAACGGCGGTATCGTCCAGGCGTACAGCAAGAATGGTGCCGGTATCGGCGCCGGATACAATGCCGACGGCGGAACGGTCAACATCAACAATGGCCTTGTCACGGCATCGTCGGAGAACGGTGCGGGTATTGGCGGCGGTGCGTTCTCGGGACTGTCCAGCAAAGGCAATGGCGGCACGGTGAACATTAACTACGGCATCGTTATTGCGGTTTCGACGAAGAAAGGTGCCGGAATCGGCGGCGGCAATGACGGCGACGGCGGTACTGTCAATATCAACGGCGGTCACGTGACAGCTTACGGCGGCTATCTCAAATACGAACATTGGAAATCCAGTATATCCCCTGACTTTCTGGACTCCATCAAAGGTCTGCCTGAAGGCGGCAACATCTACAAGTCTGTCGCTGCTTTTATTGCGGACCTGATCTTCTCCGGCGAGTATGCCGGTGCCGGTATTGGAGGCGGTGACGGAGGCGAAGGTGCCAACGTGAAGATCATCAGCGGCGTGGTGATTGCGAAATCCGGCAAGGAAGATACACCTGCCATCGGTCATGGCTATGACGGTGACGAGAACGGCTCACTTTCTGTCTACGATTCAGCCATGGTCAGCTGCGGAAGCCTGGACGGCAGCGGAGACGTCGTGCCGGATACCAGACCTGTTCCTGCGGCTGACAGAGAGACAGAACCCGGCAGGCGGCCCTTTGCCATGATCGAGCCCTGTGATCACCTTTATGCCGAATATGAAAGCGCAGGCAAAAGCGGACACTGGGCGCACTGCGTTTACTGCAAACATCCTGATTCAGAGATCCTGCCGCATGAATTTGACGAGAGCGGCCACCTTTGCACGAAGTGCGGTTATGAGAGAGTGCTGGTTACCTTCCTGCCGGGCGAGGGCACAGGTGAGATGAAAGCTGTCTATATCGATAAAGATGTTGATTATAATCTTCCTGACTGCAGTTTCAATCCGCCGGAAGGGAAGAGTTTTTCAGGTTGGAGAGCAAGCGGAGGCGGTGTTCCTGCCGGTGTGTATCCTGCCGGAAGCAGTGTGATCCCCACGGGCGACCTGACGCTTACCGCACAATGGGCGGATCCTTACAAACTGTGGGTCGGCGGCATACAGGTGACTTCCGATAACAAAGATGATGTTCTTGGTGATGGCAAGGTGACCTATGACCCGGAAACCTGCACGCTCCATTTTGATAATGTGACCGATTTGGGCGGGGAGAAATTGAAAAACAATACTCTCGTATACTCGGAAGGTATCAACCTGACGCTGACCGGTAGGGCAGATCTGAGGCGTTCTTCCGGAGACTATGCTGATGGCATTCACATAGTGTCCGGATCTCTGACAATAGATGGCGACTTCAACGTGGGCGATGCAAAAATGAATGCGGTGACAGCCGAATTAGACATCATTCTTGCAGGTGGCACCATTACAGTGAATGGCACGCGTTACGGCCTCCGTGCCAACCGAAATATGTTTATCCGTGACGGCATCACCCGTGTGCAGTCAGACGGCGGAACAAAGGCGATGTACTTTACAAAGATCTCGGTCGGTCCTTCCATCGTGCTGGTGGAATATGGAGGCGGCCAGCTGGGCCTGCCGTTTGGGCCGGACGATTACGATCCGCGTGAATTTGACGATACGCAGCATATTGTTCTTGAACGTGGCAATACCGTCAGTTTTGTGCTGAACGGCGGTGAAATGGATGGCCAGACCGGCACAGTGGAGCGCGTTTTTCCACGTGACACGATAGAGAAGCCGAATCCGGACCCGGAACGCGGCGGCTATGTGTTTGACTGCTGGTGCACGGATCCGGAACTGACGGATGAGTTCGATTTCGTTCTTGATTTGCCGCAGGACACCCTCTATGCGAGATGGCAGAAGACGTGGGAGGTGGAGAAACACTGGGAAGCCGAAGACGGCGAAGATCTCCCGGAAGAACTGGATGTGGTTTTGCAGAAGAAGGATGGTGACTGGCAGACCATCGAGACAAAGACACTCACGGCAGCCGATGCCGACGATGAAGACGACAATATCTGGAAAGAAACCTTTGAGATTACGACCGGCGCGGCTGAAGTAACGACGGAGAACTTCCGCATCCGTGAACTCGACAAGGACGGTTATCCTGTCCTGTCAGCGGATGCCGGGGATGACGGCAGTGCCAAGCCGTCAGTCATACTGGAAGTGGACGGAGAAGACAAAGGCTACAACGCCGCATACGAGATGGACGAAGACGCCGGCCGCATGACGATTACCAACAGCAGCGTGAAAAAATACACCGTCGAAGTCAAGTGGGACATTGACTGGGCTGTCGGAAACTATGACCGTCCGGATGAGATCGAAGTGGCGCTTCAGAAACAGGAAGGAAAATTCAGCTGGAAAACCATTGATGTTATCACGCTGCAATCTCCTCCGAAAATTCCCGGACCGCTTCCTTCCACAGAGGGAGAGTTTGATCCTGTCCCGGCTGGGTATGTGAACGACACGGGAACCTTCGTGCGATACGAATACCGCGTCCGTGAGATCGCACCTCCGAAAGAGGGCGAACAGGTGCCGGATCCGGAAGAGGATGAGGAAGAATATTACAAATCCTGCGACAAGCGGACGGTATATGACACCTTCGATTTCGACAAGCCTTTCATCAAGAACCTGCTTGCGATTGCAGATCCGGACAACGTGTGGACCGTTGACGCCACCCTTGCGTGGCTGGAAGCGCAGGCGCAGAAGATTGTTATCCCTGTGCCGTCGTTTGTCACACACATTGATGCGTACCGGGACGAGATAAAAGATGTCAGCGCGCACGACACGAAATATCATGTCGGCTACAGCCATAACAGCGAGACACACAAGATGACGATTACCGACACGGCAGTGATCGATGCGTCCATCTATAAGCGCTGGATCAATTTCAAAGACGACGAAATGCCGGAATACGTCTACATTATGCTGATGAGCAAGGTGGACGATGATTACGCGGAGCGTGCCGGCGTGGAAGAAATGAACATCTACACCCCGGTCTTTACCTGCATGTACGGACCGCAGCTCAGCATCACGAATGTTCCTGAATTAGATGTCCGTGATGAACTGGAGAAAGGCGTGTCCATGGTGCTGGGCGATGGCATTCAAAGTTCAGTTGTCAGCATGGCACTGGAAGAGACATTGCAGCGGGTTACGAAGACCGGAATCGCACTTGTCAAGGTAAACGAAGGCGGCGGATGGAACCCCATCGCTAAATGGCATACCTATTTCGGCGTTAAAAAGTATGGCGGTTTTGGCGTGCCTATGGAGTTTGCGGGAGCAGAACTGGTGACGGGACTGCTTGAGATGGTGTTGGACATCATTATTAAAGAAGCACATATTCCAAAGCTCAGTGTTCCCATCATGTATCATCCGGTGCTCGATTGCTGGAGCATCAAGGGATATGCTTTCAATATCCCAACGCTGGACAAAGATTACGAACTTACCGGCAATGTCATTAACTTCAAGGTTCATTGGGATGGCAGCGACGGGAACAAGATCAGCGGCGTGAAGCATTGGGTCGATAACGGTGCGGATGACCGTCCGGAAAGCGTGACGCTCAAACTGTACGCAAAAGACAAGGACGGCGAAAAGACCGAACTCAGCATTTCACCGATTACCGTAACAGGAGACGGTGATGACTGGCCGTGGTCTGCGGAAGTTCCGTTAAGTGAGATCGTAGCCTACGATAAGGATGCAGAGTCGGAAGAAGACACAGTGTATTATAAAGAAATCGTGGTTGAGGAAGAACCGGTTTCCGGCTATGAGACGACATACGATGGCTACGATATTACGAACAAAAAAGAAGGAATCGACAAGATTGAGGTTTCCGGTAAAAAGACCTGGAATGACAACGAAGACGCCGAAGGAAAACGTCCTTCCTCCATCACAATAAAACTTCTGGGAGACGGGGAGGAAAAGGCCTCCAGGACAGTCACGGAGGATGACGGATGGGCATGGACTTTCAAGGATCTGCCTAAGTACCAGAATGACGGAACGACCGAAATCACATACTCCATCAAAGAAGCCGTCGTACCTGAGTACGAGACGAGCTACGATGAATACAATGTCACCAATACCTACAGCGGGGAAACGCCGACCATCACGATTACCGTGAACGGCAATACCGACAGCAGGGAGTATAACGGAGATAATCAGAGCTTTGAAGGAAGTTTCACAGCTACAAGCAGTGATCCTGATTTCGACGCGTCCAGGTTCAGTTACAGCGGAACCGCAACAGCTTCCGGAAAAGATGTCGGTGAGTACACGGTTGACCCGCATGAAGGTTCCTGCAGTTACGAAGACGACGATCATGTGATTATCTGGGAGATGGGCGATCCCGTCAAACTGACGATCACACCGGCGGAACTCGAAATTGAGGTGACCGGTCACACAGCTGTGAAGGAATACACAGGATCAGAACAGCAGGTGGAAGGCTATGATAAGAGCTGCAGCAGTGATTTGTTCGATGAAAGCCAGATGAGCTACGTCGGAAAGGAAGCTGTAGCCAGGGGAACCGAGGCCGGCACCTATCCGATGGGGTTGAATGAGTCCGACTTCATGTATCTCGACACGAATGTAAATGCGCGGTTCGATGTGACGGACGGCTGGCTGAAGATCCATTCGAAGCCTGAACCGGATGAGCTTCTGTTCACGGTTGTCGGTCATAAGGATACAGTGATATATAACGGCAGTGAGCAGACTGTGACGGGCTATGACATATACTGCAGCGGCGATTATGACGAGACAAAAGTCAAATTCACCGGTGAGGATGTGGCAAAAGGCACCGATGTGAGCACCTATCCGATGGGGCTTACCGCATCGCAGTTCAATTACGAGGATGAAAACTACAGAGCGGTGTTTGATGTTACGGACGGAGAATTAAAAATCGATCCGGCGACACTGAACATCAAGATTGAAGGTAACAAGGCGACATACACTTACGATGGAGCGGAACACTCCGCCAGCGGCTACACAGCCTCCTGTAAAGATGCCGGTTACGACGAAAGCAATGTTACCTTCAGCGGAGAAAAAGAGGTAGCAGAGACGGATGCGGGCACCTATCCGATGGGGCTTGACGCATCGCAGTTCAGTTACACGGATAAAAACTACAAAGCGACATTTGATGTTACGGACGGAGAATTAAAGATTAATCCGGCTGAACTGACCATCGAGATCACAGGCAATAAGGGGACATATCCATACGACGGAACGGAACACTCCACCAGCGGCTACAAGGCAGAGTGTGGCAGTTCGCTGTACAAGGAAAGTAATATCGGCTTTACCGGGACAGCCAGTGTGACCAAGAGGGATGCTGGCGACTACCATATGGGGCTTGCAGCCTCACAGTTCTATTATGTTGACAATAACGTGACAGCCCGGTTTGATGTTACAGACGGAGAATTAAAGATCACACCTGCTGAACTGACGATCAGCATCACCGGAGATAAGAAAGAGTATGTGTACGACGGGAGTGAACACACAGCCGAGGGCTACGAGGCAGAGTGTGAGAGCTCGCTGTACGATGAGGGTAATATCCGCTTTACCGGGACAGCCAGTGTGACAAAGAAAGATGTGGGCACGTATCCAATGGGTCTTAAGGATACAGATTTCACATACAACGATAAAAACGTCCAGGCGAGTTTCAAGGTGACAGACGGCGAACTGAAGATCACCGAAGAACCCAAGAAGATTACGATCACAGTCATCGGAACCACAGATACCAAAGTTTACACGGGCGAAGAACAGAGCGTGACTGGTTACAGACTGGTCTGCAAGGATGAATATTTTGATGAGAGCAAGGTGAACTTTAACGGGGAAGAGATTGCGGCAGGTACCGATGTAGGCAATTACCCGATGGGACTTGACATATCGCAGTTCAGTTACAATGACGAGAACGTCGATGCAAAGTTTGAAATCACAGACGGCTGGCTGAAGATCATACCCGCAAAACTCACGATTGAAGTCACGGGTCATACAGATGTTGTGACTTATGATGGTTACGAACACACCGTCGAGGGTTACGATCTGGAATGCGACGACAAAGAACTTTACGACGCAAGCAATGTTGTATTCCAAGAAGGCTCTGGTGTCATACCTGAAGCCACAGGCACCATTGTGGGCGATTATCCGATGGGGCTTGACTCATCGCAGTTCAGCTACAATGATGAGAACATCGAAGCAAAGTTTGTAATCACAGACGGCTGGCTGAAGATCACGCCTGCAAAACTAACAGTTGAAGTCACGGGTCATACAGATGTGGTGACTTATGATGGTGAAGAACACACCGTCGAAGGTTATGAACTGGAATGTGACGACCAACTTTTCATTAAAGAATTGGTCGGATTCGAGGGTGAAGCATGTGCCAAAGGTACTGATGTGGACACTTACCCGATGGGACTTGAAGAGGATCAGTTCAGCTACAATGATCCGAACATCGAAGCAGAGTTTGAAATCACAGACGGCTGGCTGCAGATCGATCCTCCATCTCCACCCGAGAAAATCATCATTACCATTATCGGTGCCTATGACGTTAAAACGTATAGTGGAGAAGAGCAGAGCGTAGAAGGCTATGTGGCTCTTAGCGCCAGTGATTTCGATGAAAGCAAGGTTGTATTCAAAGGAGACCCCAGTGCCGTGCCTATAACCACAGGTACCGATGTGGGCATCTATCGGATGGGGCTTGACGCATCGCAGTTCAGTTACAATGATGAGAACATCGAAGCAGAATTCCGCATTCTTGACGGAAGACTGATAATCAAACCGGCTTCCCTTATGATTGAAGTCACAGGTCATACAGATGTGGTGACTTATGATGGTGAAGAACACACCGTCGAGAGTTACGACCTGGAATGCGACGACAAAGAACTTTATGACGCAAGCAAGGTTGTATTCAAAGGAGAGTCCGAGCCTGTAGCCACGGGCACCACTGTTGGCGATTATCCGATGGGGCTTGTTGAAAATCTGTTCAGCTACAGTGATCCGAACATCGAAGCAAAGTTTGAAATCACAGACGGCTGGCTGAAGATCAAGCCTGCAAAACTCACAATTGAAGTCACAGGCCATACAGATGTGGAGACTTATGATGGTGAAGAACACACCGTCAAAGGATACGACCTGGAATGCGATGACAATCTTTTCAATGAAGAAGCTGTCGGATTCGAGGGTGAAGCCTGCGCGAAGGGCACCGATGTGGACACCTACCCGATGGGACTTGAAGGGGATCAGTTCAGCTACAATGATGAGAACATCGAAGTGGAGTTTGAAATCACAGACGGCTGGCTGAAAATCAATCCGGCGACGCTGACCATCAACATTACCGGAGATAAGAAAGAATTCAAGTATGACGGACAACCGCACACTGCTGAGGGTTACAAAGCAGAGTGCGACAGTACACTGTACGATGAGAGTAAGATCGTCTTTACCGGAAAAGCCATTGTGACTGAGACGGAAGAAGGCGTATACCCGATGGGGCTTGCAGAGGATCAGTTCAGTTATGACGATGGCAACTTCGAGAACGTCACCTTCAATGTGGAAGATGGTGAACTGAAGATCACCAAAGATCCCAGCCCAGGTCCAAGTCCGGTCATCAAAACATGGACTATCACCTATGATCTGAACGGCGGCACTTATAACGGCAGCGGAAACAATATATATGAGAATTATCCGGACGGAACTGTCATAACCATCCATGTAGCACCGGTGAGGGAGGGATATACCTTCCTGTACTGGAAGGGTTCCAGTTATTCACCAGGCGATCAATATACCGTGGCAGATAATCACGTCTTCACGGCAGTCTGGGAAAAGAACAGCGATCCGTCAGATGTACCGGATTCACCCGGAACCGGGGATTCTTCGCAGAGCGCGTTCTGGCTGACACTGATGCTGCTGATGACAGGTCTGTCTGTGGTTGCTGCGGGAATGAGAATACGATATAGATGATTCTAAGTGAAGATATGAGTCATGCATGACTATTAAATGAAAGAGGTCATCCAGTACATGGAGGCCTCTTTTCTGATGGAAAAACTGAGAAGGTCCCAATATAGTCTCTTTCAACTGGTTGTATATCCGACGCAATAACCATTTTTTACTGATTTGAGGATCTGCCGCATAGAAAAAAGGAGCTTCTGAAGATATGCTTTATACTTCAGGAGCTCCGAAAAGTGGCTATTTTAGTGGGGATAACAGGACTCGAACCTGCACGGATCACTCCAATGGATCCTAAATCCATCGTGTCTGCCAATTTCACCATATCCCCATTTCAAAACGCGTATAATCCTAAATCTGTCGTGTCTGCCAATTCCACCATATCCGCGTATTAATCATTCTATCAGAAAAAGGGGAAATGAAAAGCGGATCGTGTGATCCGCTCAGCAAACATAATTGAGATAATAAGGGAATTCCTTGAGCCACCATGGCCAGTCATGAGCCACGTCATCGCCCCAGAAATCGACCCATGCCGGAATGTCCTTGTATTCGAACAGTTCCTTCATGCGGGCGCCGTCCTCCTGCATCGGATGTTCCCAGGCACCTCTGCCGCAGACGATGATGATATCGCGGTTGCGGTACATCTCGACATACGGATGGTCATATGCCATGCCGTTGATATAGTCGACCGGCGAGTTGGCATAGACGAGATCGTCCTTGTAGTCACCGAAGAACAGTTTTGCGTCATAGGAACCCGACATGGCAATGCAGCCGGCGAAGATGTCCGGTCTTCTGAGCAGGAAGTTGACAGCGTGGGAAGCACCCATTGAACAGCCTGTGGTCAGAATGCCGTCGGCGTAATGACCGCCGTTGTCCGCCGCGTTGATATCGAAGATACGCGGGCACAGTTCATCGCAGATGTAATGGAAGAAACGTTCCGCCTGTTCGATACGGTTGCGGTTGTCCCAGTCATTGACGCGGGACCAGGAATTGATGTCGTCGGAATCACAGCAGAACAACTGCAGTCTTCCTTCGTCGATATAGGGTCTTGCGACATCGACCATGCCGCGGTCTTCGAAATCGAAGAAACGTCCGTCCTGGCAGGGGAAGACAAGCATCGGCTTGCCGCCGTGGCCGTAGACCTTGAATTCCATGTCGCGGCCGAGGTTATGCGAATATTCTTTGTAGTATGCAGTCTTCATTGATCAACCTGCTTTCTCGAAAATGAATTTCAGGAATGCCTTGACTTCCTTTTCCGTCTTGAAGCGGGCCATGAAGAATTCGTTGCCCATTGCTTCTGCCAGCAGTTCCGGCATTCTTCCGTGCATGACGATTTTCTGACCGTATTTCGCATAGACGGCAGATGCGTCGTTCTTGTAGGAGAGATGATCGCGGCGTCCGGTAAAGGCGACAGTGTACGGACGGTCGGATTTTTCCGGCGGCGTGTTGAACATTGCCATGTTGGCATAGATGGCATAGACATTGATGTCGTTGGCATAGTTCATCATATCCGGGGTATATCCTCCCGGCGGACGCATGTTGACTTCAAGACCGACGAGGTCGCCTTTCTTGCCGAGACCTTCCTTGTCTTCCGTCAGACGGAAGTATTCGGTGTGGAAGAAGCGGCCTTTAATACCGAAGGACTTGATAACGGCAGTGCCCATCTTGTCGAGGTCTGCTGGAATCTTTCTTTCGCTCCAGTACAGGCATTCTTCCTTGGAGTTGACGATATCCATGATCGGCTCCGGGAAGGTATGGCTGGTCTTGAAGATAATGTTGTTGTCCTGGTCGGCGATACCGTCGAAAGAAACGATATAGCCGGGAATGAACTCTTCCATGATGTACTGGGTTCCCAGGTCTCTGGTATAGAAGTCTGCCAGTTCCTCGTCATTGCTGATCTTCCATGTGGCATTGGCGCCGACACCGTTGTCAGGCTTGACGATGACCGGATAGCCGACTTCCTTGATGAACTTCTGTCCTTCCTCGAGGGTGGTTGTCAGATGATATCTGGCAACCGGAACACCGGCTCTCTCATAGTATGCCTTCATGTTGGACTTCAGCTTGAAGCGCATGATGTCTTCTGTCTTGTCACCGCTCGTGATATTGAAGTCCGTACGCAGACGGGCATCCTGTTCCAGCCAGAATTCGTTGTTGCTTTCCAGCCAGTCGATCTTGCCGTACTTGTGCGCGAACCAGGCAACAGCTCGGTACATCTCATCATAGTCCTGCATGGAGCGGACCTGATAGTATTCGGTGCATGCTTCCTTCAGCTCCGGACGCAGTGATTCATAACTGTCTTCACCGATGCACAGCGATGTGCCGCCGATCCGTTTCCAGGCCAGCGGGAACTGATAGTATTCCGGCGGGAATGTGGGTGAAATAAATACGAAGTTTTTGCCCATAATGCTGTACCTCTTTCTTCTTAATAATTAAAAAAATACTATCATAATTTATGCATATTACCGTAAGGAATTGTATTATCGTGGCTTTTTTTTCAGGAATCACTATAATATTCGTTATATTATGCTTCAGAAAGAAAAGGGGACGATATGGCAAACAGACTTGAAGAAGACAGAAAAGAAATCGATGCGATCGACATTCAGATCGCACAGTTATTTGAGAAACGGTTCCGTATCGTAAAGGATATTATCGACTATAAGATCGAAAACCGTCTGCCGATTCTTGATTCGGGACGGGAAGCGCAGATCATCGAGACAAACTGCGATCACATCAAAGACGATGATATCCGTTACTATTTCCGCAAAATGTATACGGACATGATCGAACTCTCGAGGGAATATCAGACTGACATTCTCAACAACAAATAAAAATGAACTGAAAAACCTGGTTTCGGTATGTGACGGGAATCAGGTTTTTTCATATCCGCAAATGAAAAGCGAGCCTCTGATGAGGCTCACTTTGTCTTCTGATTTCTGATTATTTGTTTGTGATGTCGCCGCCGAAGAACTGTTCGGACAGTTCGGACAGTCTGCCGGAAGAACGCAGGTCAGCAAGTGCCGCGTTGACAGCGTCGCACAGTTCTGTCTCGCCTTTCTTGACTGGGTAGCAGACAGATTCGCCTTCGCTCTGGTCAACGATCTTGATCGCCGCATCCGGATGCTGTGCCATGTAGTCAAGATAGGAAACTTCCGAGTTGATGGTGGCATCGATTCTGCCCTGGGTCAGAAGAGTGATCGTTTCTCCGAATGTGTCGATGTATTCAACTTTTGCGCCGTATTCTTCTGCGATTGCGGCATAGGTCGAACCGGAAGAGTTCGCTGTTGTCTTGCCCTTCAGGTCATCGAATGTCTTGATCGTGTCGTTGTCAGCGGCGACGATCAGGACTTTTCTTGTGTAGACGTAAGGATCGGAGAACTCATAGCTCTGGGCACGTTCATCGGTATAGCCGACACCGTTGCAGATGATGTCGAAACGTCCTGAGTCAACACCTGCCAGAAGGCTTTCCCAGGCAGCTTCCTCGAAGCGTGCCTCAACACCGAGAGCCTTGGCGATTTCCTTGCCGACTTCGACATCGAAACCGGTCAGTTCGTTGGTGTTCTCATCATGGTATGTCCACGGCGACCAGTTGCCTTCGGTACCGATGATCAGATATCCTCTTTCCTTGATTTCATCAAGAACCGTTTTTTCGGATCCTGTGTCATCTGCCGGTTTTGCGGAATTGCCTGCGCATGCTGTAAGTGTGAATGCCATGGCAGCTGCAAGTAATGCTTTGAATGTCTTTTTCATTTCTTTTCCTCCTATTCGCGGCCAGACTGAATTGTCTGGATAAACAGTTTTGTTCTTTCTTCCTTCGGGTTTTCGAAGAATGATTTTGAATCTGATGTTTCGATCACCTGACCGTTCTCCATGAAGATGACCTTATTGGAAACGTTGCGGGCGAAATTCATTTCGTGGGTGACCACCAGCATCGTCATTCCTTCGTTTGCCAGATCGCGCATGACCGAGAGAACCTCTCCGATCAGCTCGGGGTCGAGGGCGCTGGTCGGTTCGTCGAAGTAGATGATTTCCGGATCTGTCGCCAGGGCTCTGGCAATCGCGACACGCTGCTGCTGACCGCCGGAAAGCTGGGACGGGAAGGAATCGAGACGGTCTGCCATGCCGACTTTTTCAAGCGCGGCGACAGCTTTCTTTTCCGCTTCTTCCTTGTGAACCTTGCGGGCAATGATCAGTCCTTCCGTCACATTCTGCAGAACCGTCTTGTTCAGAAACAGATTGTAGTTCTGAAAGACGAATGCAGTTTTTCTTCTGATGCGGCTGATATCCTTTTTGCTGATGGAATGCATGTCGAATGTCTCATCGTCGAACACCATCGTGCCGCTGTCGGCAATCTCGAGGAAGTTGATGCATCGCAGCAAGGTGGTCTTGCCGGATCCGGATGGTCCAAGGATTGCCACGACATCGCCTTTTTCCACCTGCAGGCTGACACCTTTCAGGGCTTCGAAATCATCAAAGGTCTTTGTTACATTCCTGACATCGATCATTTGGCGCCTCCGTATGCGTTCAGTTTCTTCTCACCATAGCTCTGCAGCCATGTCAGAACGGTGCAGAACATCAGATAAATAAAGCCGACTTCCAGATACAGGGCAAGTGACTGGTAGACACGGCCGTTGATGATCTGTGTCTGACGGATCATTTCACTGACCGTGATGGTGGAGGCCATCGAAGTGCTCTTGATCATGGCGATAAAGGAATTCGACAGCGACGGGAAAGCGGTGCGGAATGCCTGCGGCAGGATGATCCTGCGCATGATCTGCCAGTAGCTCATGCCGACGCAGTAGCCGGCTTCCAGCTGGCCTTTTGGCACAGCCTCCAGGGCGGCGCGCATGCTTTCAGCCATATAGGCACCTTCGTTGATCGCAAAGCACAGTACAGCGGCAGGGAATGCCGGAAGCACGATGCCGACGGAAGGCAGGCCGTAGAACACCAGGTAAAGCTGCACCAGAAGCGGTGTGCCGCGGATGATCCATATATAGAAGCGGCAAATCTGCTTCAAACCCTTGATATCCGCATACTGGATCACTGCGACCACGATGGAAATAATCAGGGCAAAGAAGAAAGACAGCACGGCAAGAGGAATGGTCACCTTGATGCCGGCCATCAGAATTTTCATAAACGAATCGATCAGAATCTGTAGTACTCTTTCATCCATATTGTTAACCTGACAGGTGTATATATATCAAAAACCTATATAAAAGGAAAGAAAAATGACTAGCACGTCTCGTCCATCATGCGGATCAGGACGCGGATTCCCTGGATATAGGCGCGGACGGAAATGCGCTCGTTGGTGCCGTGCACACCCATCGCCCGGATTTCCTGATCCTCCAGGAAAGGCTCGAAACGCATGCAGCAGTCGCAGATGCCCTCATAGCTGCGGGCATCGGTTGCTGTCGTGTTTACCGACGGAACGAAGACGATGTCCTTGAAATAATGCAACAGGACATCCTGCAGGGCATGGAATGCCGGGGTATCGAAGCGGGACTGGCGGGAAGCTTCATTGGCGACGATGAATTCCGCCTGGGCGTTTTTGCCTGCCAGCTTCCGGCAGTGTTCCAGCAGTCCGGCGTCGGTATTCTGCGGTGCCAGCCGGAAATTGATGACTGCTTCCATATGCTGGGGCATGACGTTTCCGGCATCTGATCCACCGCTGATCATGGTCGGGGCAATCGTCGTATGGATCTGGCTGTTCAGTTCCGGATGGGAAAGATAGTGTTCAATGATCTGCTGCTCATTGGCGTCGATATCCCTGACCGCTTCCTTCAGAGGGCCTTCTTTTATATATGGCGCAAGGATATGCAGGGTTTCTCTGATGCTGTCGGACAGGACATTCTCCAGAGGATGATCGACAATCGCGGTGATTGCTTTTGCCAGCGTGCCGAGCGATGTGCCGTGGAAAGGGTTGGAACTGTGGCCGCCGAAGGATTCAGCTGTAAGTTTCAGATCGGCATAGCCTTTTTCGTACATACCGATACTGCCGACAGCGATATCGGCGCCATAGGCCTGCCCGCTTTCGATGCGGCCGCCTTCATCCAGCACATATTCCAGTTCGACACCGTGCTCCTTCAGATAGCGGGCGATGGCAATGGCTCCCGAACCGATGACTTCCTCGTCCTGGCCGAATGCCAGATACAGTGTACGGCGGAACTGTTTGCCGTTTGCCAGAAGGTATTCCAGACTTTCCAGTTCGCCGATCAGCATCTCCTTGATGTCCAGCGTGCCCCTGCCCCAGATATAACCGCCTGCGACATCGCCGCTGAACGGGTCATGGATCCAGTCCTCCTCCGTACCTTTGACAACCGGGACGACATCCTGATGGGCCATGAACAGTGCCGGTCTGAGGGAAGGATCACTGCCCTGGATTCTGATCAGGATACTGTGATCGATGCGGCGGTATTCCGCATGTTTCATGATTTGGGGATACCATGTCTGTATTTTCTCATGCAGCAGATCGAAAGCCGCATAGTCGATCTTCGACGTATCCATGTAACTGGTGGTGTTGATCCGGACCGCTTCCGAAAGATGCCTGACTGCCGCTTCGGCATTCAGATCCGCATATTCTTCTTCATTTATATAGAGATCATAAATATTCATGGATTCATTCTAATTGACGGCAGACTTCCTGTCCACGGAAGCACCTTTTTTGACATGCATGACTTTCAGAGACAAAGCAGCTGTGCTGTTCTTAAAATGAAAACAGCCGGAAAACTTTTCATAAAAACTGAAAATTGTTGCAGTTATCGGCGCTTTGCGAATTGACAGAACGGACAAAAGTTATTAACATCAACTTTGTAAACCGTTGATTGGGAGATCAAACATACAGGCAGTTCAAAGAGAGCCGGGGAAGGTGAGAGCCCGGCAGCCAGGCGGTATGCAAATGGACCCATGAGGGCATGGTGAAAGCTCCGGCGAGTATTCCATGACGCAATGCCAGCGTTACAGGGCAGGAAATGTGATTGCATTTTCGACGAGTGAGCAGTATGACTGCTAATAAAGGTGGCACCGCAGACAATACGTCTGTCCTTTACATGGACAGGCGTTTTTTGTTTCCGATCCCGTTGAAAAATGCAGAGAGAAAAGGAGGAAAATCACATGAAAAAACTTACTTCCGCATTGCTTGCAGCTTCTTTGATTTCTGTACTGGGCGGCTGTTCCGCACCCGCATCTGGCGATCCCGGAAACCAGACATCGGACAGGACGATCCGGGTGGCTGTGATCAAGCAGCTTGACCATGCTTCCCTGGACGAGATTTCCAACGCCATTACCGCTGAACTGGATGCTCTGGCAGAGAAGAACGGCGTCACCATTGAATACACTGTGGACTCCGGCCAGAACGACCCGACGATCCTGCAGCAGTACGGCGCCCAGTATGTCGGCGACAACGTCGATGTCATCATTCCGATCGCCACTCTGGCAGCCCAGACGATGGCTTCGGCGGCGGATGGTTCCGGTATTCCGGTCATCTACGCGGCGATTTCCGATCCTGAAGCAGCCGAACTGACCGGTCTTGCCAATGTCAGCGGCACCTCCGATGCATTGAATACAAACCAGATCATGGACATGATGTTCGCCCAGAATCCGGATATCAAAACAGTAGGTCTTCTTTACTCCCAGTCGGAGAAGAATTCCGAAAAGCCGGTTGCCGAAGCCAAGGCATATCTCGACGCCAAGGGCATTGCCTATGTCGAAAAGACCGGCAATACGAACGATGAGATCATCCAGGCTGTCAGCGCTCTTGCCGCGGCTGATGTCGATGCCGTCTTCACACCGACAGACAATGTCGTCATGGCGACGGAACTGTCGATTGCCGATACCCTGGCAGAAGCCGGTATTCCGCATTATGCCGGTGCTGATTCCTTTGTCAGAAACGGCGCGTTTGCGACCTGCGGCGTCAACTATACCGATCTCGGCACAAAGACTGCTGATCTGGCATTTACAGCTGTCATGGACGGTATGGACAGCATGGAAGACTATTATCTGATGGACGGCGGCATCATTACCGTCAATACCGAAACCGCCGCGAAACTGAATATTACCGACTATAAGAAAGCATTCGAAAGCTTCGGCGAACTGGTGGAAGTTGTAACCAGCGAAGAATAACCAAAGAGAAAGGAAGGCAGTATGTTGTTTATCATTCAGACGGCACTGACGCTTGGCTGTGTCTATTCCCTGGTGGCTCTGGCATTGTTTCTGAGCTACCGGGTGCTTGACATTGCCGATCTTACAACCGACGGATGTTTTGTGCTGGGGATGGCAGTGTCGGTCACGGCGGCCATTGCCGGTCATCCTGTCCTTGGTCTTTTGCTGGCAATCATTGCCGGCGGTACGGCAGGGTTTGTCACTGCCTTCCTGCAGACCCGCATGGGTGTGCCTTCGATCCTTGCCGGCATCGTGACCAATACCGGACTGTATACGGTCAATCTGATGGTCATGGGATTTTCCAGCAATGCCTCGCTTCTCAAGCAGGCGACGGTCTTCACGATGATCCGGGATCTCGGCATCGATAACAGCTGGGGCCAGCTGCTTCTTGTCGCAGTGATTGCGTGTCTTGCGATGCTGGCGATGAAGTGGTTTCTCGGCACCAGGCTGGGACTGTCCATCCGGGCGACCGGCGACAACCGCGAGATGGTCGCCGCATCCTCAATCGATCCCCGCTATACAATTACTGTCGGGCTGGTCATTGCCAACTGTCTGACGGCTCTTTCCGGCGGTCTTGTCGGTCAGATGCAGAAAGCCGCGGATATCAATTCCGGCACCGGCATCGTTGTCATCGGTCTTGCCAGTCTGATCATCGGCGAAACGGTGATCGGCGGCAGACGGTCGATCGGCCGCAACATCGCCGCCTGTCTTGTCGGCAATATCATCTACCTCTTCATCTATGCCCTGATACTGCAGACACGGATCCTGCCGATCGAGTGTCTGAAACTGATGACAGCGATCATCGTCGCATTGGCGATCGCCGCCCCGACACTGCAGAAAAATGCCGCCCTGATGAACCGGGCGAGAAGGGAGATGTGAGGAAATGCTGACACTCGAACATGTTTCCAAGACTTTCAATCCCGGAACCGTCAATGAAAAAAAGGCACTGGACGACATGTGCCTGGAAGTCAGGGACGGGGATTACATTACCATTCTCGGTTCCAACGGTGCCGGCAAATCGACTTTGTTCAATGCCATCTCCGGCGTCTTTCTTGCCGACGAGGGAAGAATCATGCTGGACGGGAAAAACATTACGTTCGAACCGGATTTCAAACGTTCCAAATACATCGGCCGCCTGTTCCAGGATCCCCTGAAGGGAACAGCGCCGCATATGACGATCGAGGAAAACCTGGCTCTTGCATTCCTGCGGGCCGGAAGCACGACGGCTGCCTTCAGCCGCATTACCGGCAAAGACAGGGAAATGTTCCGCGACCATCTGCGGCAGCTGGACATGGGACTGGAAGACCGCATGCAGACCCAGGTCGGAACGCTTTCCGGCGGCCAGAGACAGGCGCTGACGCTGCTGATGGCAACGATCGTTCCGCCGAAACTGCTGCTCCTGGATGAGCATACGGCAGCCCTCGATCCCGGCGCCGCTGAAAAGATCATGGCTTTGACCGACCGGATCGTGTCTGAGAATCACACGACCTGCCTGATGATTACCCACAACATGCACCAGGGACTTTCGACCGGCAACCGGACACTGATGATGGCGGACGGCCGCATCGTCCTCGATCTGAACAAGGAAGAAAGAGAAAAACTGACGATTGCCGATCTGATGCAGAAATTCCGCGAAAATGCCGGCAGTGATCTGGCTGACGACAGGATCCTGCTCTCGGTGTGAAAAGGACTGTTATCCGCTATAATATGAGTCATGGCAAAGAAGGAAAACAAAACGAACGCGTTGCGGCTGCTGGAGAATTCCGGCATTGCTTTTGAGACGCATACCTATGATGTCAGCGACGGCCTGCTGGATGGCGTTTCGGTCGCCGCCAAATGCAATGAAGATCCCGAACAGGTTTTCAAGACGCTGGTCTGCGTTGGTGATGACGGCGAACATTATGTCTTTGTCATCCCGGTTGCTGAGAAACTGGATTTCAAGGCCTGTGCCCGCAGTGTCGGGGTGAAATCAATCGCGATGATTCCCCAGAAGGAACTGCTTCCCCTGACCGGCTATGTCCACGGCGGATGCAGTCCTGTCGGTATGAAAAAACAATTTAAAACGGTCTTTGACGAGACCGTTGTCCTCTTCGATACGATTCTGGTTTCTGCCGGCCGCATCGGTCTGCAGATGGAAGTGTCACCGGACGATCTTCTGAGGATCACCGACGGCATCACTGCTCCGCTTACCCGTCCTGACCGCTGATTCTCTGGTGGATCAGGGAAGCGGTTGCCCAGGCGGCGAAATAACCCGACATGTCGATCACGACATCCAACAGCGCGCCGGCTCTGCCCGGCACGAACAGCTGGATCGTTTCATCCAGTACCGGGGCAAGGATCCCGTACAGAATGATACAAAGCATCGCACCTTTCTTCGGAAAGGTGTTTTCTGATGCTGCCCGGACAAAGAAAAGAAGAATATAGTATTCGCCGAAATGGGCCAGCTTGCGCATCAGCACATGGCTGTCTTCAAACGAAAGACCGAACATTCTCAGAAAAGGCATCAGAAAGAATGTGCCTCCCTGGCTGAGGCTGTCGGAACTGCTTCCTTTCATCAGCGAGAAAGAGAAGATCAGCAGTGTGTAGAGTATTGTCGCGGCCCATAAAAGCGCGGTTTTTCTCTTCATATCAAACTTCCTTTTCACATGCTATAATACCAAAGATGATCAGAAAAAAGGTTTTAAATCTCATCCTCATTCTGCTGGGGACGTTCATTCTGGCGGTCTCGGTCGAAATGTTCATACTTCCGTATCACATCCTGTCAGGAGGCGTCGCCGGTATCGCTGTTGCGGTGGAACCGTTTTTTCACATTGATGAGACACTGTTCGCCAACGGCATGATCCTTGCCCTGTTTTTTCTCGGCTGGATCTTTCTCGGCCGTCAGTTCGCTGTCAATACGGCGGTTTCCTCGCTGTTCTATCCGGTTTTCACGACCCTGCTTTCCCGCTGCGTCCTGGAAACGGATATCGATCCGGTACTGGCATCGTTCTATGCCGGACTGCTGGGCGGTTTCGGAATCGGTCTGGTCATGCGCACCGGTGCAAGTACCGGCGGTATGGATGTACCGCCGCTGATCCTGAACCGGCTGACCGGCATCAAAATCTCGACCCTGGTCATGATCGTCGACGGACTGACGGTGCTTCTGGGTATCATCGCCTACGATATCAACGCCGCCCTGATCGGACTTGTCTCGGTTTTCGCTTCCGGCTTTGCCATTGCCAGGGTGCTGGAAGCCGGACGCGGCGTTGCTGCGAAAAAGGTGCAGATCATTTCCGACAACTGGCAGGCGATCGCTGATTCGATCAAGTTCCGTCTGAAGCGGGGACTGACGGTCATCGATGTCACCGGCGGATACTCCGGCGAGCCGAAGAAAATGATCCTGGTCGTTGTCTATGAACGCCAGTACAACGAGCTGCTGGAAATTATCCGCGAAAACGATGAAAAGGCGTTTGTCATCACCACCGATTCCTCGGATATGGTAGGGGAAGGATTTACATATACTTCGCCAAACATCTGAGCTATCATGATATAATATCCAAGTTACATCAAACAGGAGGCATACATGATTGAATGCATGAATGTATATAAAAGGTATCCGACCGGTACGAATGCGCTCTATGACATCAACGTCAAGGTTGACCAGGGCGAATTCATCTATATCATCGGACCTACCGGCTCCGGCAAATCGACACTGATCAAGCTTCTTGACGGTGAAGAGAAAGCCACCAAGGGCAAGGTCAAGGTCGTCGGTATCGATGTCGGCACGCTGCGGCATTCGCAGATCCCGATCTACCGCCGCAATATCGGTGTTGTCTTCCAGGATTTCCGTCTGCTGCCGACAAAGACAGTATTCGAGAATATCTCCTATGCCCTGGAAGTCATCAATATGAAGAAAAAGATGATCCGTGTCCGCGTCAGGGAAATCATGGACGTCGTCGGTCTCAGCGACAAGGGCGATGCTTTCCCGGCCGAGCTTTCCGGCGGCCAGCAGCAGCGTGTCGCAATCGCCAGAGCGATTGCCAACCGTCCCAAGGTACTGATTGCCGACGAGCCTACCGGAAACCTGGACCCGGGCAAATCGGATGAAATCATGGAACTGCTGGAACGCATCAACGAGACTTACGGAACAACGATCCTGATGGTCACCCATGACCTGACACTGGTCAACAAGCACCGCAAGCGCACGGTCGTTCTTGAACAGGGCCATATCGTTGCCGACCTGGCGGAAGGAGGTTATGTCCGTCATGATCAGTAGAGCATTGAAAGAAGGATTCAGCGGTGTCAGCAGACACTGGGCAATGTCGATTTCCTCGGCAATCGCTGTCGCCATCACCCTGACGATCATATCCCTGTTTCTGATTTTCACTACCCATCTGCAGACATTTACAAGAAATGTCGAGTCATCGATGGAAATCGCAGTCCTTGTCGACTTCGACTATGAAAGCGAAGAGCAGGAGAAAAAGATCGAGGAGTCCATCAAGGCGATCGACGGTGTCAGCAGTGTGAAGTATTCATCCAAGGAAGATGAATTCAACTATTACATCGAGCAGTATGACGATGAGGAAACCAAAGCGGTATTCGAACCGTTCCGTGACGACAACCCGATGCATGACGCCTACTATGTGGAAGCCGCAAGTGGCGACCAGATCCGCACAGTCGCGGAAGAGATCCGCAAGATCGAAGGCGTATCGGAAGTCAACTACGGCGGCCAGTCGACAATTGACATGGTCGCGGCCATGATCAATATCAGACGCTTCGGCGGCATCTTCGTGCTCGCCCTGGGTGTTCTGGCAGTCTTCCTGATCCAGAACACGATCAAACTGACGATCTATGCCCGTCAGGACGAGATCGATATCATGCGCAATGTCGGCGCGACCAACGGATTCATCCGCGCCCCGTTCGTATGGGAAGGCGTCATCACCGGTATTCTCGGTGCGATCCTGCCGATCCTGCTGACGATCTACGGTTACAAGTTCGCCTACAATCTGGTACACGGCGTCATGTTCTCAAGCATGTTCAAGATGATTGCCCCGGTACCTTATATCTACTATATTTCCGCTGTGCTGCTGGGAATCGGCATCCTTGTCGGACTCATCGGCAGCTGGCTGTCTGTCACCAGATATCTGCGGGAAACCAAGTAAAGAGTCTCGCATCAGAGACTCTTTTTCCAAAAAGGAGAACCATTATGGAAGAAAAGGACAAGTACATTCCGGAAGAGGAAACGCCCCAGACGACCGAGGAAATCAAACGGATCCGTCTGAAGCGCCATCTGTGGCCGGATGAGATAGAAGACAGAAGGCAGAAACAGAAGATCAGCCGCCTGAAGTTCGGTCTGGTGTTCTTTTCCGTGCTGGCACTGCTCGTCGGCTGGCTCTTCGGCAGTGCCCTGCCGATGCCGGCCCTGCGCAACCTCAGCAACAGAGCCCGCCAGACAATGACGATGGATTCTTCGAAGAAGATCGATCAGGCATTCGACATCATGGAGAATGACTGGTATTTCGGCAAGGATATCGAAAACCTGGATACCAGACTGATCGACAGCGCCCTGGATGGTATGACCGCCCAGGAGGAAGACCTGCACACCGACTACATGTCGGCAAAGGAAGTGACAGAATTCGTTCAGAGCATCAACCGCGACTATGTCGGCATCGGTGTCCAGTACATCAAGGTCGGCGACCTGAATGTCATTACCAGAGTGTTCCGCAACACACCGGCGGAAGAAGCGGGCGTCCAGGCCGGCGATCTGATCCAGACGATCGACGGTGAAGATGCGGCGCCGCTCACGACGGACGAAATCAAGGAACGTGTCATCGGCGAAGAAGGAACGACAGTTACGATCGTATTCGGCAGACAGGGCGAAGAGATCACCCTGACGATCGAACGCCGGCAGATTTCCGCCTCGGCATTCGGCAAAATCGTCGATAACAACGTCGGCTACCTGAATATCTATCAGTTCGGCAATAATACCGACAGCGAAATCGGCACCTATCTGGATGATTTCAAGGCTCATGATGTCAAAAAACTGATCATCGACCTGCGCGACAACGGCGGCGGCTATCTCGATGCACTGGAAGTCATCGCTTCCCGTTTCCTGCCGGAAGGAACTGTCGTCATGCAGGAAGAATACCGCGACGGAACAATGGATGATATCAAGGCCCGCAAGGGAATGATGGATTTCAGCCCGATCGTGATCCTGGTCAACGGCGATACCGCCAGTGCCTCGGAAGTATTCACGCTTGCCCTGATGGAGCAGAGGGATGATGTGACCGTTGTCGGAACCAAAACCTATGGCAAGGGAACGGTGCAGATCACCCGCATGTTCGGTGACGGCTCGGCCATCAAGTTCACGAAATCGCGCTGGCTCTCGCCGGGCGGAACATGGGTGAACGGCGAAGGCATCGAACCGGATGTCGTTGTCGAAGACGCGGAAGCGATCCAGCATGTCTATACCGAGATGGATGACGATGCTGTCTATACCGTGGATCAGGTCAGTGATTCCGTATGTGATGCCCAGCTGATGCTGGATTACCTGGAGTACAGTCTCGACCGTACCGACGGCTATTTCTCCGCTGCCACAAAGGAAGCTCTGCAGCAGTTCCAGAATGATCATGATCTGGGCGGGAACGGCGACCTGAACAAGGAAACCTACGAAGCTCTGTATTCGGCTCTGATCTATGATTATTCGACGTCGTTCGTGCACGATATCCAGTTCAACAAGGCGATGGAGATCCTCAATGACTGACCGCTTCGAACTGATCTCGGATTTCAAACCGACCGGCGATCAGCCCAAGGCGATCGATGAACTGGTTCAGGGACTTCTGGAAGGAAAAAGGGAACAGGTCCTGGAAGGTGCCACCGGTACCGGAAAGACCTTTACCATGGCAAATATCATCGAACGGGTCAACCGTCCGACCCTTGTCTTCTCGCATAACAAGACACTGGCCGGCCAGCTGTATTCGGAATTCAAGGAACTCTTCCCGAAAAACCGGGTAGAGTTCTTCGTTTCCAACTTTGACTACTACCAGCCGGAAGCCTACATGCCGAAGAATGACATGTATATTGAAAAGACAGCGGCGATCAATGAGGAACTGGACATGTTCCGGGAAAGCACCCTGAATTCCCTGCTGGAAAGACGGGACACGATCGTTGTCGCTTCCGTTGCCTGCATCTATGCGGCATCTGATCCGGTCGAGTATAAGAACATGTTCATGACCATCCGGGTCGGGGAAAGCTATGACCGCAATGCCCTGCTGCGAAAACTTGTGGAACTGCAGTACAGCCGCAACGATGTCGACCAGAGCAGGGGAACGATCAGGGTGCGCGGCGATGTCATCGACCTGACACCGTCCTATACCGATAAATTCAATATCCGCATCGAAATGTTCGGTGACGAGATCGACCGGATCACCGAGATCGATCCCCTGACCGGCCATACCCAGAATGCCTATCAGTTCTACAACATCTTCCCGGCCAGCGGCTATGCCCGCTCCCGTTCCACCATGGAAAGAGCCTGCGACGCGATCGAGGCGGAACTGGAGGAAAGACTGAAATTCTTCAAGGACAACGGTAAGCTGCTCGAAGCGGAACGGCTCGAACAGCGCACCAGGTTCGACCTGGAATCGTTAAGGGAAAACGGCTACTGCTCAGGCATCGAAAACTATTCGATGCATATCGACGGCAGAGTCACCGGCCAGAGGCCGTGGAACCTGTTCGACTATTTTCCGAAGGATTTCCTGCTGTTCGTTGATGAGTCGCATGTTTCCCTTCCGCAGGTAAGGGGCATGTACAACGGCGACAGACAGCGCAAGGAAGTGCTGGTGGAGTACGGCTTCCGTCTGCCTTCGGCCCTCGACAACCGGCCGATGCGCTTCGACGAGTTCGAAGGCATGATCAACCAGGTCATCTACTGCTCCGCCACACCGGGCGATTACGAACTGGAACATGTCGGTCATCATGTGACGGAACAGATCATTCGTCCGACCGGACTGCTCGATCCGAAGATCACCGTCAAGCCGACCAAAGGCCAGATCGACGATATCTGTGAAGCCCTCGACGGCAGGATCGCCAACGGTGAAAGGGTACTGATCACGACCCTGACGGTAAGGATGGCGGAAGACCTTACCGAATACCTGAAGGAAAGAGGATATCAGATCGCCTACCTGCACCATGAGACAAAGACGCTGGAGAGAACGGAAATCATCCGCGAACTGCGTCTTGGCAAGGTGGATGCGATCGTCGGCATCAACCTGCTGAGGGAAGGTCTGGACATTCCCGAAGTTTCCCTGGTCTGCATCCTCGACGCCGACAAGGAAGGATTCCTGCGCTCGCACCGTTCACTGGTACAGACGATCGGCCGTGCTGCCCGAAACGAGCATGGCGAAGTATACATGTACGCCGATACGATGACTGATTCCATGAAGTTTGCCATCGACGAGACCAACCGGAGAAGGGCTGTACAGGAAGCCTATAACACCGAGCACGGCATCGTTCCCCATACCGTCCGCAAGAATGTCGAGGATTCCATCCGCGGCAAGGAAACAAGGGAAATGGCTGCCCGCTACATGAACAAAAAGAAAAAGATGTCAGCGAAAGATCACGCCAAGCTGATCAGCGACCTCGAAGCGGAGATGAGAGAAGCGGCTGCTTCCCTGAACTTCGAACGGGCTGCCGAACTCAGGGATATGATCTTTGAACTGAAATCGGAAGACTGAAAAAAGATCTGTCATCAGGCAGATCTTTTTGCGTTCGTATTCATCAGGGAAAGCACCAGCAGGATGATAAATCCCAGAAAAAGGATCTTCAGAAGCCAGCGCATCGGTCTTAACAGTACCGTAAAGGCCAGCGACAGCAGTTTGAGGATCAGATAGAGCAGCAGTAACAGAACTGCGTATACTTTGATGTTTTCCTGCTTGATTACAGTTTTCTTCGGCATTTTCATCGTGTCTAGAGTATAATATATCAATATGAAAGGCAAATGTGTATGATGGATTACGATAAGTTGATATCGCAGAAAGCGAAAGCCATGCGGCCTTCAGGGATCCGCAGGTTCTTTGACCTGGCAGCTGAAATGCCGGAATGCATCAGCCTCGGTGTCGGTGAGCCTGATTTCCAGACACCGTGGGACATCCGCGATGCCGCTATCCATTCCCTGGAAATCGGCCGGACAAAATACACGGCGAATGCCGGTCTGAAGGAACTGCGCGAAGAAATCGGCGTATGGCTGCAGAAGCGCTACGGCCTTCATTATAACGAGAGCGAAGTACTGGTGACAGTCGGCGGCTCGGAAGCAATCGACCTTGCCATCAGAGCCCTGGTTGAACCGGGCGATGAGGTAATCATTCCCGAACCGTGCTTTGTCTGCTATGACCCGATCACGACATTGACCGGCGGCGTTCCGGTACCGATTGCCACCAAGGAAGAAAACGACTTCCGGGTCACAGCGGAGGAAATCAAGGCAGCCCTGACACCGCGCACCAAGATCCTGGTTCTCGGCTATCCGAACAACCCGACCGGTGCTGTCCTGCGCCATGAGGATCTGGAAGCGATCGCAGCCGTGCTGCGGGATACCAATGTCATCGTTCTTTCCGATGAAATCTATTCTGAACTGACATACGGCTACCGTCATGAATCGATTGCCTCTTTCCCGGGCATGCGCGAACATACGATCGTCGTCAACGGTTTCTCGAAGACCTTCTCAATGACCGGATGGCGTCTTGGCTATGCAGCCGGACCGAAGGAACTGATCCAGGCGATGACCAAGATCCATCAGAGCTGCATCATGTCGGCACCGACGACCAGCCAGTACGCGGCGATCACCGCCATGAAGGACTGCGATGACGATGTTGAAGAGATGCGCAGGCAGTATGATCTGAGAAGACAGTACTGTGTCCGCAAGCTCAACGAGATCGGTCTGAAGACATTCGAGCCCAAAGGCGCCTTCTATGTCTTCCCGGACATTTCCATTCTCGGTCTTTCGAGCGATGAATTCTGCGAAGCGCTGCTGAAGGAGAAGCATGTGGCGATCGTACCCGGCAATGCCTTCGGTGAAAGCGGCGAAGGTTTCGCCCGTATCAGCTATGCCTACAGCATTGACCATTTAAGAGAAGCGATGAAACGGATCGCTGAATTCGTTAACGAACATAAAGGAGAATAACATCATGGATGCGATGAAACTGCTGCACCTGCTCGCACATGACCCGCGGGCAACGGTGACTGATCTGGCCGACATTCTCGGCGAAAGCGAAGAGGAAGTTGCCAAAACGAAAGATTCCCTGGAAGCCAGGAAGATCATCTGCGGCTACCATACCGTGATCAACTGGGACAAGACGAATATCGATCATGTCGATGCCTTCATCGGTGTCAGCGCCAAACCGGAACGCGGCACAGGCTATGACAAGATCGCGGAAAGAATCGGCAAATTCCCGGAAGTCAGCTCCTTGTATCTGACCAGCGGAACTTCCGAATTCCTGCTCAGCATCAACGCCAGAACGATGCGCGAAGTCGCTGACTTTGTCGGTGAGAAACTGGCTCCGATCGACGGCGTCGCGGCAACCGTGACGATGTTTGTGCTGAAGAAGTACAAGGTCAACGGCGTCATACTGGACATGAAGGCGGAAGTCGAGGACGACCGCCAGCTGATCTCCGCCTGAGAAAATGAAAATGCGGCAAACTGCCGCATTTTTTCGTTCACTCAGACTGTTTATTGAAACCGTTGATCCAGGCCCTTTCCGTAAAGGGCTTTTTCTTTGCCGGTACCGGTACTGTTTCGCCAATGCCGATTGGCAGGACGCACACCAGTTCGTATTCTTCAGGTACATTGAGAATCGATGCGATTTTTTCATTGATCCGGTCGTCATCGGTGATATGGCCTTCGTACCAGCAGCTCTGATAGCCAAGGTCCTGGACAGCCAGCAGAATGTTTTCGATGGCGGCAGAATAATCCTGGACGGCGAAGCAGCGGTCGCGGTAGGCGATGATTTTCTGACTCAGCACGCAGATCATGGCCGGTGCCGTTTCCGCCACCGGTGGATCGATCACCGCCTTGATTTTCGCCAGAAGCTGCGGGTCGTCGACGGCAATCAGACTTGTGGTCTGTTTGTTGCAGCCGGAAGGCGCCGCAAGCCCGGCTTCCATGATGGTTTTCAGATCTTTCCGTGGAACTTTGTCCGCTTTGTATTTTCCCCGATAGCTGTGCCGGGACATGATCAGGTCAGTGAGAGACGGCTGCTGATGCAGGGACATGATGTAGATCTGACAGGGATTCTTTTCATCCCAGTATGTCGGGAACACTTCCAGTTCCTGAAAGCCGAGGCTCTGATAGAACTGGTTTGTCGCGTCATATTCCTCATACCATCCGGACTGCACGGTCTTGACCTGCATGAATTCATATCCGGCTTTGACGGCATATTCACGGGCGGCCTGGAACAATGCCCTGCCGGTTCCCCGGCGCTGGCAGTCTTTCAGGACCCCTATTACTGCCAGTTCGGTTGTCTTCGGTCCGGTTTCTTTCAGGCAAAGAAATCCGGCAGGCTTTTCCTGAACCATGGCTGCGAAAAAGGACCAGTCACGGCTCAGCCGGATGTATTCCTCGCGGGATTCGGTGACACCGAACCAGTCGGTCAGAGCTTCCAGTACGGTACGGGCAATGTATTCCTTCTGATCTTTGTCAGAGATCATCTGAATTGTCATGTTTTCCATCATCTCTCATTCCTCCTGCTTTTTCACTATACGACGGAAAGGGATCTGAAATACAGTGCTGATGAGAAAAAAGAAAACCGGCATCTCAGCGATACCGGTCATCTGTATGGTGCGCCAGACCGGATTTCAAAAAGTGCCGAAAAGCCTTTAAAATGGGGCTTTTTGCAAAAAAAGGTGAGTAAATTGGTGAGTTTTTTCGAAAAACTTATTCAGGATCCAGCAGTTTTTTCATGTCATTCAGGGATGTTTCCTTTACATATCGCATGGTCATTACAGCTGAATCATGGCCCATCATATTCTGTGTAGCCTTCAGGTCCTTCTGCACCATCATCGTTGCAAAGTTGTGCCGCAACATATACAGAGTGATCTTGATTCCGGTCTTCTTGGATACCGACCAAAGGAGCATATCTATATCATCTATCAGATACGGCAGTCCATCACGGTCAACGAGAAGGGGCATAGAATCCCTCCTGGCAAGCAGTTCTTCCAGGATGGGGAACAATCCATCCGGGATAGGAAGCGTGCGCACAGACCAGGGAGTCTTAGTCACAATAAGCTTTCTACGGGAATCTGAATCGGATCCAATTGAATGCTGCACATGAATCAGCCGGTTCTCTAAGTCTATATCCTCCCGGCAGAGGGCAAACACTTCCTGCGGCCGCAATCCGAGAAACTGCATGATCCGCAAAGCATATATGATATCTTCGGTCAGCTTCCTGTCTCTTCCGTAATTCGCCAGTGCTTCAATGAATGTCTCCAGTTCAGCTGGCGTGCAGTGTTTCTTCCGGTTCCTGACCGGGATTTTCGACTTTGTAGCGACCACCATTCTGGACCGATCAGCAATCGGCATCTCCATCAGCAGACATACTTTATATATCTGCCGCCATATGGTCATGGCGCTCTTTGTCTGCCCGGCTGTGTGATTGGCGGCATAATTGTTTATCGTCTGCTGGATCTCAGCTGCCGTGATGTCTTTTATGGATCTGTGCCGCATTTCTACCGGGATAAGAGGGTAGTACAGTGCATCATGCCGCTTCTGTGTGTTTACATTCGGGATCAGCAATTCCTTTGTCTTCTGATATGCTTCATCGACTGTCAATTCATGTTCAATGAATGTATTCTGCTTAATGTCTCTCAGGACTTCATCTCGCTTCGATTTAGCCGCCTCAAGGGCAATGCCAGGAGTTGGATAATCCTTAGAATTAAAGCTTCCGAAATTGATTGTTTTGCCCCTGTACGAGATCACCACCCGGAAGGTAGTGGACTTCTTGTTTTTTCTCTGAATAATGTACTTCTCTTTTTTCATATTGCCTCCATTTCTGATAAAATGTGGGCATAGTAAAAGCCCGTCATACCAGGTTATTTACTATGCGGATCTCTGAGTGCTGCAACACTCCGGAGATCTTTTATTTGCTCTAAATTGCTCTAGATTATACCAAATGATGCCAAAAAATATTGACTTAAGTCTCAATGATACTTATTATCTAAGTGAGGTTAGTGATCTAATAATTACTGATTTTGAGATTAAAAAGAAGGCGAGGGCTCCCAGTTGAGGAGTTCTCGTTTTTCCTTTTTCATTCTTCAATCAACCAATTTGACTCAGGTTTCATTAATAAACGTGCTTTTTCATAAGCCATCTCTTTTGTGAAAATCGTGTTTGCACGGTATTGATGAGTGTCGGTTTCTTCAATTGCTAGAGCCATTGTTACGATTTTATCTTCACTTACAGGAATACGGATTGGCATAAGATACATAATTTCGTCTTTATAAAACTGAGGGACTACTAAACGCATATTCCGCTGGACTTTAAGTTTAGTTTCTTCTATCACACCATTTAATAAAACTTTGACCATATTCTTTGGAAGATTAACCTCTTTGTTTATTCTTTCCCAGTTGTCATCAAGAATGTGGTCTGTATTGATCTCTATGTTGTAGTTTGGTTTGAAGTAAAACTCTTCAAAGTTATCAGTGTAAGATGCCAACTTTGGGATTTTGGTGAAATTATCCATAAAATCTCTTTCTGCACAATCCCTGAAGCTTTTTAGATACCAAGGTGATTCTTGTTTTTTATTCTCGTTAAAGATCATTAGAATGTCTTTTCCGTTTGGAGTTAATAAACCAGTATTTACGCAGCACCATTTTCTGTCTGCAGAATACTCGATTTTTCCTTGCTTATTGCATTGTTCAAATGTTTTGAAAACATAGTTCTTTAGAATTGAGAGTGGTTCTTGTTCTGAAAATCCCCATTTTTCCGGTTCGGCAATATCTGCTAAGTATTCAAGTTTATTCTTAAATCCTTCGGTGTTTCCACAATATGCGAATGAATACAACGAGTAATCCTTTGGTTGAACAGACATTTCTTTTCACCTCCTTAATCAATTTGAACAATTATCGATAATTATCCAAGCTTTTCGATTAACGCTTCCTGCAGGACTCTGGAGAAGTTAATACCCGCAGCTTCTGCTTTATCATTCAGCCAAGCAGGTAGGGTACAGTTCTTTTTTACAGATCTGTTATCTAGTTTTCTTTTGTACTCTTCTGTGTCGATATCCACAAAAACAGGGGAACCGGCAGACCAAACAAAATCTTTATCATCTGCTTTATCTTTAGCAATCTGAATGGCATCTTCAACGGTTGATGGTTCAGGCAGTTCATGATCCAGGCTCCAAGTACCTAAGAGATCCCTTGCCATGAAGATTGCATCATACATAGATTTTCCTTCTGTATTGCGATCAATATCAGGAATATAAACCAGATAATCATCACCGTCTTTTGTAATTAATACAGGATAAACGTTTTTCATATAATAATTCATAGATGAAACGCCCAAAAGATTCAGCATCATTTGATGCCGTTTCTCTTGAGGATTGCTTTGGCAAGGTGTTCGTTGACTTCTTTATGTCTGGGGACCGTTTCAATCACATCGCCTCTTTTGTATCTATCATGATTTGATCCGTGATCGTAGAATTCGAAGCCGGCTTTCAGAAGTTTCCTTACCAGTTCTTTCTGTTTCATCCCTCCCTCCTTATAATTATATTATACGCCTTTAATACGCATTGTCAATACTGTTTGTGTATTTTATGCGTGTTTAGTGCGTATTTTTTATGGCAGGATAGTCATTTGCGATTTATACTGTCTTAATCCAATCGGGTGGGAAACCCAAATCTTTTGTGATACAGGAATTATATGGATTAATAACATCATCCTTTCCGCATCAGATACCCCATGAACGCTTCATCACGCCGAAGCCGGCTCATTAGTTCTGACAGTACTATATATGGAATCCCAGTTACGTGGGCTAACTCCATCTGACAGCTGGGAATCTTTTTCATTTTGGAAACCAATGCCAGGAATGCGAAAGTGTTTGCTTCCACTTCTTCCTCGTGGTCGTGAGTGCTGTGGTCGAATGCTCTTGATGTTGCGGAACGGCCACGCGTTTCAATATGGCCTAATTCGTGCCATAAAACAAAGTTTTCAAAAACTGGGTTTTCTCCGTCAGCAAAACTCAGGAAGATCCAAGTGTTTCCGTAAATGTCTGTAATGATCCGGGCATCACTGTTGGTGAAAGTGAACAGATCCGGACGATGTACTATATGAATCCCTCGATTATTGAGTAATTCGTATATGTCGGATGACTCCAGTTTTTTGATTTGCTCAATAATCTCGGTGGATTGCATTTATTCATCCTTACTTGGGTAGTGCCGGGACATAACTTGGATCATGCCGGCAACCTCTGTTGCGAAATTAATGAGCTGTTCATCTGTCATGCGGTCTAGGTCATAGCCGCCAAAGTCAGCGACCATAGGAACTTCCAATATAAACTTGATGGCTTCCTGTGCAGTTTTGAATTCAGGCAGTGTAGGGCGAGGGGGAGTATCAGAATTGCGGTTGGAATCCGGAATTCTCTGAGGATCAACGTCGTGACCCATTAACCAAGCTTCACTAACATCAAGGGCTTTTGCGATAATGTACAAATTGTTTTGAGTCGCTTTATACTTTCCGCTTAAATATGCAGAAATAGTCCCACGGTCTATTCCTGTCATTTCGCTTAACCTGATTGGTTTTAAATTTTTTATCTCCAAAATATCTTGGAGCCTATCTTTGAACTCGGCCATATTTAATCCCTCTTGCATTAATATAATAAGTTAGATGTTAGGAAAACGCAACGCAAAACGACGCAAAAATAGCAAAATGTTTTAAAAACGCAACATTTTTATATTGACGGAGGTATGCGGCAGTGTTATATTGTGGATGTTGGGAAAACGCAACAAGAAAGGAGCCGGGAATGCAATACAACTACCAGAAACTTAACGGGAGAATTGCAGAAGTAATCGGTACAAAAACTGATTTTGCTGATCGTATAGGAATGAATCGGGCAACATTAACCCAAAAGCTTATGAATCGTACATCTTTTACGCAGGATGAGATTGATAGGGCATGCGATGTGTTAATGATTCCACCTGAGGAAATTCCTATTTATTTTTTTACTCGCAATGATGTGAAATCCCAACATTGACGTTAGGGGGGCTAATAGAAAGGAGGTACCCAAGTGGAAGAACTTCAGGAGTTAAAACTGTACAGAATGCCAGAAATGGAAAAGCTGTTAGGCACGGATCGGCACACCATTGTAAAGCTGATCAATTCAGGACTTCTGAAAGCACGGAAGATGGGCCATGGCTGGCGGTCTTCCGGGCAGGAAATCAAAGAATTCTATGCCACAACTGCCGGGATGGATATATCGAATGAAAACAAAATCATTCTGGCTGGGCAACAAAAAAGCGGCAGGTCTACCACACCTAACCGCAAAGCTAATGGGTGATCTATAAGATCACCTCCAATTATAGCACAGGAGGAAAAAATGAAATTCATAAAATTATCTGACACCTATACCAAAGAGGATGTCGAAGATCTGAACGTTCTGATGTTCATCACTTCCATGATCATGTTTGCAATGGCTGTCATTGCTCAGATCGGAGGACTGTTATGAGAAATCCTCAGATTGTTGCATGGATTGACAGCAATGAGTATGTCACCGTAAAACAGCACGTTCTTGTTGAACTGTTGGATGAAACCATGGTGTCCGGTCATTTTTGTGTAGATGGCGCGGCAAACGATGAGTCAGACATATATTTTGTCCCTGATCATCACGGGAACGACGAAAAGTCTCTTGATGCCAAAGTGGATATCGATGCAGTAGTGCGCTGGGCAGTATACCCATCAAGGGAGGACTTATGGTAAACATCTTCTTTCTGGTATGCATTGCGCTTCTGGTTATTGCATGTTCATATCTCTATGCTTCGTATCTTGCACTGGAGGAAAGCCTTCGGAAATGCATCAACCTCTTGCAGCGTTCGATCCGGATGTCAAGAGCAGCAATCGGTATTTCGGAAGAAGCATGGGACCGTGCAGATGCTGCCTGCTACAGCATCAATGACATTTGCAAATATTCGATAGAAATGAACAATAAGCTGTCCAGGGTCCATCTGGATGTGCTGAGAATGAAAACTGGAAAGTCACTTCTCGGAAGTGCGGAGGACACTTGTGGAAAAGAAGGCAAATAAGCAGCAGATAGAACGCGAAGCAGCCATCAATAAACTGGCTGACAGATGTTTCAGTATGGCCGCAAAGCTTGGCCTGACATATGAAGAATTCCTTGTAGTGCAAAGGAAGAGCCGTGCCCTGGCAATCAAGGCAGCGAGGCTGGGAGGTAATTAATGAAGATTAAAAGCTCAGTATTTCTGAGAGCACTGGAGACAAATTTTTACCAGATTTCCGGTGACATTATCAAGATCCATTCATTCACTAAATCCGGATGCGGGATTATTCGAAAAATTAAAAATCAGTACGGTAAGCCGACCGATGGTGCGGAGTTCATTCTGAAAAAGAATGATGCTGATATTCTTGCCCGATTCAACGGCGATCTGACGCTGATAAAAGACGGAGAAACAATCAAATGCACATACCAGAAAAGCACATGCAAGATTCAGAACATTTCTGATATGGTGCAGCCGAAACTGCAGATGGCAGATCTGAAGCCTGTAGCGGTCGACATGAATTACTTCCGGAAGGCGGCTGGTCTGATCACCAAGGAAGGAGTCCAGATTACATCTGGCGGTATTGCTGTAACAGATGAGGCTCACAGCATGGTTTACAGGGCTATCGAGGAATATGAAGTACCGCAGCCGGTAAACATTCCCGCTGAGTTCCTGAAGTACCTCGACAAAACCATGAGTTATGAACTGCGGACAAACGGAAAGATTGCAGTGCTGATGAATGCATCTGAAATCGTGTATACGACGGTCTATGAAAAACTTGCTCAGGATTTGTCGAACTTCTTCCCGGAAGCGCGAGGATACTTCGAACTGCTCGGTGATGAAGAACTGAAGACACACATTCAATATGCAGCGATGTTTGGAACTCTGATCCGTTTGGCCATAGTCAAAAAAGACGGATTGAAGATGCTGCATGTCAGTTCTGAATGGCTGGGTGGAAGCGAAAGGAAATATGAGGCAGATCTTGCAGTGGTAACCAACATTGAAGAGTTCAGCGAATGTTACGACGCTAAAACCCTGCTGAAGTGCATAGGATGCTTCAATTTTGGCATAGAGAAGCCTCTGCAGATCGGCGTAAATGACACCCTGCTGAGGATCAATGCAGACAATGAACTGTTTGTGGCTGTCAGAACAAAGACATTCGATGATGTCGAACTGAGATTAATTGGAGAAATGGAGGCGGACAGCAATGACGGAAGTACAGGAACAGATCCAGAATCAGGAGAATGATTCTGGAGAACAGCTGAATATGGACGATATCTTCGGAATGCTTTCAGATAGCACAGAAGATCTGAAGACAGACAAACCGGCACCACAGCCGAAGGCAAAGAAACAGGCTGAAAAAGCAGGGCAGGCTGAGAAAAAGTTCATGTTCCCGTTCCAGCTGTATGCCGGCAGCCGCCTGATGGATATCACCGGATATTTTGAAGACGGCAAGGAGTATTCAGGGAGTGACATCACAAAGATCATGCTTGCCCACGATGAATACTTCTTCACCTCAAAAATTGAATTCGATTACATGGCCGACACGAACACTGTTGTGGCCATGTCAGTCCAGCATAAGAAAGGCTGATCATGAAACCTTCATACACCTTCTATGTCGTTGGCTGCGGAGGGACCGGTTCTTTATTTGCCCGGGATCTTCCGCAGCTCCTGATCGGGACAGAGCACCGTATGGTTCTGATCGATGGCGATGTAGTCGAGGAAAAGAATCTGAAGAGACAGTCGTTCCAGAAGCATGACATAGGCACAAATAAAGCTATTGCATTGGCAAGGAAGATAAACACCTTCTACGACATTGAGTGCATGGCCATGGACATCTATCTGACCGCAGAAGAGCTATCAGCACGCATCAGCAGCGATCTGTACACAATTCCGGTAATTGTCGGCTGTGTTGACAACGATAACACCAGGGCGCTTCTGGAGAAGACATTCACTGAGCAGGAATATTGTGTATACATCGATTCGGCAAACAGTGAGTACAGCGGAAATATATATACCGCTGTACGTCGCAGCAACCGGCAGTATGGAAAGCTCCGCAGCCAGATCTATCAGCTGGCCGCAGACAAGAATCCGACAGAAAAGAGTTGCCTGGAGCTGGCTGCAGATGGGAATGTGCAGTACTTTGTCACAAATGACAGGATGGCCATGTGCATTCTGGAACATTGTTTCAACCTGATTCATGAAAACGAACCGCTGATATTGGGGGTGACAGAAATTGATCGATTTAAGGAAATACATTACACCGCAAACTGATCTCATGCCGGAGTTCCAGAACCTGCTGCTATCGCTCTTCCAGAAGTCACCTGGGAATGTTCTTGGCTGGATGTCTGAGCTGACATTCGAGGGAACAGAATTCCTTGACAATATTGCCGAGGAAGGAGGTTTCAGGAGTTTCTTTCCGAAAATCGACTTGTTTGACCTTCTCGGAGAAGACACTCTCAGATACAAGAATGTTTACGGCTGGGTAAACCCGGTGATCTATGCATTCATAGACTGCCTGTTTCCCACAACGGAGTGGGGAGTCAACTGTGACAGCGACAGGTCGCTGGTGATTGCTGACTATATCTGCCATGTCGCTGAAGGCGAAGAGAAAGTCTCGGAATATGAACTGGAGGCATTCCAGAGCCTTCGCGACTGGATGGCCAAAGAGTTCGGTCTGCTGCAGCATGAGGATCTGTCCGACTCTGTGATCAGGTGCGATGCTCCTGGCTCTGCAAAGGACGAAAGCGGGCATTATATCAAATCAGAAGATCTGTTCTGGAGTGATGACACAAGCGGCGCATATTTCATTCTCTGGTTTAAAGACAGCTGCGATGAGGCAACGGTCCATCAACTGAGCGACTGTCTGTTCCCGGACATTCCCTTAATAAAAACAGCGTATGGCTGGGCTGTCACGAACGAAGTCCTTTATAACTACGATGACAGCACTTACATGGAAACGGATCTCATCAATTCGGCTTCTGAACTGCTTGAGATGATCGAGGACATACCGGTTCTGAGACGGCCGGACACAAAAGTGAAGCGGGCCGTGAACTTGATGAGCAAAGACAGAAATAACTACATGTATCAAGCAGATTTGATCATAGATCTGATGACAGCGAAACAGACAGAAAGGCAGGTGCTGCTATGACTCAGCTGATCTGCCGGATTGACACGAAATGTCCGGATGTAGAACTGCTGCAGGTCAAGGACAATTCCGAGGAAATATGGAAAAGTCTGTCCCTCTGGGAGTTCTATAAGATCCTGCAAAGGAAAGTACCGGACGAAATATCTCGCGGCAAGCCCAGAATGATCGACTCGACAGAAATAGCCGCATGCAATGGAAAAGCGGTATTCCGGATCCCGGAACACAAACGAATCGTCACATATGCCGGCAAGGCATACAGAATCAACTTCCCGAACGCAGTCTATGAAGTCAGTCACTCAGAGACAAGAGTGATAAAAATCAAGGCCTGGACATACATTCGGTGGCAAGGCAGAGAAACGGTATTGTACCTGATGCCAATGCCAAATATGACAAGCTCAGAAAATATGTGTATGGGCTCGGCGGACAGAAAGATCCGGAAAGGGCAACTGCATGAAGCACTCGACCGGATCCTCGATGCGGCATATACACACGATCATGTAGACAACGTGAAGGAACAGACATCAACGCATCGGTGGTTTGCATATCTGAAAAAGAACCATGTGAAAGCCACTGATCTGAAGAAACCGGTCTGCAAATTGTCAGACTTGGTCGAATAACGGTGAGAACAGCCGTCGCCATTTCCCAAAAATAACTATGGAAAGAAAGGTTCTGGTCTAACCTGTCATTCTGGTGCAAGCGGCGGCTGTTGTCATATTCGGAAGGAAAACAGGAGATGCAGGCATAGTTCCTGCAAGGTTGGCAAACGACACCGAAACAGAAAAGGGAGACAAATGGCACAGAAACGAATGTTCAGACTCGATGTTTTGGACACAGATGCTTTCCTGAGTTTGCCGTTATCGGCACAGGCGCTGTATTTTCATCTTAATCTACGAGCTGATGATGATGGATTCATAGATAAGCCGAAGCTGATCATGAGGATGATCGGCGCCGGTGAAGATGATATGAAACTTCTGATCGTGAAGAGGTTCGTAATCATTTTCGAAAGCGGAGTGATTGTGATCAAACACTGGCGGATGCATAACACGATCAAAGGAGACAGATATCATCCAACGAAATATACAGATGAACTGCACTCATTGGAAATAAAGGAAAACAAGTCCTATACATTGACTGGTTCCAAAATGGAACCAAAACGGATCCAATCCGGATCCTCAGATATAGATTTAGGTTTAGATATAGGTTTAGGTATAGAAAATACTATTGCTCAGAGCGATTCTGACAATCGCTCCAAGCAGCCAGAACCGCTTGCAGATGTTTCAGCTTTGATTCTCAACGATGGGACCGAATGGAAGCCGACTCTACGTCGCTATGAAGAATGGCGCCGGTTATACGGCAATGTGGACATCAATAGAGAATTTGCACGGATGCGGCAATGGTGCCTGGATAATCCTAAGCGCAGAAAGAGCAGATCCGGAATCAGCAGATTTATTACAAACTGGCTGGATAAGCAACAGAATAAGGGGCCATATACAGGCAACGGCGGCCGGATCCAGATGCCGGTTCCCGATTACATCCAGCAGCAGATGGGCGGAACACTGCCGCCGGCAGAACCGGCTTCTGAAGAACAGATCCGGAAGATCAAAGAAATACAGGCAAAGATGAAATGATTGCCGGGGAGATTGATTATGTCACGGAAGAGGATCCCGAAAAGGATTAATCCTAAGAATTCCAGCTATGCCAGGAAAACGATTCACCGGCATGGCCGGGAAGTGGTCAAATACATCAAAAGAGATGACTGGGAAGAAATGATCAGGCTCTGCCTGAATGAAAGAGACCGATTTAATCCACATTCCGCAGCTTATTATCGCTGGTACAGGAATTACATCATTCTGCTGCTGGGTGTGAATACCGGCATGAGGATCACCACTCTTCTGGAAAGCATTCCCAGGGACTTTGCCGGTGGCGAAGTCACTCTCACGGAACATAAGACCGGGAAGCGCATGCAGTATCGTATGCAAGAGGATGTTTACCGGATCCTGAAAGAATACATAGAGTTCTACGGTTTCAAAAACAATGACTATATGTTTCTGAGAAAAATGGGATCACAGAATGACATCATGACTCGTGAGGCAGCTTGGCACATGATCAAAGGCTTGGCCAAGAAGGCGAATATTGAGTACATCATTGCCTGCCACTCTCTTCGAAAGAGCTTTGGCAGATGGATGTACGATGAGACACATGATCTGCTTCTGGTCCAGAATCTGCTGATGCACAATTCTGCAGAAGAAACGATGCGATACATATGCTTGGAAGAGTCGGAAGTGGAGAAAGTCAGAGAGTCGATCGGGTACCTGTCTAAATACTATTAAGCCCTGACTTTTAACATAATGTTTTTGTTAAAAGCGAAAACAGAGGAAAGAAGCGAAAAGCCTATGAATAAAGGCTTTGTGATTATTTTGGCGGGATTATCGTTTTTTAACATAAGTATGATTCAGTTAAAAGTCAGAAATGATGAATAAAGAAGGCAGAGAAAACATATGGGTAACGAAAAAATCAAAGAAATACAGGAAAAGAGAATTGAGAAATTTCCTGAAGATAGAATTCCGTTCTACAGCGGAGGTACAGCTGTCCAGGAAGATCGAAAGAACATGATGAGCTACCAACGCGGTGAAATCGGGATCCAGAGATTATGCCGGCTGATTGAAAAATCAAATTTTCTTCCGGAGGATTCCGTATCACCTGAAATGATGCGAAATGAATTAAGGCACATTGGATATGCCAGGGTGAGTGATAGGAAATGACAAAAGGTGAAGTGATGAAAAAATATGGTTTCGTATATATCAGTCATATTAAGCCCTGGGAAGAGGCGGATGAAGCGTTTGAAGAGTTTATTAAAACCCTGGCTGAAAAATTCGATGCGATTTATGAGGATGGGGAATCGTGACACGGTTGATTGATGAAGCCCACCTTTTAAAAGGTTACGAAGATCACGATTTCATAGACACTCACATTATCTGGAATGAACCTACAGTAGATGCCATACCAATCAGTTGGCTTGAGCAGCATATCAAAGATGCCGAGGCACTCTTATGGCTTGAATATGCAGAGCAATTGAAATCACTTCTCAATACTTGGAAAGAGATAAAGAAGAATGACAAAGTATAAGAACGAAATAAGAAAGCCGACGTCCTGTTATACGTGTGTATTCAACACCATTGTTCATGAAGATTGTGAGGATGAATGGTGGGGATGTGACGAGTATAGCGGTATGCCTGTTGGCACTAACCCGCCATACGATAAACCTTGCGGATTTTATCGGCGAAGACAGCAGAAAAAGGGGAGGAGAGGAAAGGGGAATGACTGAGGCGGCAGAGTTGCTGCTGACTGTTGCTGTATCAGTGGCAAACCCTTTCAGGTTACTTGCTTTGAAAGAAAAGGAGGGAGAAGGAATGGAAATGACAATTGAACGTCTGAGGGCATTTCGTGGCATTCAGAAGGAAAAGGACGAGATCATGAGAGAGATAGATCTGCTGTACTACCCCATCTCTTCTCCTAAATCTTCTGAATCTCACAGCACAACACCTGGAGATCCTACAGCTGCAGCTGTTGCCAAGATTATGAGAAGGGAGGAAAGGCTGAAAGAACTGACCCAGGAATTGGCTGCAGAATTAGACTTCATTGAAAACTGGCTGGAAACATTGGATGATCATGAACTCAGAGCAATCATAAGAGCACACTATCTGATGGGTGATTCATGGGCAAGATGCACGCAGCGTATTCTTAATTATGAATTCAGTGACAGTGCAAAGCACAGGGTTTATAGGTTCTTTGACTTAAAGTGACCCGTCTGCCCCGTTTGAAACTGATATCATGTATGTGGTGAAAAAGGACGAGTGATGGCGGCTCGTCTTTTTTTCGTGCCGGCGAATTGGCTGAGTCAATATCATCAGGGACACCTCCCTATAAACAGCCGGCAGGCAAGACGATTACTTACTCCTTATGTAGGCTCAGCCGATTTAGAGAGGA